>NZ_JAQJCH010000005.1:0-362208 GCF_030182525.1 Rhizobium pantanalense
TACGCCGTTCTTCACGAACTACCGTCCGCAGTTCTACTTCCGTACGACTGACGTGACCGGCATCGTGACGCTTCCGGAAGGCACGGAAATGGTTATGCCTGGCGATAACGTCACGGTTGACGTCGAGCTGATCGTTCCGATCGCGATGGAAGAAAAGCTTCGCTTCGCCATCCGCGAAGGCGGCCGTACCGTCGGCGCTGGCATCGTGGCATCCATCGTCGAGTAATTCGAAGACGGCCACTCCATCCGAGTGGCCGATTCGATGACATTATTATGATGCAAGCGGCACTAGCCGCTTGCTTATGACATAGAAATGTTGCAAATGGCGCGCGAGCGCGATTTGCGCGCTGCTTCGGATAACGAAGCGGCCAATGAAATTAACAATAAGGTGGGCCGAAAGGCCTAAAGAGTGGATAGGGATGCCGCAGTCGGCGTCCCTCTCGATCTTTGAAACCGGTGGTCCGCCTTAGGAAACAGAACAAACCGTGCCTTTTCGAAAGGCACGCGAGATAACAAACACAAGGATAACGTCGAATGAACGGCCAAAATATCCGCATTCGCCTGAAGGCGTTCGATCACCGGATTCTCGATGCTTCCACGCGCGAGATCGTGTCGACGGCGAAGCGCACCGGTGCAAGCGTCCGGGGCCCCGTTCCGCTTCCGACTCGTATCGAGAAGTTTACGGTAAACCGGTCCCCGCACATCGACAAGAAGAGCCGCGAGCAGTTCGAGATGCGCACGCATAAGCGCCTCCTCGACATCGTTGACCCGACCCCGCAGACGGTAGACGCGCTGATGAAGCTCGATCTCGCCGCCGGTGTCGATGTTGAGATCAAGCTCTAAGGCCTCCGGTCGTCGAGCTGAGTGAGAAGGATTGAACCGATGCGTTCAGGTGTGATTGCACAGAAGGTGGGAATGACCCGCGTCTATAACGACGCCGGCGAGCATGTCCCGGTTACCGTATTGCGTATGGAAGGCTGCCAGGTCGTAGCCCAGCGCACAGTTGAAAAGAATGGCTACACCGCAGTTCAGCTGGGTGCCGGCCAAGCTAAGGTTAAGAACACGACGAAGGCTCTTCGCGGCCATTTCGCCGTCGCAAGCGTAGAGCCGAAGGCCAAGCTCGCAGAATTCCGTGTCACGGAAGACAATCTGCTTGAAGTCGGCACCGAGCTTAACGCAGGTCACTTCACGGCGGGTCAGCTCGTCGACGTGACCGGCACGACGATCGGTAAGGGCTTTGCCGGCGCCATCAAGCGCCACGGCTTCGGCGGTCTGCGCGCCACGCACGGTGTGTCGGTTTCGCACCGTTCGCACGGTTCGACCGGCTCGCGCCAGGATCCGGGCAAGGTGTTCAAGAACAAGAAGATGGCTGGTCACATGGGCCAGACCCGCGTCACGACGCAGAACCTTGAAGTGGTATCGACCGACGAAGATCGCGGTCTGATCCTGGTCAAGGGTGCGGTTCCCGGCTCCAAGGGTGCCTGGATCATCGTGCGCGACGCCGTCAAGTCGGCAGCGAAGTAAGGGAGCCAAACCAATGGAATTCAACGTCAAGACCCTTGAGGGCAAAGACGCCGGGAAGGTTTCCCTTTCTGATGCGATTTTCGGCCTCGAGCCGCGTGAAGACATTCTCGCTCGCGTCGTTCGCTGGCAGCTCGCCAAGAAGCAGCAGGGCACGCATCAGGCCAAGGGCCGCGCGGACGTAGCGCGCACCGGCGCCAAGATGTACAAGCAGAAGGGTACGGGCCGCGCTCGTCACCATTCGGCTCGCGCTCCGCAGTTCCGCGGCGGTGGTAAGGCTCACGGCCCGGTCGCTCGCAGCCACGAGCATGATCTGCCGAAGAAGGTTCGCGCCCTCGGCCTGCGTCACGCTCTCTCTGCCAAGTTCAAGGCTGAAGATGTGATTGTCATCGACAATCTCGTCGCTACCGAAGCCAAGACCAAGGCACTCGCTGGCGCTTTCGAGACGCTCGGCCTGACGAACGCTCTGTTCATCGGCGGTGCTGAACTCGACAGCAACTTCAAGCTCGCAGCCCAGAACATCCCGAATATCGATGTTCTCCCGGTTCAGGGCATCAACGTTTATGACATCCTGCGCCGCGGCAAGCTCGTGCTGTCCAAGGCTGCAGTTGAAGCTCTAGAGGAGCGATTCAAGTGACGGATCTTCGCCATTACGATGTGATCGTTTCTCCTGCGATCACCGAAAAGTCCACGCTGCTTTCGGACAATAACCAGGTTGTTTTCAACGTTGCCAAGACCGCGACGAAGCCGGAAATCAAGGCTGCCGTCGAAGCGCTCTTCGGCGTCAAGGTTACGGCCGTTAACACTCTGCTGCGCCTCGGCAAGACCAAGCGGTTCAAGGGTCTCGTCGGCAAGCAGAAGGACGTGAAGAAGGCTGTTGTGACGCTTGCCGAAGGCCAGTCGATCGACGTCTCCACCGGTCTCTGAGGAATAAGAAAATGGCATTGAAAACATTCAATCCGACGACCCCGAGCCAGCGTCAGCTGGTCATTGTCGATCGCTCCTCGCTCTACAAGGGCAAGCCGGTCAAGTCGTTGACCGAAGGCCTCACCTCCAAGGGTGGCCGTAACAACACCGGCCGCATCACCGTCCGTTTCCAGGGCGGTGGTCACAAGCGCAGCTATCGTCTGGTCGACTTCAAGCGTCGCAAGTTCGACGTCGAGGGAACCGTCGAGCGTATCGAATACGATCCGAACCGTACCGCTTACATCGCTCTGGTGAAGTACACGGACGGCGAACTGGCCTACATCATTGCTCCGCAGCGTCTTGCTTCGGGCGATAAGGTCATCGCTTCGGAAAAGGCAGTGGACGTGAAGCCTGGCAACACCATGCCGCTTCAGTTCATCCCGGTCGGCTCCATCATCCACAATGTGGAAATGAAGCCGGGCAAGGGCGGTCAGATCGCTCGCTCCGCTGGTTCCTACGCTCAGCTCGTCGGCCGCGACCAGGGCATGGCGATCCTTCGCCTGAACTCGGGCGAACAGCGCCTCGTGCACGGCACCTGCCTTGCCACGATCGGTGCGGTTTCGAACCCGGATCACGGCAACATCAACGACGGTAAGGCTGGTCGTTCGCGTTGGCGTGGCAAGAAGCCGCATAACCGCGGCGTTGTCATGAACCCGGTCGACCATCCGCACGGCGGTGGTGAAGGCCGCACCTCCGGTGGTCGCCATCCGGTGACCCCATGGGGCAAGCCGACCAAGGGCAAGCGTACGCGGTCGAACAAGTCGACCGACAAGATGATTATGCGCTCGCGCCATCAGCGCAAGAAGTAAGAGAGGAAGTCTCAAGTGGCTCGTTCAGTATGGAAAGGTCCGTTTGTTGACGGCTATCTTCTCAAGAAGGCTGAGAAGGTGCGTGAAGGCGGACGTAACGAAGTAATCAAGATGTGGAGCCGTCGCTCCACGATCATGCCGCAGTTCGTTGGTCTCACCTTCGGCGTCTACAACGGCAGCAAGCACATTCCGGTCAGCGTCAATGAAGACATGGTCGGACACAAGTTCGGCGAGTTCGCCCCGACCCGTACCTACTATGGTCACGGTGCGGACAAGAAGGCGAAGAGGAAGTAACAATGGGCAAGGCAAAAACCGAACGCCGGCTGAAGGAAAACGAGGCGCAGGCAGTTGCGCGCACGCTCCGCGTCAGCCCGCAGAAGCTCAACCTAGTCGCGGCTTCGATCCGCGGCAAGAAGGTTGACCGCGCGCTCGCAGAGCTGGAATTCTCGCGCAAGCGTATCGCTGGCGCCGTGAAGAAGACGCTCGAATCTGCGATCGCCAATGCAGAAAACAACCACGATCTCGACGTTGACTCGCTGGTCGTTGCGGAAGCTTACGTCGGCAAGTCGATCGTCATGAAGCGTTTCCACGCTCGTGGTCGTGGCCGCGCATCTCGCATCGAGCGTCCGTTTGCGCACCTGACGATCGTCGTTCGTGAAGTGGAAGCTCAAGGGGAGGCCGCATAATGGGTCAGAAAATCAATCCGATCGGCTTTCGTCTTGGCATCAACCGTACCTGGGATAGCCGCTGGTTCGCGGACAATGCCGAGTACGGCCAGCTCCTCCACGAAGACCTGAAGATGCGCAAGTTCGTCATGAACGAACTAAAGCAGGCTGGTATCTCCAAGGTGGTCATCGAGCGTCCGCACAAGAAGTGCCGCGTCACGATCCACTCGGCTCGTCCGGGCCTGATCATCGGCAAGAAGGGCGCTGACATCGACAAGCTCCGCAAGAAGCTGTCGGACATGACGAATTCCGAAACGCACCTCAACATCGTTGAAGTTCGCAAGCCGGAAATCGACGCGACGCTGGTTGCCCAGTCGATCGCTCAGCAGCTGGAACGCCGTGTTGCTTTCCGTCGCGCGATGAAGCGCGCCGTTCAGTCCGCGATGCGTCTTGGCGCCGAAGGCATCAAGATCACCTGCGCCGGCCGTCTCGGCGGTGCAGAAATCGCTCGTACGGAATGGTACCGCGAAGGTCGCGTGCCGCTGCATACGCTGCGCGCCGACATCGACTACGGTACGGCTGAAGCAGAAACCGCTTTCGGTATCTGCGGCATCAAGGTCTGGATCTTCAAGGGCGAAATCCTTGAGCACGATCCGATGGCCTCCGAACGCCGCGCGCTCGAAGGCGACGCCCAGGGTCCGGCTAGCCGCGATCGCGATAGAGACCGTCGCCGCGACAACGCTTGATAGCGTACGTGGCAGATAAGTTCGGAGAATAAGAAAATGTTGCAGCCAAAGCGTACGAAGTACCGCAAGCAATTCAAGGGCCGCATCAAGGGCGTTGCCAAGGGTGGTTCTGATCTGGCGTTCGGCGAATTCGGCCTGAAGTCGCAGGAGCCTAACCGCGTCAACGCTCGCGAGATCGAAGCGGCCCGCCGCGCGATCACGCGCTATATGAAGCGCGCCGGCCGTGTATGGATCCGCGTGTTCCCGGATGTTCCGGTAACCGCAAAGCCGACCGAAGTCCGTATGGGTAAAGGTAAGGGCTCTGTCGAATACTGGGCATGCAAGGTCAAGCCCGGCCGTATGATGTTCGAGATCGACGGTGTGAGCGAAGAAATCGCTCGTGAGGCTCTGCGCCTCGGCGCTGCCAAGCTCTCGGTCAAGACGCGCTTCGTTCAGCGCATTGCAGAGTAAGGAAGAAGCTCATGAAAGCCGCAGATGTTCGCGCCCTGAGCGCCGACCAACTCAAGGACGAGCTTGCCAAGCTGAAGAAGGAGCAGTTCAACCTGCGCTTTCAGAAGGCGACCGGCCAGCTCGAGAAGTCCTCGCGCATCAATGAAGTCCGCAAGGACATCGCTCGCGTAAAAACCATTGCCCGCCAGAAGGCGGCAGAAGCAAAGGCCTAAAGGAAAAATAACATGCCGAAGCGCATTCTGCAGGGCGTCGTGGTCAGCGACAAGAACGAGAAGACGGTAGTTGTTCGCGTTGAGCGTCGTTTCGCTCACCCGCTGCTCCAGAAGACCGTTCGTCGTTCCAAGAAGTACAAGGCTCACGACGAAAACAATCAGTACAAGACCGGCGACGTCGTTTCCATCGAGGAATGCGCACCGATCTCCAAGGACAAGACCTGGACGGTCATTTCCGCCCAGTCCAAGTAACAGAATTTCGCTCAGGCCCTTGCGCTTGGGCGAAATATCTGTATGAAGCACGAGCTTGGAAGCAGGACGCTCGCGAACGGGCGTTCTTTTGCTTTATTGATGGCCGGCTGAGGCAACCCATTGTGGTTCCGAAGCCTAGGCATAATCAGACAAGACACTAGTCCATAAGCCGGGGTAGGGGGTCGATTGGCCCAACCATTCCGGTAACAACAAGAAGGCGACCTGACATGATTCAGATGCAAACAAACCTCGACGTGGCGGATAATTCCGGCGCACGTCGTGTCATGTGCATCAAGGTGCTGGGCGGCTCGAAGCGCAAGTATGCCTCGATCGGCGACGTTATCGTCGTTTCGATCAAGGAAGCTATTCCGCGCGGCCGTGTGAAGAAGGGTGACGTGATGAAGGCGGTTGTTGTTCGTACCGCCAAGGACATCCGTCGTCCGGATGGCAGCGTCATCCGCTTCGATACCAACGCAGCAGTCCTCATCGACAACAAGAAAGAGCCGATCGGCACCCGTATCTTCGGACCGGTTCCGCGCGAACTTCGCGCCAAGAACCACATGAAGATCATCTCGCTGGCTCCAGAAGTACTGTAAGGAGCGGAGCGATGCAGAAGATCCGTAAAGGCGACAAGGTTGTCGTATTGACCGGTAAGGACAAGGGCCGTACCGGCGAAGTCATTCAAGTGCTGCCGAAGGAAGACCGTGCGGTCGTTCGTGGCGTCAACGTCATCAAGCGCCATCAGCGCCAGACGCAGAACCAGGAAGCCGGCATCATCAGCAAGGAAGCCCCGCTTCACCTGTCCAACATTGCGATCGTCGACAAGGACGGCAAGCCGACCCGCGTCGGTTTCAAGGTTGTGGATGGCAAGAAGGTCCGTGTGGCCAAGACCTCGGGAGAAGTGATCGATGGCTGAGGCAAAGTACGAGCCGCGGCTCAAGAAGGAATATGTTGCTCGCATCCGTGCAGCCATGCAGGAGCAGTTCTCCTACGCTAACGAGATGCAGATCCCGAAGCTGGACAAGATCGTGATCAACATGGGTGTTGGCGAAGCGACGGCTGATTCGAAGAAGCCGACCGTTGCCGCTGCAGACCTCGCGGCCATCGCTGGCCAGAAGCCGGTCATCACCCGCGCACGCAACTCCATCGCTGGCTTCAAGGTCCGCGAAAACATGCCGATCGGCGCGAAGGTTACCCTGCGCGGCGCCCGCATGTACGAGTTCCTGGATCGTCTGGTCAACATCGCGCTTCCGCGCGTTCGCGACTTCCGCGGCCTGAACCCGAAGAGCTTTGACGGTCGTGGCAATTTTGCCATGGGCATCAAGGAGCACATTGTGTTCCCTGAGATCAACTACGACAAGGTTGATCAGATGTGGGGCATGGACATCATCGTTTGCACGACGGCGACGACCGACGACGAAGCACGGGCTCTTCTGAAAGAGTTCAACTTCCCGTTCCGTCAATAACCGTAACGACGAGCGTAGAAAAGGAACCCTGATATGGCGAAGACAAGCGCAGTTGAAAAGAACAAGCGCCGCCGCAATACGGTTGCCAACCAGGCCGCGAAGCGGGCTGCTCTCAAGGCAATCATCATGAACCAGTCTCTCTCGATCGAAGACCGGTTCAAGGCCACTCTGAAGCTGGCATCGCTCCCGCGCGATGGATCGAAGACCCGTATTCGCAACCGTTGCGAAGTGTCTGGCCGTCCGCGCGCCTACTACCGCAAACTGCGCATGTCGCGTATCGCGCTGCGTGAACTCGGCAATCTCGGCAAGGTGCCGGGCATCGTCAAGTCCAGCTGGTAAGGAGCAGATTAGATGTCTATGACTGATCCTTTGGGCGATATGCTCACCCGCATCCGCAATGGCGCTTCGCGCCGCAAGTCGTCGGTTTCGACGCCTGCGTCCAAGCTCCGTGCACGCGTTCTCGATGTGCTCCAGGCTGAAGGCTACATCCGTGGCTATTCCGTCGTCGATTTTGGCAACGGCAAGTCTGAGCTCAACATTGAACTCAAGTACTACGAAGGCGCTTCGGTGATCCGCGAGATCGGCCGTGTGTCCAAGCCGGGCCGCCGGGTTTACGTCTCGGTCAAGTCCATTCCGCAGGTCGCGAACGGTCTCGGCATCACCATCCTTTCGACCCCGAAGGGTGTGATGGCCGATCACCAGGCTCGCGAACAGAATGTTGGTGGCGAGGTTCTCTGCTCGGTCTTCTAAGATCGGACAGAGATATCTCCTTCGAAACAGACAGGTTTGAAAAATGTCTCGTATCGGTAAGAAGCCCGTTCAGGTACCTGCAGGGATCACGGCCACGGTTGATGGCCAAAAAGTGACTGCCAAGGGCCCCAAGGGCGAGCTGTTTTTCGTCGCTAACGACGAAATCGGTCTCAAGCTGGAAAACAATGCAATCGTCGTGACGCCGCTCAACGACTCCAAGGATGCTCGCGCAAAGTGGGGCATGTCCCGCACGATGATCGAGAACATCTTCAAGGGTGTTAAGGACGGCTACGAGCGCAAGCTCGAAATCAACGGCGTCGGCTACCGTGCCTCCATGCAGGGCAAGAACCTGCAGCTCGCGCTCGGCTTCAGCCACGACGTGGTTTATGAGCCGCCGCAGGGTATCTCGATCGCTGTGCCGAAGCCGACGGAAATCGTCGTCACCGGCATCAACAAGCAGCAGGTCGGCCAGGTTGCCGCTGAAATCCGCGAATATCGCGGCCCCGAGCCCTACAAGGGCAAGGGTGTGAAGTATGCCGAAGAGCGGATTGTCCGCAAAGAAGGCAAGAAGAAGTAAGGAACACGCGAAATGGCTAGCAGGAAAGAAGCACTTGCGCGTCGCGCCAACCGCGTGCGCCGCCAAATCAAGTCGGTGGCCAATGGCCGTCCGCGCCTGTCGGTTCATCGCTCGTCGAAGAACATCTACGCCCAGATCATCGATGACGTGGCTGGTAAGACCCTCGCGGCTGCCTCCACCCTCGACAAGGATCTGCGCGGTTCTCTGAAGACCGGTGCCGATACCGCAGCCGCAGCCCTCGTTGGCAAGCTCGTTGCAGAGCGCGCCTCCAAGGCCGGCGTGAAGGAAGTCGTGTTCGATCGCGGCGCTTTCATCTACCACGGCCGCATCAAGGCCCTGGCTGAAGCAGCCCGCGAAGGCGGCCTGACCTTCTAATCAGATTTCCGGCCGGTGATCCCTAGGATGCCGGCCGGATATTCACCGGACCGCAAATCTCCGTTAGGAGGTTGATGCGGTCTTCGTTTTGTTTGCCCGTTGCACCCGGAAAAGAAAAAGGAAGAGGACAATGGCACAGGAAAAGAGGGCTCCGCGGGAAGACCGTCAGAGCCGTGAAGAGCGCGATAGCGAATTCGTCGACAAGCTGGTCGCGATCAATCGCGTCGCCAAGGTTGTTAAGGGTGGCCGTCGCTTCGGCTTCGCCGCTCTCGTCGTCGTCGGCGACCAGAAGGGCCGCGTAGGCTTCGGCCATGGCAAGGCACGCGAAGTGCCGGAAGCCATCCGCAAGGCAACCGAAAGCGCCAAGCGCGACATGATCTTCGTACCGTTGCGCGACGGCCGTACGCTGCATCACGACGTCCATGGCCGTCATGGCGCCGGCAAGGTTCTGCTGCGCTCGGCCAAGGTCGGTACCGGTATCATCGCCGGCGGTCCGATGCGCGCCGTTTTCGAAACGCTTGGCGTTCATGACGTCGTTGCCAAGTCGACCGGTTCGTCGAACCCGTACAACATGGTTCGCGCCACGTTCGACGCCCTGAAGCACCAGGTTCACCCGAAGGACATCGCAGCTCAGCGCGGCATCAAGTATGCCACCCTGCAGGCTCGCCGCGCCGCTTCGGGCAACGCCTCCGAAGAATAAGGGAGTTTGACCTATGGCCAAGACGACCAAGAAGGCTGAAGCTAAGGCGACCGTTACGGTCGAGCAGATTGGCAGCCCGATCCGCCGTCCGGATGTTCAGCAGAAGACGCTGATCGGTCTCGGACTGAACAAGATGCACCGTCGCCGCACGCTGGAAGATACTCCGGCTGTTCGTGGCATGATCCGTGCTGTCCAGCATCTCGTTCGCGTTGTCGACGAGAAGTGAGCCGGAGGTAATTCGCTATGAAACTGAATGAAATCAAGGATAACGAAGGCTCGACCCACAGCCGCAAGCGCCTCGGCCGCGGCATCGGCTCCGGCTCCGGCAAGACCGGTGGCCGTGGTGTGAAGGGTCAGAAGTCCCGTTCGGGCGTTGCGATCAACGGCTTCGAAGGCGGTCAGATGCCCATCTACCGTCGTCTGCCGAAGCGCGGCTTCAACAACATCTTCGCATCCGACTACGTTGTCGTATCGCTGGCACGCATCCAGGCGGCCGTCGATGCTGGCAAGCTCGATGCCAAGAGCACTGTTGATGCAGCAGCCCTCAAGGCAGCTGGCGTTATTCGCCGCGTCAAGGACGGCGTTCGGGTTCTCTCGGACGGCGAACTGAAGGCGAAGCTTGCTCTTGAAGTTGCAGGCGCTTCCAAGTCTGCAGTCGAGAAGATCGAAAAGGCTGGCGGTTCCGTCAAGCTGCTCGCTGCTGCCGCAGAATAATATTATCAACAATCGCCCGAAGTGACTTCACTTCGGGCGATTTTGCTCCCATATGTGAGCCTCACGAATCTGATCGATGCGGCAAGTGTCTTTCCGATCGATAACGGGAACCAAGGGTGAGGCGCCCGATTGCAGCGCAATCCGTCCGAAGCCCGGCTTTTGAACAATTTACAGACCGATTCCGGACTCGGCCGACTATGCCGGAATTGGTGATGCGGAGATTTGCATGGCTTCTGCAGCGGAACAATTGGCGTCCAACCTCAATTTTTCGACCTTTGCCAAAGCCGAGGATCTCAAGAAGCGCCTGTGGTTTACGCTCGGCGCTCTCCTCGTCTACCGGCTCGGCACCCACATTCCGCTTCCTGGCCTCAATCCTGCCGCTTATGCCCAGGCTTTCCAGAATCAGTCGGGCGGCATTCTCGGCCTCTTCAACATGTTCTCGGGCGGCGCCGTGCAGCGCATGGCGATCTTCGCGCTCGGCATCATGCCTTATATTTCCGCCTCGATCATCGTTCAGCTGATGACGTCGGTCGTTCCTTCGCTCGAGAACCTGAAGAAGGAAGGCGAGCAGGGCCGCAAGATCATCAACCAGTACACCCGCTACGGCACGGTGCTGCTCGGCGCATTGCAGGCCTATGGTATTGCGATCGGCCTGGAGCATGGCAACGGCGTCGTCGTCGATCCCGGCTGGTTCTTCCGCATTTCCACCGTCATAACGCTGCTGGGCGGCACCATGTTCCTGATGTGGCTCGGTGAGCAGGTGACGTCGCGCGGTATCGGCAACGGCATCTCGTTGATCATCTTTGCCGGTATCGCTGCAGGTCTTCCGACCGCGCTCGCTGGCACTCTTGAACTCGGCCGCACCGGCGCGCTTTCCACGCCTCTTATTCTGGCCGTGCTGGTCGTCGCCATTCTGGTCATTGCGCTCATCGTCTTCGTCGAGCGCGCGCAGCGTCGCCTGCTGATCCAGTATCCGAAGCGCCAGGTTGGCACCCGCATGTTCCAGGGCGATACGTCGCACCTGCCGCTGAAGCTTAACACTTCGGGCGTTATCCCCGCGATATTCGCATCGTCGCTGCTGCTGCTGCCGGCAACGGCTGCCGGTCTTGGTAACAATACGGCGCTGCCGACCTGGGTTACCTCCATCGTTGCAGCACTCGGCCACGGACAGCCCGTCTATATGGTGCTCTACGCTGCTCTGATCGCCTTCTTTGCCTTCTTTTACACCGCGCTGGTCTTCAATCCGAAGGACACGGCCGACAATCTGAAGAAGCATGGCGGCTTCATTCCGGGCATTCGTCCGGGCGAGCGCACTGCCGAATATATCGATTACGTGCTGACCCGCATCACGGTCATCGGCGCGATCTATCTTGTCTTCGTCTGCATCCTGCCCGAAATTCTCGTATCCCAGACAGGTATTCCCTTGTCTCTGGGTGGCACTTCGCTTCTGATCGTGGTTAGCGTAACGCTGGATACGGTGGCGCAGATTCAGGGTCACCTGATCGCACAGCAATATGAAGGCCTGATCAAGAAATCGAAGTTGCGTGGAGGAAAGAGGGGGCGATGAGACTCATACTTTTAGGGCCGCCGGGAGCAGGTAAGGGGACCCAGGCCCAGCGCATCGTGGAAAAGCATGGCATTCCGCAGCTTTCCACCGGCGACATGCTGCGCGCGGCCGTTCAGGCCGGCACGGAAGTCGGCAAGCGCGCCGACGCCTTGATGAAGGCTGGCAAGCTCGTTCCAGACGAGGTGGTCAACGCGATCGTTTCCGAGCGTATCGACCAGCCGGATTGCGCGAGGGGGTTCATCCTCGACGGTTTTCCCCGCACGCTGGTGCAGGCGGATGCAACCGAAAAGATGCTCAATGCGAAAGGCCTCGAGCTTTCCGTCGTTATCGAGCTCAAGGTCGATGATGCCGAACTGATTCGCCGCGTCTCAGGCCGCTATTCCTGCTCGAACTGCGGCAGCGTCTATCACGACACTGACAAGGTTCCTGCAAATGCGGGTGTCTGCGACAAATGCGGCTCGACGCATTTCAAGCGCCGCCCGGACGACAATGCCGAAACCATGGCGACTCGTCTTCAGGTCTACTACAAGGAGACCTCGCCGCTGATCGGTTACTACTATGCCAAGGGTAAGTTGCAGAGCATCGACGGCATGGCCGATATCGAGCATGTGACCGAGAGCATAGAGGCTATCCTGGCTAAGCTTTAGATAGCTTAAAATAAACTTGCCGGAGCGGTTGCTTTTTTGCGCTGATTCCGCTAAACACCGCGCCAACTCGCGACATGCTATGCGATCGGCGCGGATTTCCAACGGGAAGTCCGGGTACGGTCGTTTTGACATGTGGCGGACGCACATTGAACAAGCAGCTCCCGGGCTGCATAACAAGACCTTTGCCAAGGCAAAAGGAATGCAAGGAGAACAGGCGTGGCTCGTATCGCTGGCGTCAACATCCCGACTGCAAAGCGCGTAGTTATTGCGCTTCGTTACATTCACGGGATCGGACCGAAGTTTGCTCAGGAAATCTGCGAGAAGGTCGGTATTCCGGCCGAGCGTCGCGTCAACCAGTTGACGGATGCCGAAGTTCTGCAGATCCGCGAAACCATCGACCGTGACTATCAGGTCGAAGGTGATCTGCGTCGCGAAACCGCGATGAACATCAAGCGTCTCATGGACCTTGGTTCTTACCGTGGTCTGCGTCATCGCCGCGGCCTGCCGGTTCGCGGCCAGCGCACGCACACCAATGCCCGCACCCGCAAGGGCCCGGCAAAGGCGATCGCCGGTAAGAAGAAGTAATTTCCGGGCAACCGGATTTGGGAGGCTGGCGGTCCGCCGGCCTCTTTTGAGTTTGAAGCGGTGCTCCGTGGGCGCCGCTTCGGTGTAGCCGCTGGCATTACGGCGGTGCAGAGATCCAAGAAAGGACTAACATGGCCAAGGAAGCCGTACGCGTTCGTCGTCGCGAGCGTAAAAATATCACGTCGGGCGTCGCACACGTCAACTCGACCTTCAACAACACGATGATCACTATCACCGACGCACAGGGCAACGCGATTGCCTGGTCGTCCGCTGGTGCCAAGGGCTTCAAGGGTTCGCGCAAGTCGACCCCGTTCGCCGCCCAGATCGCTGCCGAAGACTGCGCCAAGAAGGCTCAGGAACATGGCATGAAGTCGCTCGAAGTTGAAGTTTGCGGTCCGGGCTCCGGTCGTGAATCCGCTCTGCGCGCGCTCCAGGCTGCTGGTTTCATGATCACGTCCATCCGCGACGTGACCCCGATCCCGCACAATGGTTGCCGCCCGCGCAAGAAGCGTCGCGTCTGATCATCGCCACTCACGACACCGGCCGGGGTAGATGCGCCCGGCTTGGTGTTACTCAAGCTCGGTTGCCACGATTGGATGGTGGCAACGAACGGAAGGCAAAAACATGATTCAGAAAAACTGGCAGGAACTGATCAAGCCCAACAAGGTCGAGTTCACCTCGAGCGGCCGTACGAAGGCAACGCTCGTGGCCGAACCGCTGGAGCGTGGCTTTGGTCTCACCCTCGGCAACGCGCTGCGTCGCGTTCTGCTGTCCTCTCTGCGCGGTGCCGCTGTAACGGCCGTGCAGATCGACGGCGTATTGCATGAGTTCTCCTCTATCCCGGGCGTCCGGGAAGACGTGACGGACATCGTGCTGAACATCAAGGAAATCGCCATCAAGATGGACGGCGATGACAGCAAGCGCATGGTCGTCCGTAAGCAGGGCCCAGGTGTCGTAACTGCTGGCGACATCCAGACGGTCGGCGATATCGAAATCCTCAACCCCGAGCATGTTATCTGCACGCTCGACGAGGGCGCCGAAATCCGCATGGAATTCACCGTCAACAACGGCAAGGGCTATGTGCCCGCCGAGCGCAATCGTGCGGAAGACGCTCCGATCGGCCTCATCCCGGTCGATAGCCTCTATTCGCCGGTCAAGAAGGTGTCCTACAAGGTTGAAAATACCCGCGAAGGACAGGTTCTCGACTACGACAAGCTGAGCATGTCGATCGAAACCGACGGTTCGATCAGCGGTGAAGATGCCGTCGCTTTCGCGGCTCGCATCCTCCAGGATCAGCTTGGCGTGTTCGTCAACTTCGACGAGCCGCAGAAGGAAGCCGAAGAAGAAGCAGTCACCGAACTCGCTTTCAACCCGGCGCTCCTCAAGAAGGTGGACGAGCTGGAACTGTCCGTTCGCTCGGCAAATTGCCTGAAGAACGACAACATCGTCTACATCGGCGACCTCATTCAGAAGACCGAAGCAGAAATGCTCCGCACGCCGAATTTTGGTCGCAAGTCGCTGAACGAAATCAAGGAAGTTCTCGCTTCCATGGGCCTGCACCTCGGCATGGAAGTGCCGGCATGGCCGCCCGAGAACATCGAAGATCTCGCCAAGCGTTACGAAGACCAATACTAACCAACAAACTGCAGGCGAACGATGTCTGCAAGTGAAGGAGAATAGCCATGCGCCACGGTAAAGCCGGCCGCAAGCTGAATAGAACCGCTAGCCACCGTAAGGCGATGTTCGCCAACATGGCAGCTTCGCTCATCACCCATGAGCAGATCGTCACCACGCTCCCGAAGGCGAAGGAAATTCGTCCGATCGTCGAGAAGCTGGTAACCCTCGGCAAGCGCGGCGACCTGCACGCTCGTCGTCAGGCCATCTCGCAGATCCGCGACGCTGCTGTCGTTTCGAAGTTGTTCGATGCGATCGCAACCCGCTACGCCACCCGCAACGGCGGCTACCTGCGTATCATGAAGGCCGGCTTCCGCCAGGGCGACAATGCCGCTCTCGCAGTCGTCGAGTTCGTCGATCGCGACGTCAACGCCAAGGGCGCAGCCGACAAGGCTCGCGTTGCTGCTGAAGAAGAAGCCGCAGCCGCTTAAGGCCAGGCTTCAGATTAAATATAGAAGGCCGGATGAGCGATCATCCGGCCTTTTGTCGTTTGTGCTCGCGCGAACGGTCTTCCAATATTCCTGATTGCTTTGGAGTATCGCAATCAGTCTTGCTGAATCGCAGTCGACTCAGGTCCATCAGGGGCAGGGAGTGTCGTGGGACATGCAGCGAAAATTGACGCGTGAGAGACTGCTTCTGGTCGTGTCGCTACTGGTGACCATCGCCAGCGGTCTTGCATTGCGGCGCTATGGCTATGCGATCAATCTGCCTTTCATGGTCGTCAAATATGGCGGCTCATTACTGTGGGGAGCGATGGTCTATTGGCTCCTGGCGGCAATCTTCGTGTCACAGGGGCGTTTCAGGATTGCCGTGGCTGCGCTGCTCATCGCGGTCGCCGTGGAGGTTTTCAGGCTCTGGCACACGCCTGATCTCGATGCTTTTCGATTGACCGCCGCCGGAGCCCTGTTGCTGGGCAGGGTGTTCTCGCCCTGGAATATCGTCGCCTATGCCGTCGGCATCGCGCTGGCGCTGGCGCTCGATTGCGCACTGTCGAAGCCCAGGCCGTTGTGAAAAGCCAAAACCGCCCCGGTGGCTCATTCAGCCGCCATTGCCAGCCTGCGCGCGGGTTCGCTGCGATGAAGATGTACGGCAAGTGTGTCCCAGGGCGGTGTCATGGAAAGCTGCGTCAGAAGCCGACCGATCTCGCCCCTGTGGTAGCCTCCATGCGTGACGACATGAACGAGCATCTCCTGGCGCGTCATGCAGCCATTGTCGCCATCCGTGAAGACGAACGGTACCGGAGCTGACAGAAGCTCCGGGCTGATGGTCTCGACATAGGTCAGATACCATTGATTCGAGGCCGCCAGCGCCTGGCGAAGATCGGGTAGGGAGGGCGTCTCCGGCGTATTGTCGTCCGAGTAGCCGTGCTCCCTTCCGGTGAGATGCGCCGCGAATATGCGACCGACGACCAGCGAGTGGTTCATCAGGCGTATGGAGAGATGACGTTCCTTGCTGTGGCGGGCAGGATCGAGGCGACCGATAGCGTCGAGCAATTCCTCATTCGCCCAGGCCTGATAGCGGAACAGAGTTTGCAGCAATGATATTTCGCTCATGATGAAACACTCTTTCGTCGGTCGATGAAATGCGAGTAATCTGTTCACATTTTCATGGAATGGGTGCCGCATGTCTACTCGCATTAGGAAACCGCGTTCGCCGATGCGAAAAGAGCCGAGCCAGGCGCGTTCGCGGGCAACGGTCGATGCGATTGTCGAATCGGGTGCTCGCGTTTTAGGGGAGCGCGGATGGGCCGGCTTCACGACCAATACTGTGGCGGCCGTTGCCGGTATCAGCATCGGCTCGCTTTATCAGTATTTCCCTGACAAGCTTTCCTTGGTCGAAGCCGTCAGGCGTCGTCATTTCGATGAGGTC
Organism: Rhizobium pantanalense; assembly: GCF_030182525.1. NCBI lineage: Bacteria > Pseudomonadati > Pseudomonadota > Alphaproteobacteria > Hyphomicrobiales > Rhizobiaceae > Rhizobium > Rhizobium pantanalense. Next base: position 16,546 of record NZ_JAQJCH010000005.1, read on the forward strand.
CTTACGGTCATGCGCAAAACGATGGCCGGTACACTGCCGTTGCCGCAGCGTGCGGAGGGGCTCGTGCAAGGCATGATCGACGCTCACAATGTGAACCCGGAGCTTCACAGGGTGCTGCTGGATGAGGCTCCGGGCCACGATGGTTCGAGGTTGGCACACGATGCCTTCCTGGCAGAATATCACGCTCACTACAAAGCTTTCGTCGCCACGCATCGCAATGACCGCGACGGTCCCTCCGACGATGTTCTCGCGCAACTGCTATCCGGTGCGGTGGAAGGAGTGATCCACAGTGCAGCTCGAAAGCATGTGCTGGGCTCGCCGGAACTGAAGCGGGAGCTCATCAGAATGATATGTTCCTATCTGAGCAACGGCGATCGATGAAAGACGGGTCGAGTGGCTGGGCCGATCTGCACGCCTGCAATCTCGGCCTCTTTACTGTCTTGGTTATCGTCGAGTGCATAGCTGCATTTCCCATTTGGGATGGCGCTTTTGATGATAATAATTTGAATCCTAATTAGTTTAGTGCTAATAGGTTCTCATGAACTCGTCAAACGCTCTACAACGTCTCTTCACCGCCAATCTACTGACCACCGGCCGCCAATGGCGCCGGGCTGTCGATCTTGCGCTGAGCTCCCATGGCATATCCGAGGCGGTGGCCGCGCCGCTGCTATGGATCGGCCGCCTGGGGGGAGGCGTGCGGCAGGTGGTGCTCGCCACCTGTGTCGGTATCGAAGGTCCGTCCCTTGTTCGGCTGATCGATCAGCTCGAAAGCATGGATCTTGTCATTCGCAAGGATGATCCGACGGATCGGCGCGCGAAAGGCCTGTGGCTGACGCCGGAAGGCGAAAAGCTGGCCTCTCGGATGGAAGACGTCCTTGATGAGCTGCGTGGCAAGATCCTCGCCAATGTCGACCCTGCGGATATCGAAGCCGCGGTTCGCGTCCTGAAGGCTTTCGAGGAGTTTGAGGCATCCAAGGCCGTCGAACCGGAGCCGGAGAAGGTCTTATGAGCATTCCATCCTGGCGCGAGTGGTTATTTTCCGTCAAAGCCTTCATGGCTGCGATCATGGCGCTGTTCATCGCCTTGTCGCTCGATCTGCCGCGTCCCTATTGGGCGATGGCCGCTGTTTATGTGGTCGCCAATCCTCTTGCCGGCGCAACCAGCTCCAAGGGGCTTTACCGCGCGCTCGGCACGCTTATCGGTGCCACCGCGTCGGTGATCCTCATCCCGCTCTTTGTCAACGCGCCGGAACTGCTTTCGATCGTTGTCGCGCTGTGGACCGGCACCTTGCTGTTCATCTCGATGCTCGACCGCACCTCGCGCAGCTACGTCTTCATGCTGGCTGGCTATACGTTGCCGCTGATCGCGCTGCCGACCGTCGGATCGCCCGAGACCATTTTCGATGTCGCACTTGCCCGCTCCGAGGAAATTCTCATTGGCATCGTCTGTGCGAGCGTGGTTAGCGCCGTCGTCTTTCCGAGCAGCGTCGGTACTGTCCTCGGCCAGCGCATAGGTTCCTGGCTGGATGATGCCGGCACCTGGGCCGACGAGATCCTGCGCGGCGAGGGCGCTTCGCCGGCAACTCCCTTGAAGCGGCAGAAGCTTGCTGCTGACGTTTCCGGCCTGGATCTCGTCATCAGCCAGTTGCGCTATGATGCCGGCAGCCGCGACATCGTCAGGCATTCGCGCGAGTTGCGCGGCCGCCTGCTGATGCTGCTGCCGCTCTTCTCCTCACTTGCCGACCGCCTGCACGCCTTGAAGGCTGGTGGCAAGCCGCTACCGCAGGAATTGGTCGTTGTTTTGAACGAGGTGGCCGATTGGCTGGGGCAGGGTGGTCGTGGCAAGGTCGATGAGACCGCTGAGACCTTGTCGCGGAAGATCGAGGAGTTGCAGCAGAACGACCTCGATATCGGCTGGGACGATCTCGTCCGATCGAGCGCTCTCGCCCGCCTCAAGGAAATTGTCGACTTATGGCAGGATTGCCTGACGCTGCGCGCCCAAATAGTCTCAGGACAGCAGGTCGGTACCTGGCGCCCCGCCTTCCGCTATCGCAATGTCGTCGGTCGCAGCAGGCACTATGATTACGCCCGGTTGCTTTCTCGGCCGGTAGCGTCATCGCCGGAATTGCCGTCGCCTGCTTCTTCTGGATCTATTCCGGCTGGGCGGATGGTGCCGGCTTCATCGCCATGGTGGCCGTTGCCTGCTCGTTTTTCGCCGCGCTCGATCGTCCCGCGCCCTTCATCACCACCATGTTTATCTGGACCGCGGTGAGCCTGGTCATCGCCTGTGTCTATATCTTCGGCGTATTGCCGTCGATTTCCGGCTTCGAGATGCTGGTGCTGGTCTTTGCTCCGCCTTTCCTGGTGATGGGGCTGCTGATTACCCGCCCGCAGACCAACATGCTCGGCATGCTGCTGGCGGTGAACGGCGCAAGTTTCATCGCGCTGCAGGATCGTTACACCGCCGATTTCGCCAGCTTCACCAACAGTGCGATCGCGGCTCTAGCCGGTGTTGGCTTTGCCTTGGTCTGGACTTTGCTCACCCGCCCATTCGGTTCGGAGCTTGCCGCCTGGCGGTTGGTCCGGGCTGGCTGGAGAGATCTGGCCGAAACTGCCGCCGGTATCCGCCGCGCCGATCATGAACGGCTCTCCGGCCGCATCCTCGACCGCCTGGGCCAGCTCGTGCCCCGCCTTGCAGGCATCGAGGACCGCGAACTGAAAAAGGTCGACGGTTACGCAGATGTGCGTCTCGGCTTTAACGTGCTGATGCTTCAAAAAGAGCGTGGTCAACTGAAACCAGCTGCCGCTGCCTCGGTCAGCGAAGTGCTGATCGGCGTGTCGGATTTCTATCGTTCGCGGCTGAAGACAAAACGGGCGGTGGATCCGGCCGACGAACTGCGTGTGTCGATCGACCATAGCCTCGAAGCGGTTGCGCGGGAAAAGCGAGATTCCGCTCGGGCAAGCCTCGATGCACTGGTCGGTCTTCGCCGGGCGCTCTTCCCCCATGCCGAACCGCCGACGAGCTGGCGACCGCCCGTCGCCGATACAACGCAACCTCATCCTATTGCCGCCGAGTAATATCATGCCCGCAGAATTCGATCTTTATGGCGTCTATATCCCGCGCCTTCTCGTCCTCATGCTCCTGACGCTGTTTGCCGTCATCATCCTTCGACGTCTGCTCGCATGGATCGGAGTCTACACTCTGGTCTGGCATCGCGGTCTCTTCGATCTCGCGCTTTACGTCCTCCTCCTCGGCGCCGTCTCCTCAGTCTCCCGTTGGTACTTCACATGAACGCGTTAAAACTCATCGGCCGTGTGGCCGTCACTCTCATCTTCGTTATTGCCGCCGTCTATGTCGGCCGTCACCTCTGGGGCCATTACATGGATGAACCGTGGACGCGCGATGCGCGCCTCAGGGCTGATGTCGTCGGCATCGCGCCTGACGTCTCCGGCCTGGTGAGCGAGGTCCTCGTCAAGGACAACCAGACCGTCAAGAAGGGCGATATCCTCTTCCGCGTCGATCGCGATCGTTTCGCCATCGCTCTCGAACAGGCGGATGCAGCCCTTGCCAGCAGCAAGGCGGCTCTCGAGCAGGCTCAGCGCGAAAGCGCGCGTCAGGCGCGCCTTGGTGATGCCGCCTCCCTGCAGCAGAAGGAGCAGGCGCTGACCACCGTGCAGCAGGATGAAGCTGCCGTTCGCCAGGCGATTGCCAATCGCGAACTCGCCCAACTCAATCTCGATCGCTCCGAAGTTCGCGCTACCGTCAACGGCACGATCTCGAACCTCAGCCTGCGTCCGGGCGACTATGTTTCCGCCGGCACTGCCAAGGTGGCTCTGATCGACAGCGATTCCCTGCGCGTCGAAGGCTATTTCGAAGAAACCAAGCTGCCGTGCATCCAGATCGGCGACGAGGTTCATATCCACTTGATGGGGCAGGCCGAGAAGCTGACCGGTCATGTCGAGAGCATCGCCTATGGCATCGAGGACCGCGAACGCACCTCCGGCAGCCTGCTCGCCAATATCACGCCGACCTTCAGCTGGGTGCGTCTGGCGCAGCGTGTGCCAGTGCGCATCGCGCTCGACAAGGTACCCGATGGCACGAAGCTCATCGCCGGCCTCACGGCGACCGTCGAAGTGCAGGAACAGGGCCAAGCCAAGATCGCCAGCGCTGCGGAATGACTTCGCTTGAAAGGTAGAGCGGCCGTTCTCAGGCCGCTCTGGAACTAGAAGCCGTAGCCGGCTTGCGTGCTGCCCGTCGCCTTTCCATCATGATCGGCCGGTAGGATCTGTAGAGGATCATGGCGATCAGCAGGCCGATATAGATGAACTGCTCCACGGATAGCACCTTAGTCGATAACGCGAAGTGCAGGGCACCACAGGCGGCGATGATGTAGACGAGGCGATGCAGCCAGATCCATGTCTTGCCGAGACGCTTGATCGAGAAATTATTCGACGTCACGGCCAAAGCCAGCAGCATGACAAGCCCTGCCATGCCGAACATGATGAAGGGCCGCTTCAGCACATCATTGACGACGGCCTGTACGTCCAGCGCCTGGTCTAGGACCATATAGACCGTCAGATGCATCAGCGCGTAATAGAAGCAAAGCAGGCCGAGCGCGCGGCGATAGCGCAGATAGTTCCAGCCAAAGAGATCGCGAAGCGGCGTGACTGCAAGCGTCAAAAGCAGAAAGCGGATCGCCCATAGCCCCAAGAATAGCTCGAACGTCTTGACGGCATCGGCGCCGAGCTGATCCGTCGCCCCGAGATAAAATTCCCAGGCGGCCGGTAAAAGCCCGACAGCGTAGAGCGCCCAGACGGAGGCGGGCTGCCAGCGCTTGGGAAGAGCGAAGGAGAAAGCCATCAGAAATTCACCTTGAGGTCCATGCCGCTATAGAGACTGGCGACCTGATCGGCGTAGCCGTTGAAGGGCAGGGTGGGGTGGCGGTTGGAGCCGAAAAAGCCGCCTTCGCCGATGCGCCGTTCGGTCGCCTGGCTCCAGCGCGGATGATCGACGGCCGGATTGACGTTGGCATAGAAGCCATATTCCTGGCTGTTGGTCGCCTGCCATGTGTTCAGCGGCTGCTTGTCGGTGAGCGTGATGCGGACGATCGACTTGATCCCCTTGAAGCCATATTTCCACGGCACGACGAGTCGGATAGGCGCGCCATTCTGATTCGGCAGGGTCTCGCCATAGAGGCCGACGGCAAGCAGCGTCAGCGGATTGCGCGCCTCGTCCAGACGCAGGCCCTCGACATACGGCCAGTTCAGGGATTGCAGGAGGCCCGATTGCCCCGGCATTTCTTCGGGCCGCACCACCGTCTCGAAGGCAACATATTTGGCGCTCCCCTGCGGTTCCACCTTGTCGAGCAGGGCCGAAAGCTGGAAACCATCCCATGGAATGACCATCGACCAGGCTTCAACGCAGCGCATGCGATAAACCCGCTCTTCCGGCGGAAACTCCTTGATCAGCGCATCGACATCGAACGTGCCGGGCTTGTTGACCATGCCATCGACCTTGATCGTCCAGGGACGCGGCTTGAACTTGCCCGAGAGGCTGGCCGGATCGGACTTGTCGAGGCCGAATTCGTAGAAATTATTGTAGGTGGTGACGTCCTTGAGCGGCGTCAGCTTCTCATTGACCGTATAATTGCTCTTGGTCGCCGTCAGCGCCTCGGCCAGCGCCGCCTTGCTGCCGATTGCCGCCATGCCAACACCGGCCGCTGCCGCCGTCAGGAACTCGCGACGCTTTAGATAGATCGAGCGGGGTGTAATCTCTGAGGATGCGATTTTCGGCGGGCGATAGGCGGCCATGGAACAATTCCTCTATGCGATAACAGCTTCGATATGAGCGATACGCAACGGACACAGGTTTTGTTACACTTTTAGGCTGGCATTTCTTTGGAAGTGAAAGCAACTTTTTGTGTGCGCTTGTCATGGGGCCGTTTCGTTCCCAACTTTGGTCGAGCGACTTGTTTGTCCGGATATGGCCGTTGCCCGGCAGCGTACCGGATTCGCTTGAGTTGATAGTGACAGTACTGCACGATTGGATTAGGACAATTCCAAAAAGCGGAGTTGCCGGCGCTTTTTGGCCTGAAATCCTTGGCCGATGTCCGACGCCGCACAATTTCCAGGATGACGAGGAAGACACCATGCCAGCTTATCGTTCCAGAACAACCACCCACGGCCGCAACATGGCCGGCGCGCGCGGCCTTTGGCGTGCGACGGGTATGAAGGACAGCGATTTCGGCAAGCCTATCATTGCGGTGGTCAACTCCTTCACCCAGTTCGTGCCCGGCCACGTCCACCTCAAGGATCTCGGCCAGCTGGTCGCGCGCGAGATCGAAGCGGCCGGCGGTGTTGCGAAGGAATTCAATACCATCGCCGTCGACGACGGCATCGCCATGGGTCATGATGGCATGCTCTATTCGCTGCCCTCGCGCGAGCTGATCGCCGACAGCGTCGAATACATGGTCAACGCCCATTGCGCCGACGCCATGGTCTGCATCTCCAACTGCGACAAGATCACCCCCGGCATGCTGATGGCCTCGCTGCGCCTGAACATTCCAACTGTTTTCGTGTCCGGTGGTCCGATGGAGGCCGGCAAGGTCGTCCTACACGGCAAGAAGCATGCGCTCGATCTCGTCGACGCCATGGTTGCCGCCGCCGACGACAAGATCAGCGATGAGGATGTCCAGGTCATCGAGCGCTCCGCCTGTCCGACCTGCGGCTCGTGCTCGGGCATGTTCACGGCCAATTCCATGAACTGCCTGACCGAAGCGCTCGGCCTGTCGCTGCCGGGCAACGGCTCGACGCTTGCCACCCACGCCGACCGCAAGCGCCTCTTCGTCGAAGCCGGCCACCTGATCGTCGATCTTGCCCGCCGCTATTACGAGCAGGAGGATGCGTCGATCCTGCCGCGTTCGGTCGCTTCCAAACAGGCTTTCGAGAATGCCATGGCGCTTGATATCGCCATGGGTGGCTCGACCAACACGGTTTTGCACATTCTGGCCGCCGCGCATGAAGGCGAAGTCGATTTCACAATGGCCGACATCGATGCGCTCTCGCGCCGCGTACCGTGCCTCTCCAAGGTTGCACCGGCAAAGAACGACGTTCACATGGAAGACGTGCATCGCGCCGGCGGCATCATGTCGATCCTCGGCGAGCTCGATAAGGGCGGTCTCATCAACCGCGATTGCCCGACGGTGCATTCCGAAACGATCGGCGATGCCATCGATCGCTGGGACATCACCCGCACCAACAGCGAGACGGTGCGCGAATTCTTCCGCGCGGCTCCTGGCGGCATTCCGACCCAGGTTGCCTTCAGCCAGAACGCCCGATGGGAGGAGCTCGACACCGATCGCGAGAAGGGCGTCATCCGTTCCGTCGAGCATCCCTTCTCCAAGGATGGCGGTCTGGCCGTCCTCAAGGGCAATCTGGCGCTCGATGGCTGCATCGTGAAGACGGCCGGCGTCGATGAATCGATCCTGAAGTTCTCCGGCCCGGCCAAGGTCTTCGAAAGCCAAGACGCAGCCGTCAAAGGCATCCTCAACAACGAGATCAAGGCCGGCGACGTTGTCGTCATCCGCTACGAAGGCCCGAAGGGCGGCCCCGGCATGCAGGAAATGCTCTATCCGACGAGCTATCTGAAGTCGAAGGGCCTCGGCAAGGCCTGCGCGCTGATCACCGATGGCCGCTTCTCCGGCGGCACCTCGGGCCTGTCGATCGGGCACGTATCGCCCGAAGCGGCCAATGGCGGCACGATCGGCTTGGTGCGCGAAGGCGACATGATCGATATCGACATCCCGAACCGTATCATCAGCCTGCGTGTCGATGACAAGGAACTTGCCGCTCGCCGTGAAGCCCAGAATGCCAAGGGCTGGCATCCGGCGGAAGTGCGCAAGCGCAACGTCACCACGGCGTTGAAGGCCTATGCTGCCTTCGCGACCAGTGCTGACCGCGGCGCGGTTCGCGATCTGGGTGGGAAATAACAAAGCCCTTCGCCCCGCGCAGCGGGGAGAAGGTGGACTCGAACGGTCGAGCGGAGCTCGACCGCGAGAGGACGGATGAGGGGCTTTCGAGCTTTATCGCAGCGGCGGAGTTTGGCTGTCGCTGCGCTTGCCCTCTCCCTCTCCCTCTCCCTCTCCCCGCAGGCGGGGCGAGGGGGCATCTCAGCGAAAACCTTTACGCCATTCAAACCAAACTCTTACAGCGGCCGATTGATCTGCTTGTAGGTGTCGTTCAGCACTTTAAGGCGCTCCTCATAGGAGGTCTTCAAGCAGGCGACATCCGCCTCGCAAGCCTGCCGCTTCTTCAGCCATTCGGTCTGCTGGTCCTGCATCGTGCCCCGCGCGCCCATAGCAAGAAGGCCCGAGAGCAGGTCGAAGGTCGTGACCATCTTCACGTCGGCATCGTTAAGGGCGCGAACGTCGCAGATCGTCTTCTCATCCGGCTTCAGGTTCTGCGCCTCGCAATCGAAACTGGCGGCGTGAGAGGCTCCGGCCATGCCTACAGAGATGAGGAAGGTGGCGGCGGCAAGATGGTTCACTCGCATGTCTGGTTCCCTTTGACGATTCCCAACGCGAAATGCATGACAGCATGTTTTTGTTCATCGAGCCTGTTTTTTATCGTCGCCAACGTCCATTTATGCTTCATGGTTCCGCCCTCTTTTCTTTCTAGCGTCGGGCGCTACAAGGTTGTTTAAAGAGCATTAAAAAGGGAAATTTCCATGCATGTCCTCCTGAAGCGCACTGCCGTTTCGATGATTGCCCTCGTCATGGCGATGCCGCTTTCCGCTGAGGCTCAAACGGCAAAGACGCTGCCGCAAAGCCAGACGCAGATGCAGCTTTCCTTCGCTCCGCTGGTCAAGCAGACCTCTGGCGCCGTGGTGAATGTTTATGCCGAGCGTGTTGTGCAGCGTCAGTCGCCTTTCGCCGGCGATCCCTTCTTCGAGCAGTTTTTCGGCCAGCGCATGCCGAATCGCACCGAGAAGCAATCATCGCTGGGTTCCGGCGTGATCGTGGAGGCGAATGGCACTGTCATCACCAACAACCACGTCGTCGACGGCGCTGACGACATCAAGATCGCGCTTTCGGACGGCCGCGAATTTCCCTGCAAGGTCGTTCTGAAAGACGATCGCGTCGATCTCGCAGTCTTGAAGATCCAGTCGAAGAACGAGAGCTTCCCGGTTCTGCCGCTCGGCAATTCCGACGGCATTGAGGTCGGCGATCTCGTGCTTGCGATCGGCAATCCCTTCGGCGTCGGGCAGACGGTAACGAGCGGCATCGTCTCGGCGCTCGCCCGCAACCAGGTCAAGAACGAGGTCGGTTTCTTCATCCAGACCGATGCTTCGATCAACCCCGGCAATTCGGGCGGCGCGCTCGTCAACATGACCGGCGAGCTGATCGGGCTCAATACGGCGATCTTCTCTCAGGGCGGCGGCTCCAATGGTATTGGCTTTGCGATCCCGGCCAATCTGGTCAAAGTCTTCCTCGCCGCTGCCGATCGTGGCGACAAGGCCTTCGAGCGCCCGTATATCGGCGCCTCCTTCGAGCCGGTGACATCCGATGTCGCCGAAGCACTCGGCCTCGACAAGGTACGCGGTGCATTGGTGACGAAGGTGGTCGATGGCGGACCTGCAGCCAAGGCCGGCCTCAAGCCTGGCGAGGTGATTACGGCGCTGAACAACATCTCCATCGAACATCCCGATGCGCTCGGCTATCGTCTGACAACGGCCGGTCTCGGTGCGACGGTGGCATTGACGGTGCTCGACAATGGGAAGGAGCATCAGGCCACGATGACGCTCGCCGCCGCGCCCGAATCCACGCCGCGTGACGAGCGGGTGATCGAGGGCAACAACCCCTTCTCCGGCGCGACCGTTGCCAATCTTTCGCCGCGGGTTGCCGATGACCTGCATATGCCGCCGGATTCTTCAGGTGTCGTCATCGAAAGCCTGAAGCCGAATTCGCCGGCCGACCGGCTTGGATTTGCCGCCCGCGATATCGTCATTTCCATCAACGGGGTGGCGATCAACACGACGGAAATCCTTCAGAAGACCGTCACCTCAAACCCTAGTTTCTGGCGTGTCGAGATCGAGCGCGACGGCCAGCGTATCAGGCAGTTCTTCCGATGAGTGATGACCTGTTTGCACCGCGGATACCGGAAGAGGTCGCCAACAAGCGGCCTCTGGCCGATCGTTTGCGGCCGCAAACATTGGCTGAAGTCACCGGTCAGGAACATTTAACCGGTGAGGACGGCGTGCTGCGCCGGATGATCGAGGCGGGTTCACTGGGATCGATGATCTTCTGGGGACCGCCCGGAACCGGCAAGACGACGGTTGCAAGGCTTCTTTCGGGCGAGGCGGGGCTCGCCTTTGAGCAGATTTCAGCAATCTTCTCCGGCGTCGCCGATCTGAAGAAAGTGTTCGAGGCGGCACGTCTGCGCCGCATGGATGGCCGCCAGACCCTGCTATTCGTCGACGAGATTCATCGCTTCAATCGCGCCCAGCAGGATAGCTTCCTGCCTGTGATGGAAGACGGCACCGTCATTCTTGTCGGGGCGACGACGGAGAATCCCTCTTTCGAACTCAACGCCGCTCTTCTCTCCCGCGCCCGTGTCCTGACCTTCCATTCGCATGATGAGGAGAGCCTCGAAGAACTGCTGCGCCGCGCCGAAACGGTGGAAGGCAAGCCGCTGCCGCTGACGGAGGATGCTCGCGCCAGCCTGATCCGCATGGCCGACGGCGATGGCCGCTCGGTGCTGACGCTGGCCGAAGAGGTCTGGCGCGCTGCCCGCAAGGATGAGCTTTTCGATCCCGATATGCTGGTCAAGATCGTCCAGCGCCGCGCGCCCGTCTATGACAAGGCGCAGGACGGTCACTACAATCTGATATCGGCGCTGCATAAGTCGGTACGCGGTTCCGATCCGGATGCGGCACTCTACTACCTCGCCCGCATGTTCGATGCCGGCGAAGATCCTCTGTATCTAGGGCGTCGGCTGGTGCGCATGGCGGTGGAGGATATCGGCCTTGCCGATCCGCAGGCTCTCGTCATCTGCAATGCCGCAAAGGACGCCTATGATTATCTGGGGTCGCCGGAAGGTGAATTGGCGCTGGCGCAGGCCTGCGTCTATCTCGCCACCGCCCCGAAATCCAATGCCGTCTACACGGCCTTCAAGGCTGCGACCCAGGCCGCCAAGCAGAACGGTTCGCTTCTGCCGCCCAAGCATATCCTCAATGCACCGACCAAGCTGATGCGGACCGAAGGCTACGGCGACGGTTATCGCTACGATCATGATGAGCCGGATGCCTTTTCAGGCCAGAATTACTTTCCGGAGAAGATGGGTCGCCAGACCTTCTATGATCCGCCGGAGCGCGGTTTCGAGCGGGAAATTCGTAAAAGGCTGGATTGGTGGTCGAAGCTGCGCAAGGAGCGTGGCGAGAGCTAGTCCATATATCACCTGGCGGTGACGGATTGCCGCTATGCTTTTTGCATGCGTGGAACGGTTACCCTGTCTACCATTTTGACGCTCGATTCCGCCAGGCTCTTATGACCTTCCATATCGACCACCAGATGCCAATGGCCGGCCTCCGGAATGACCAGCCGTATCGGCGATTTCTTGGCAACACCACCGAGAAACTGGTGCTTCAGCGTTTCGGTGAAGCGCTCGAAATTCGAGCTATTCATCAGCCTGACATTGGCAATGGCGGAGAGGGTGATTTCGATCACCGTTCCGGCGTGCTGCTCTTTGAGGTCGTAGTGGCTGTAGCGGAAGGCAGGCTTCGACATGGCTTTCTGTTCTTTAGATATCTGGCCGGAAGCGTACCTTAAGGCGGTTAAGGAAGAGTTCGGCGGGATATTGTCGAAGCCTGCCAACGGCAAATTCAGTGCAGATTGGACGAGGCGGGGGCAAAGCCATCGAGGTCGAGGGTGGTACCTTCCGGTGCCAGGCAAATGTCGGCCGGATTGTGATTGCATTCTTCAGCAGCGAAGTGCAGGGCGGCGGCTTCATTTCGGAACAGGCCGCCAACGAGGCCTTGCCGGTCCTGAACGATCCAGCTGCCGCGGCGGTCACGGCCGATGATGAAGCGCGCCGGCGCCGAAGCGAGCGGGCTGTGAGCCGAGCGGCGGGGAAGATGCTGTGCGTTTGCCATTGTTATTTCCTCTTGGATCTCTTCGATTTCACTCAGTGTCCGGTCAGATACAGCGCCATTTGCAGAACGGCAGCGATCAGGATGACAAGTCCGAGGCGCGGAGCAACGGAGCGAATTCCGTCCAGCAATGAGTCCGAAGAGAAGGGCCGCTCGTTGCGCGCAAACGCGGCGGCACGAGAGCGTGGGAGAGGGTCGGCGGATAGCCCGGCATGCGTATGGCGTGACATCATAGTTCCTTTCAGTGTCACCAGCACCATGGGTCCGATAAGACCATTTCCGGTGCTACGCTGTTGAATCTAAGGGGGAGCTGCTAGGTTTTCCATTCGCCTGAAATGGCAAAAATATAAAAATCTCATAGAGATGAAGCGATTTCACAATCCACGGCGATAGGCATGGCGCGAGGCAAACCGGCCGCTGCCGTCGAGTTGAAACGGGGCAATTGCCGCCTGGATGGCCGCGGCCGTCTCTGTCCCGATGCCGACCAATGGCAGGCGAACCTCCCCCTCGATATCTCTCACCAGTGACAGGGCATGCTTGACCGTCGCCGGTTCGCTTTCGCGGCCGAGCGCGCTGAACAATGGCTGCAACCGTTCATCGATGGATTGTGCCGCGCCGACATTGCTGCAGGCGGCCGAATGCTGCATTGATTGAAAGAGCCGCGGAACGATATTGGCAGCTCCCGAGAAGCAGCCATGACCGCCCGCGGCCGTGAAGCCGATTGCGCTGGCGTCGTTCGAGGTAAACAGGCCGAACCGCTCCGGCAGAAGGGGCCGCCAGACGTCGACGCGTGAGATGTCGCTACCGCCGTCGGCGATCCCGATAATCCCTCGAATTTCAGCAAGCCGCGCGACTGTTGCCGGAGCGAGATCGACGCCTGTATGCGCTGGCTGGTTATGAATGATGATGGGCAGTTCGGTCTGCGCCGCCAGCTGCTCGAAATGGTGGACGATCCCTTTTTGCGTCGGCTTGGAATAATAGGGCACCGTTACCAAGGCTGCATCCGCGCCAAGGCGCTGTGCCTGTATCGTTTCCTCCAGGGTCGTCCTCGTGTCGTTGGTTCCGGTCGCGACGATGACGGGCACCTTGTCTTCCGAAAGCTCGATGCAGATTTCGATGGCGCGGGTGCGCTCGGCCTCTGTCAGCGTCGGGCTTTCGCCAATCAGCGAACAGACGAGAAGCCCATCGATCCCGCTTAGCAACTGCCACTCGATATGGGCCATCATGTCGACGCCATCGAAAACGCCGTCGCGGAAAGGCGTCACAAGGGCGGTGATCGCACCGCCGATGCGCCTTCGAAAAGTCGGTCTACTCATGTCTGTGAAATCTCAGAGGTAATGCAGCACGATGAAGAGCTCGAGAGCGCCGAGCAGCATTCCGAAGGCGAACATCGCCTGAAAGGTGCGCTTTTCCTGGACCTGGCGCGAATGAAGCGGGCGCTTGCGTGATCTTTTCGCTGTTGCTGCCGGTGCTGCAACGCGATGATGCTTCTCATCGCTGTTATGAACGAGGACGCGGATGGATTCCGTAAGATTGGGGGCGTGCGTGTCGAGCATGGGGGTCTATCTCCATATTCCACCGCAAGCGTAACGCCGGCCCCCATAGGAAATCCATTCGGAGTCAAAGACGAAGACGTAAGTGAAATATAAAGAACCGACATGTCCGGAGATCCTCCGGAAACTGGCACGGGGGACCGCTGCCGGAGGATTGAAAAACTATTTGGCGTAGTCGGCCGCCGCTTACTCGGCGCCCTGCTGGTTCTTGCGGTCGAGCTGCGTCACCAGCGCCAGAATGGTCGCCGAGACCGGCGTCGGTATATTCGCGAGCTTTCCGAGCGAGACGACGACGCCCACGAGAGGCGTGATTTCCAGCGCCTTGCCGGCAAGCAGATCCTGCAGCATCGAGGTGCGCACAGGTCCGATCTGACGGGAACGCTCAAGACGTTCCTCCACGGACATGGCGATGTGCGATCCCAAAGCCTCGGCAACGGCTTTTACCTCGCTCATTACCTGGCCGACTATAGTCGCAAGCGCGGGATCGTCCATGATATCGGACATCAAACCCCGCGTGAGCGCACTGATCGGATTGAAAGCGGCATTGCCCATGAGCTTGCTCCAGATATCGTCGCGGATGCGCGAGGAAATCGAAACATTGACCCCGGCCTGCTGCAGCAGCGCTGCGATAGCTTCGATATCGCCCATCGTCTCGCCGGAAGGTTCGCCAAGGATGAAATGTCCGTTATTGGCGAGTTTGACCTCGCCGGGTGCGACGACTTCCGCTCCCTGATAGGCAACGCAGCCGATGATGCGCTCCGGCCCGATCAGGCGCCAGAGATCGCCGTTCGGATCGAGCTCTTCCATCTGGTATTCGGCATGGCCGCTCTGACGGTCCCGATGGAAATACCACCATGGAACGCCGTTGAGGATCATGACGACGCGGGTGCCCGAATGCAGCAGTTTTGCAATGCCGGGGACAGCTGCGGCAAGCTGATGTCCTTTGAGGCCGGTGATGACGAGATCCTGCGGCGGAAGTTCGCCAGCATCGGTCGTCGCGGTCACCTGCGCGACGAGGGGACTATCCACATCGGCTTCCCAGAGGCTTATGCCGCCAGCGCGAATGGCCTCCAGATGAGCTCCGCGAGCCACGACGGAAATCTTCGTCTGCGCTTCTTTGGCGGAGGCGAGCTTGGCCGCGATCGCACCGCCGAGTGCGCCGGCGCCGTAGACACAGATGTTCTTGAAGGGAGAGGGCGTCATGATTTGATGCTCCGAAAGAAGTCGCATGCTCTGCCAAGATATGGCGAGCCCGTGATTTGGCGAGTGGTTTATCAGATTGTCGGCAATTGGAATTGAAAATCGCCAAACCTTCCGACACACTACAGGCTTATCGAAATTTCACCATACTCGTCCGAGCGCGAATGGGGTTAACAGGTAAAGGAAATACCTTCTCAGCCGTCGCTGCTTCACCCGGTTTTTGTGAGCAGATTATGTTTTCACTACATACATTTCGCGGCTTGAAGCTTTTGGACGGCGATGGTCACGAGGTCGCCTTTCCCGAAAAGGGCCTGTTGATCCTGGTCTATCTGATGCTGGAGCCAACCTCGCGCGCGTCGCGCAGCGCGATCGCCCGGTTTTTGTGGGGAGACGACAATGGCAGTGCCCAGGTCAATCTGCGCAAGCTGGTTTCGCGTGTCAGGGTTCGTCAGGAAGCACTCGGGAGGTCATTTCTGCGTTTC
This sequence comes from Rhizobium pantanalense, assembly GCF_030182525.1. NCBI lineage: Bacteria > Pseudomonadati > Pseudomonadota > Alphaproteobacteria > Hyphomicrobiales > Rhizobiaceae > Rhizobium > Rhizobium pantanalense. The sequence goes on from NZ_JAQJCH010000005.1 coordinate 31,925, forward strand.
AGCGAGACAGCCGTCGAACTCGACGCGCCTCCAACCATCTCCGATCTCTGGTTTGCAAGCACGGACGATGGCGGACCTATCTTTGCAAGATTGCAATCGCTGGCGAGGACGCTCGCGGCGGAATTCCTGCAGGGTATAGATTGCCAGAGCGCGGTGTTCTTTCATTGGCGGGAGGCGCAAAGCGGCAGGCACTTGTCGGCACTGAAGGCGGCGCTGAAGGCCGCTGCCGCCGAAGCCAATGGGATGGCGGATGTCGCTCTGCTGAGAGAGGCGGCACTTCTGGTCTTTGGTATAGATCCCGAAGATCGCGATATTCATCGCATCCTGTTGCGGATATTCGATGCGGAAGGTGAGGTGGAGCACTTCAGGCAGATTTTTGCGCAACGTGCCGCGCTGCTGGCCTCATGGTCTGCGCAGCGGGAACACGCTTCGGAAATTCGAGCCGGGGATGCCCATCATGAACGGATTTCAACTGCGCGAGCGCGGGTGAAAATACCCCTCCTGCTCCTGCCTTCCACGGAGGGGCAAGGGAAAGATTATGATGCCTCATCCCTCGTGAACGATATCACAATCGGTTTCTGCGCGCTTGACAGTCTTCAGATTGCGGATCGTTACACGGCGGTCCGGGTTGGCAGGGCTGGGGAACGTGCCGTTGCAACTTTCGACCAATGGGATCGCTCCTACCTTCTCGAGATGCGGCTTAGCCTGCGCGACAACGGACCGCTGCTGTTTTCGCAACTGGTCGACGCCGCAAGCGATGAAATCATCTGGGCAGAGCGCATCAGCCTCGGACAATCCTCGCCCGAAGAGCGGAGACAGGCGGTCGCACGTCACATCGTGCTATCGCTTGCAGGGCAGATCGAACGGCGGGAGATGATGAGGTCGCATTTCGAGGAAAATCCAGCGGCCTATCAGCGCTATCTCGCCGGCAAGCGTTACATTGAGCGCCTCTCCGTACCCGATCTGCAGAGGGCGCGTGGGGAGCTTGAGATGGCGCTGCGCACTGGCGGCCACTTCGCGCCTGCCTTGAGCTCTATGGCCCGCACCTATTCCAAGGAATGGGTACTGACCTTCGGTGGCGATGCGGCCTTGCTGGACGAGGCGGAAAGCTATGCGATGCAGGCCATAGCAGCGCGGCGCGATATCGCCGACGGCTATCGCGAGCTTGGCATGACGAAGGTCTTCCGGAAGGCGAGTGAGGAGAGCATTGAGGCCTTGAAACTGGCCGAAGCCCTTAATCCGGGCCATGCCGGCATCATTGCCGACCATGCCGAAGCTTTGCTTCACGCGTCCCGGCCGGATCTCGCGCTGACGAAGATTGAAAGCGCTATCGCGCTCAATCCGGTAAGCCCCGATACCTATCTTTGGACTGCTTCCGTGGCGAGCTACACGCTCGGCCGCTTCGAAGCTGCGCTCGATTATATCGGCCGAATGGCGAATGCACGCCTGGCGGACAGGATTTCCGCCGCGAGCTGGGCGATGCTCGGGCATGAGGAAAAGGCAGGCTTTTTTGTTCGGCGCGTCCAAAGAACCAACCCGGATTTCGATGTCGATCGGTGGCTTTCCGTCGTGCCGTTCAAGGAGCAATGGCAGCGTGACATCTATCGGGAAGGGCTGCGACGGGCAGGTTTCTGGAAGGCAATGCCGAACGTGACCATGGCATAGCAGCTGTCCACCATCAGGTGGAAGTGTCGCCCTCGCTCACATCAGTGTTTTCCGATCGACACGGGCTCGGGCTAGTCTTTACCACAATCGCATCCTAACCTCTGCCATATCGCTCTGGACCGTGGACAACCAGTGCGGTATCGATTTCTCAATTGTCCTTTCTAAGTTGATGAATTCGCCGGGGAAGATCGTTGCGTTTCGAAGCCCTCAACCGTCTCTGGGATAGTGTTCGGGAGACCAGCCATGATTTCCGCGCCTCGACGGATGTGTTTCCCGTCGTCGATATCGAAAAGCTGGGCACGACCCTCGACCTGAAGGAAAAGGGTTTCGCTGCCGGGCGTCAGAACCGGCCGCCGCCGGATGCGCAATCGCATGACGAGACGGAGCAGCGCATCGTCGCCTGGGTCGAGGCGGAGAAGAAGAGTTCCTACCAGATCCTCGAAGACCAGTTCCAGACCTTCGATAGCCGCTTACGCAACCTCGATTTCGAAGGACAATTCGGGCTGATCCGCCAGGCAAACGCTTCCAGTGTCTCCGATTTCAAGGCGGAGGTGGCAAGCGGCGTCGACGAGCTGCATGGCCTGCGCCGCAATCTGAAAACCGCCGAGGATGAAATGGCGGGCTTCAAGGCCAGGCATAAGCTGCAGCGCGCCGCGAAGGTTTCCAGCCGGGCGGCGTGGGGCTTCAAAGTCTCGTTGATCGTCTTCCTTGTGCTCATCGAGATGGTGATGAACGGCAGTTTTCTCGCCAAAGGAAGCGAGCAGGGTCTCGTCGGTGGGGTAACCGAGGCGGCCGCTTTCGCCTTCCTGAATATCGGCATGGCGCTGATTTTTTCTTTCTTCTGCGTCCGTTTTCTGGTGCATCGCTCCTTTGCGCTGAAGCTGCTGGGTTTGCTGGGACTTATCGCCTATATCGCCGTTGCCCTCGGGATCAACATTGCGCTGGCGCATTATCGCGAGGTCTCCGCGACGATTCTGAGCGGAGCCGGCGCCGAGGTGATCCAGCGGCTTAAGACCGCGCCGCTCGGGTTGCAGGAGCTGAACTCCTGGATGCTCTTTGCCATCGGTCTGATGTTCTCGCTCGTCGCCTTCATCGACGGCTGCTATTTGACCGATCCCTATCCGGGCTTTGCCGGCGTGCAGAAACGGCTCGATGCGGCCAGAGACAATTACATCGACCGCAAGCTTGATCTGATCGAAGATCTCCGCGAGATCCGCGACGAGCACAACAGCAAGATCGAGGAGATCATCCGCGACCTCTCGCTGCGCCGGCAGGAAACGGCTGCCATCATCGCGCATCGCGCCAGGACCGCGGGTCTCTTTGCCGAACACCAGAACCATCTCGAGCGAGCTGCCAATGTGCTGCTCACCTCTTATCGCGATGCGAACCGCGCCGCGCGCACCGAGCCGGAACCATCCTACTTCAAAACTGCTTATAAGATGGAGCGTCTGACGCCTGTCATCCGCACTGAAGAGGAATGGGACGACAAGGTGCTGGGCTCGCGCATCCAGAGTGCCCAGGCGGAGCTTTCGGAGCAGATCAAGCGGATCGGCGACGAATTTGAGCGCGCCATCGAAAAATACCATCAGCTCGATAATCTTTTCCCGGAGAGCATCCTTGGCGCGACGCAAGCGGCGTAGCCGGCGCGGCGGATCCGCCGGTCTCATCATTGCAACGGTTTGTCTTGCCGTCCTGTCCCTCGGGATCGTTGGTGCATACGGCTGGCTGCGCTACAAGGCGAGTGGGAACATCGCCGTTGATCAAGCTTCGCTCTGCCCGGTGGATGGCCCGAAGGCGGAAACGGCCATTCTGCTCGATGTCACCGATCCGATATCAGACACGACGGCACTCGATCTGCGCAACCAGTTCCAGAAGATCGTCGCGGGTGTGCCCATCGGCGGCGCCATCGATATCTATGCGCTCACCGAGGAGGAAGGGGAGCTGATCCAGACCTTCCACGGTTGCAATCCTGGAAGTGGAGCGAATGTCGACGAATGGACCAGCAATCCGCGGCTGGCGCAGGCGCGCTGGGAAAAGGGCTTCCAAAAGCCGCTTGCCGAAATTGCCGGCAAGCTGACGGCGGGCGAGTCTGGCCGGCTGTCGCCGATCATGGCCGCCATTCAGAAGATCAATCTGGAGGTCTTCGCCAATGCACCAGGTGGCATCCCCAAGCGCCTTTACATCGCTTCCGACATGATCGAGCATACGGCCACCTTCTCCAATTACCGAGATGGCGTCTCCTATCAGAAATACCAGCAAAGCGCCGCAGATGACCGTTTCCGCACGTCACTGGACGGCGTCACGGTCAAGATCCTCGCCTTTCAAAGGCCGAACATGAAGTTCAGCATGGAGGATCTTGCGAACTTCTGGGCGCAATGGATCAAGAACAACAAGGGTGATTTTGGCGGCTTCGTGCGGCTGGAGGGGATACGCTGATGGCCAATACCGACGCCAGATATCTCATCCGGGATTATGGGCCGATGGTGCTGTTCGCCTCCATCACCGTCGGCGGCATGATCTTCATCTGGTCTTCGAAGCTCATGGGCTGGTCACTGCCCATCGTCACCGGTGTGCCGCTGGTGCTGATGGGGATCTACTTCATCGTATCGCTGGCCGTTGCCGGGTTCCGACTGCACAATGAGCAGGCGGGTGACAACCTCTATTACATGGGTTTCCTCTTCACCCTGTCGAGCCTCGGCGTATCGCTCTATCTCTTTGCCGGCGAAACATCGATCGAGACCATCGTTCGCAATTTCGGCATCGCTGTCACTTCGACCATTGCCGGCGTGACGCTGCGCATCCTCTTCAACCAGATGCGGCGCGACCCGATCGATATCGAGCGCAGCATGCGCCATGAACTTGCCGAGATGACGCGGCGTGTCCGCACCGAACTCGACTCGTCGTCGCGCGAATTCTCGCACTACCGGCGCGTCAGCAATCAGATGCTGTCGGAAGGATTCGAGGAGATCGCGCGGCAAGCCGAGCGTAACGGCCAGGAAATCAACAAGATCCTTGAAATGCTGGCAAAGCAGGCAGTGACGCCGATCAACGACGCGGCCGCGCAGCTGACGGCGACGACATCGCAGCTGTCCGAGATCATCGGTACATTCGGCACCGCTGTCGAGAATGTCGGCAAGAAGCTGGAAGAAATCCGTTCGCCCGAGGATGTCGTGCGCGCCGAGCTGGCACCGGCGATTGCCGCTATCAAGGAGATGTCAGAGGCGCAATTACAGCCATTGCGCAATATCGAGCTGGCGCTCGGTCGTGTGGCCGAAGCGATGGGGCAAACGCCACTGCCGAAGCTTAATGGTGATATCGCTGCTGAGCCTGAAGTCGTGCCGCGAAAACGCTGGTGGCATCTATGGTAGCTGGAGGCCCGGACAACAAGCCGAGACTGGAGCACAAGGGCTATAATCGTGGCCTCATCCTTGGCCTGACGATGGCCGAATCCATGCTGCTTCTGGTTTTCTGCCTGTTGCTCGTAGCCGCCGCCTTGATCGCGTCGGAGAGAAACAAGCGCTACGAGGCCGAGCGGAAGCTTGAGAAGGCCGAGCTGCAAGTCGCGGTGCTGGAGAAGAAGCGCGCGGAGCAGGCGGCCGAGATCGTGCTTCTCCAGTCCAAGGTCGTCTCCGGCGATCTCTCCGCTGCCGATAAGGCCGTGGTGGACAAGCAATGGCGGGAGCTGGTGCTGGCGAAAGAGACACTCGACAGCATGGCGGATCAGGGCGCGACAACGGCCGATCTGCAATCGCTTTCTAAGGTTGCTGCCGTTCTAAGGGAACATGGCGTCTCGCTGGCGGCGGCACCCGATGAGGTCAACAAGCTTTTGGCCGGCAACGCGGGTGGGAAGGGCGCACACGACTGGCCGCCCATCATCAATCTCGATGATGCCAAGAAAAACTATTTCCAATCGGGCAGCGCCGAACTGACAGGCACTTTCGCTCAGCTTCTCAGCACGACGATCACGGACGAAATCGCCAGCAATCTGAGCCTCTATGGCGCCAATATCGTCGAGGTGATCGGCCACACGGACGAGCAGCCGGTGGCGCGCGAAAAATCCAATCTCGACGATACGATCATCGGCGCGATGGATGGCAAGCTGCCGGTCTCGGCCCTGCTGCCGGCCGACAATGCCGGTCTCGGCCTTGCTCGCGCCATTGCGGTTGCCAATGTGCTCAAGGCCAATCCGAAGCTGAAGGATGCCACCATCCTGCCGATGTCCGCCGCGCAGCTCATCCTGCCCGGCGACACCGTCACCTCAGGACAGCGCGGCGCCGTCGAAGCGCGCCGCCGCATCGAAATCCGCGTGCGCGGCAGGACGACGCCCGTTGCGATCATCAATGCCGGTGCCGCGCCCTCGACGAACACGCAATAGTGCTCGTTCGGCCTGTCATCAGCTTCTGAGGCCGGGTGCTTCGTAACCGGTCCGTTCCACATACTCGGTGTAACCGCCGGCATATTGGTGGATGCCTTCCGGCGTCAGCTCCAGAACGCGATTGGAGAGCGCTGCCAGGAAATGCCGGTCGTGCGAGACGAACAGCATCGTGCCCTCATATTGCGACAGCGCCTCGATCAGCATTTCCTTGGTGTCGAGATCGAGATGGTTGGTCGGCTCGTCGAGCACCAAAAGGTTCGGCGGATCGAAAAGCATGATCGCCATGACGAGCCGCGCCTTCTCGCCTCCCGACAGCACGCGACACTTCTTTTCGACATCGTCGCCAGAGAAGCCGAAGCAGCCGGCAAGGGCTCTCAGGGAGCCTTGGCCTGCCTGCGGAAAATCATGTTCGAGTTGCTGAAATACGGTGCGCTCTCCATCCAGCAGATCCATGGCATGCTGGGCGAAATAACCCATCTTCACGCTGGCGCCGAGCGCCACGCTGCCCTCATCCGGCTGTGCCGAGCCGGCAACCAGCTTCAGGAGGGTGGATTTACCGGCGCCATTGATACCCATGATGCACCAGCGCTCGCGGCGGCGTACCATGAAATCCAGTCCTTCATAGATGGTGCGGCTGCCATACTTCTTATGGACGTTCTTCAGCACGGCGACGTCTTCCCCCGAGCGCGGCGCCGGCTGGAATTCGAAAGCGACGGTCTGGCGGCGCTTTGGCGGCTCGACGCGATCGATCTTTTCCAGCTTCTTCACGCGGCTCTGCACCTGCGAAGCATGCGAGGCGCGCGCCTTGAAGCGTTCGATGAACTTGATTTCCTTGGCAAGCATGGCTTGCTGGCGTTCGAATTGCGCCTGCTGCTGCTTTTCGTTCTGAGCGCGCTGTTGCTCGTAGAACTCATAGTCGCCCGAATAGCTGGTGAGATTACCGGCATCGATTTCGATGATCTTGGTGACGATGCGGTTCATGAACTCGCGGTCGTGCGAGGTCATCAGCAGCGCGCCTTCGTAGCCCTTCAGGAAGGATTCGAGCCAGATCAGGCTCTCAAGATCCAGATGGTTGCTCGGTTCGTCGAGCAGCATGACGTCGGGGCGCATCAAGAGGATGCGGGCAAGTGCCACACGCATCTTCCAGCCGCCAGACAGCGCGCCGACATCGCCGTCCATCATCTCCTGGCTGAAGCTCAGACCCGCCAGCACTTCGCGAGCGCGGCCCTCGAGCGCATAGCCGTCGAGCTCTTCATAGCGCGCCTGCACTTCGCCATAGCGCTCGATGATCTCATCCATCCTGTCGGCCTGGTCCGGATCGCTCATAGCAGCTTCGAGTTCGCGAAGTTCTGCGGCAACGGCGCTGACGGGACCGGCGCCTTCCATCACTTCCGCGACGGCACTGCGCCCCTCCATCTCGCCGACATCCTGGTTGAAATAGCCGATGCTGACGCCTTTATCGACGGAAACTTGCCCTTCATCCGGCAGCTCCTGTCCGGTGATCATGCGGAAAAGCGTCGTCTTGCCAGCGCCGTTCGGCCCCACGAGACCGACGCTCTCGCCTCTGTTAAGCGCCGCGGATGCCTCGATGAAGAGGATGCGATGGCTGTTCTGCTTGCTGATATTCTCGATACGAATCATGATTACGCGGGGCCCGAAGAAAGTGTTTCGGGCGCCTTATGCCACGGGTTATCGTCTCTGTCGCAGCTTTTCGAGCAGAGAATTGAGATCGATGGCGAACTGACGTTCAGAGGCGACAACTTCTGGGAGGCCCACTTGCCATGCGGAAGAGAAACTTTTGCCGGGACGACGGATTCTTGTCCACGCGCTCGTTCAAGCAGCATATCTTCCAGCAGGGTCGGCTCTTGATCGGATCGCCGGCTGTCTTCCGCTTGGCTGCAAGTCGCTATATTCATTGTCATCCGTCCCAGCCGAGTTTTTACAGATGAAGATTATGAGAAGCATTCAGGGCCGGGTTTGCGCCCGACTGACGATCGCAGCACTGATCGCCATCGGCATGTCAGGCGAAGGCCAGTCGGCCGATGCGGCTTCCCAACACGCGCGGCTCGAAGAACCCGTCAAGGAAGTCGCGGACCAGCGCCTGCTTCTCGATACGTCCGAGGGGAAGGGAGAGCTGCCGGTTTACGCGGATCATGCGATCGAAGCGGCGTCGCCTGACGTGACGAAGGTGCTGATCATAGTCCACGGCACGCTCCGAAACGCCGATGCCTATTACGCAACCGGGCAGGAGCTGCTCGCAAAGGCCGGCGATCTCGCCGACGGTACGATGGTGGTCGCGCCGCAATTCCTCATAAGACCGGATGTGAATGCCTTCTCGCTGTCTGCGCAGACGCTGGCCTGGACGCAGAACGGTTGGAAAAGTGGAGACGCCGCGCGTCAGCCGGCACCGATTAGCTCCTTCTCTGCGCTCGATGCTCTGCTGCGGCATTTTACCGATCGTCGCCTGTATCCTTCGCTGAAGACCATTGTCGTGATGGGGCACTCGGCAGGAGCGCAATTGGTCCAGCGTTATGCCGTCGTCGGACGGGAGGCGGAAAATCTGACGAGTGCCGGCATCGCCGTTCGCTATCTCGTCGCCAATCCGTCGAGCTATGTCTATTTCGACAGCGAGCGGCCGGCCTTGCCGGATCGGCAGGCGGGGCTGGCTTCCTGCCCGAAGGCGACGCAATGGCGATACGGGCTCGCCGGCGCTCCACCATACATATCCTCGCAGGATCCGAAGCTTCTCGAAACGAGATATGCCGCGCGCAACGTGGTCTATCTGCTAGGCCAGGCTGATACGAATCCCTATACCCACTTCATCGACCGCTCCTGCGGGGCGATGGCGCAAGGATCCTATCGGCTTGCACGGGGGCTCACCTATTTCGACTACATGAAGAAGCGGCATCCATCCGATCTCAATCAGAAGGTCGTCGAGGTGCCCGGCGTAGGGCATGACGACGAGGCGATGTTCACCTCGGATTGCGGCATTGCCATTTTGTTTGATCGACCGGTGCCGCCATCCTGCCCGGTGATCGATGGGACGGCAAAAGTATCCGGAGCGGTGCCGTAAGTTTTCTCGAGTGGTCGATTCCTATGGCGATTGCATGCAATTCAGTTTGATGCGTTTCGGTCCGCTTAGATCTGTTCGGCCACTTTCATGCGTCAGCTGCGATAGACCGGCCGCGGGCGCGACGATCGCATTTTTCGCTGCATCGGGCGCTCGATGCCCAAGTAGCAAACGATGGCAAAGGCCAGCGAACCCAATGCTATAGGCATAGGCTGCATATCGTGCGGCACTCCGACGCGCAAAAGCAGCGCTGTGACCAGGATGCCGGTCAGGACGTGCCAAACATAGATGGAGTAGGAGGCATCTCCCAGGAAATGCAGGAACGCCAGCTGCGGCACGCCTCGTTCCCGCTCCGCGAAAACGGCGCCTGACAGCAGCAACACTGCCGGTATGCCCCAGCGCACAGCCCGCTCCAGATGGATCAACGGGTCGCTCGCGACTAGCAGCACGACCCCGACGATCATCAAGCCGATGGCGGCGGGAAAAGGCAGCCGAAAGCCCTGTTTCCACAGGCGCCCGATGACGATGCCGGCGGCGAATTCCAAAATGACCGGCTGCGTGAAAACACTGAGATAGCCGGAAGGCAGCAGATAATGCCCAATCACGATGGTCCCCAGGGCCACCATGAGGAACCATAGCCGTCTGAACTCAGGCAGAAGCAGTGAAATCGAAAAGATGAGATAGAAGAACATCTCGTAGGAGAGCGTCCATCCTTGCTCGACGACGGGATGCAATGCTTCGTCCTTCATGAAGGGCACGAAAAACAGCGAGCCGATCAAGTTCTCGATGCTCGAATTGGTGTCGAAGAAGAATTGTGGTTTCAGCACGGCGACGACGAAGGTTGCCGCCGTCGCAATCCAGTAAAGCGGCACGATCCTGATGAGCCGGCGCCACATGAATTCCTGCGGACCGAGCGATCTTCCATCGGTCGTGACCCACATGATAAAGCCGCTGATGACGAAGAATATATCGACCCCAGCCGCTCCGAACTTGAAGTCTAGGCCGTATGCCTCGCAGACATGGAAGCAAAGAACGGAAATTGCGGCGATCGCCCGCAGATATTGAATGCTCTTGATATCGCTGCCGGTTTTCAAAGCGGTGCCTCACACGATTGAACTGCTATCTCCGATACCGCAAGGGCCGGATTCAGCGATAAAATGCGTCGAAAGGCCGGGCACCGTGCATGACGGGTTTGAGGCTCGGCAGACCGATTGTTGCTGCATATTGCTGCAGCAACAATTTCAATGAAAATGGATCATTTCCCGCCGGTTTCGTGGCCGAAATCGGGCAATTGGGATGCTTTGACGTGAACGGCGATAAAGCCGGGAGCTTCCGTCAAGCCGCCGACATCGCTTAGACCGCTCGAACTTCGGCAAGCCGCTTGACCGAGTATTCGTCCTGCCAACAGACAGCAGCTTCCCATGCTGCGGATGCTTGTGCGGCGATATCATAAGCATCATCGGTGAGATCGGCAGCGTTGTCAGGCAATACGAGGTCAAGGTCCGGAACGTCAACATGGGACTCGTCCCAGTCGATCAACGCGACGCGATTAGCCGTCATACGGATATTGCCAGGGTTGTTGGGATTTCCATGGACGACGCATGTCTGACGCCCGACGAGACGCGCCCATGCTGCTCGACATCGAGCAACACCTTCGGGCGGCATTGCGGCAAGATTGATCCTCGTTCCGGCTTCGGCATGCAGGAGGTCGGTCGACGATTTCCAGCCGGACCGTTGAGGCCAGCCCTGCGTCAGCCGGTGCAGCTCGCGCAGGGTGTCGGCAACCCGACGCCAATCGGCCCCTGTCTCCGGCGGTCCGCCCTCAAGGTATTTCATCACCACCAGACCATCCACGAACAGCCGACCATCCATCGTCGGGATCGGCACTGGAACGGTCATGCCTTCATGATCGAGGTGCTGGAGCAGGGCGGTTTCCCAACCAAGATCAGCATCTGACCTGGAACCGAGACGGGCGACGGCAATTTCCCCATGGATACGAACGCTCCATACATCGTTGGCAACCCCACCGGTGAGTGCTTCGAGGCGAACTGCGTCCTCACCCCATTGCGCGAGTGCTTCCCATCCCATTGGCGATATCCTGGCGCATGATTAGTGCCCGACTTGCTCTCTCTGCAGGCGCTGGGCAATGCTAATTAGCGCGAGTTTAGCGGCTGAACAAGTTGACCTTGTTACGTCCCTTTTGGATGTGGGAGCTTGGAAGTGCTGCTGGTTCTCTTTTGCATACACTCGCGATTGGCGTAATATGCAACAGCGATGGCATCTTCCGTCAATGATCGATCGCTGGCGAGCTTATATTTGTGATCTTGCGAACAGAGAGGCAGATATGAGCATTACACGCAAGAAAACAGCGCTCGTGACCGGTGCGTCATTCGGGATGGGCAAGGAAATCGCCAAGCGTCTCGTCAGCGATGGCTTCAGGGTCTATGTAGCGGCGCGCAGCGTCGATAAGATGCTGGATCTCGAACGCCTTGGGGCACGTGCCCTACAGATGGACGTGTCTGACGACGACGAGATCAAGGCGGCCGTGGGAATCATTCTCGCCGAAAGCGGAGGCGTCGATGTCCTTGTCAACAATGCAGGATTCGGACTGTATGGACCGGTCGAAGACATCGCCATGGACGAGGCGAGATATCAGTTCGAAGTCAATGTCTTCGGCTCGGCTCGCCTGACTCAGCTTCTCTTGCCCGCGATGCGCCAGAGAGGTTCCGGCACCATCGTCAACATCACCTCGATGGGCGGCAAGATCTATACGTTGCTTGGCGCGTGGTACCATGCCGCCAAGCATGCGCTCGAGGGCTGGTCGGACAGCCTTCGGCTGGAACTGGCCCCGTTCGGCATCGACGTCGTTGTCGTCGAACCGGGCCTGATCGAGACGGGATTTGGCGACGTGGTCGCCGACGGCCTTGTGAAGCGCTCCGGGTCAGGTCCCTATGCCAAGGTCTCGCAGGTGGTCGCCAAGATCACGAGGGCGACCTATGGCCATGGGCGCGGCACCGATCCGAAGGTGATCGCAGATGTCGTCTCGGCTGCCGTGCATGCGAGAAGGCCGCGGACGCGCTACGTCGCCGGTAAATATGCCAAGCCGATGATTGCGATCCGTAAATGGCTCGGTGATCGGATGTTTGATCGCATCATCATGAGCCAGATGCGCTAACATTGCCGCAAGCGGATGACAGACCAGCGTACCTCTGCGAGAGCAGACTTAGAGGATTGGCTGAGATGAGTGTGATGCCAGCAGACAAATGCAAGGTGCCTCAGGCCTTCTGGCGTGTGGTCGAGCGGATCGGCTTGCCACCCTCCGCGGTGCTGCGGCAGGCCCGGTTGCCCGCTACGCTGCATCTGGGCGAGACCGGCATGGTGACGACCGCGCAGTATTTCGCGATCTTCAGGGCACTTGAGGAGTTGGCGCCGGAGCCTGCACTCGGACTTCGGCTCGTCCGCGAGGCAGACACGGCGGTTCATCCACCATCGACTTTGGCCGCCTTTCACGCCAAGGATTATCGCGATGCACTTTACCGGGTTGCGCGCTTCAAGCGGCTCTGCACGCCCGAGCAGTTGAGTTTCCATGAGGACAAAGGCGAAGTTTCGATCGCAACCAACTGGGTTTACACAACCGAGCTTGAGCCTGGGATCGCCACCGACGTTACCTTCGCCTTCCTGATCGAGCTTGGCCGCCACGGGACTGGCCAACCCCTGACGCCGGTTCGGGTCGAGTTCATGCGCTCCGGGCCAAAGAGCGATCTGTATCGGCTCTTTTTCGGGTGTCCTGTGAAATATGGTGCTCCGCAGAACAAGCTCATCCTGAAATCGGTCGATCTTGACCGCCCGTTTCCGGGCCACAATCCCGAGCTCCTGGAAATCCTCACGCCCGCGCTTGCTGCCGCTATGGGTGAACTGCAGGCCCGCAGTTCCATTGGCGACCAGGTGAAAGTCGTCCTCAAGCGATCGCTTGCAAGCGGGCGTCCGGAGTTGTCGCAGATAGCGCAGGATCTCAACATGAGCGAGCGAACGCTGCAACGGCGCATCACCGAAGAGGGCAAGACCTTCCGCGAGCTTCTGTCGGAAGCGCGCCAGGAACTCGGGCGGCAATTGCTGTCCAATCCGTCCACCGACATCGACGAGGTCGCATGTCTTCTAGGTTATCAGGATCGCAGTTCTTTCTATCGCGCGTTTCGCGACTGGGAGGGGCTGACGCCTCTGCAATGGCGCGAGCTGAACGGGCACGACGCGGCACAATTCAATTCACTGCATTGATGCGGTTCGGACCGCTTGCTCCCGCCATGGCGGCAGACGAGAAAGATTATTTCGAGCCATCAAAGGCAAATCTTTGGGCGCCCATTGCAACGCGATCGGCAACGTCTGCCAGCGTTGGTATGCCGCTGCAGATACGGAACGATGTCACAGGCCGATAGCGGCTGTTATCAGACTGAAGCCAAGGAAACATGCGTCGTACAAGCGCACGAAGAGCGACATCGGCGTTGGTAAAAGCATTTGTCGGCAGTAATCCACTGAATATATGTTCTTGTTTTGTTCATCTTTGCACTTTCCGGACACCGAAGTGCCCGGAAAGTGCCAATTGGAATTTACTCAATCGCCTGAGGCTAGCCCATTGGCTTCCCAGACTTTCGCACGTACCGATACTCAGCTACAGCCGCTCGTAGCTCCACAGGTGTCGCACTTCTCGCAAGTTCCATTCCGGACCATCGTGAAGTTCTGGCACTCGGTGCACATGTTACCGGTGTAGCCCTGCATGATGGAGCGGGCGCGGCGTTCGGATTCGAGCTTCTTGGCCTCCGTCTTGGCATTGGCTGCTTCGCTTGCCGCGTTATCGGTGAAGAGGCCCGTCGCGGATTCGGCGATGACTTCCTCCGCGATCTCTTCGGCCAATTCCTTCGCACGTTCCTCATAATCGCGTTTGAAAGCGACGACTTCGGAGGTCGAGACGGAGCTTGCCGGCTCCAGTTTGCGGACCGTGTTGCCGGCGAAAGCCGTTACCGTACCGAGCGAGGCGGCGCGGGCAGGGGCGGCTGTTGCCGAACCCTTGGCTTCGGCTGCCGGACGCTCGCCCGATGTCGGAACCAGCGTCGGCTTGTAGCCGCGGGTCAGGCCCTTGGAGACGACATCGGCCTTGCCTTCGGAAACACCGCGGCCAAGCGCCGTGTTGTTGAAGTCGGACGTGTCGACATGCGCAAGATCGTGACGGCCGAGATAGGAGATCGCCAGTTCGCGGAACACGTAGTCGAGGATCGACGTGGCATTCTTGATGGCGTCGTTACCCGTGACGATGCCGGCCGGCTCGAACTTTGTGAAGGTGAAGGCGTCGACATATTCTTCGAGCGGCACGCCATATTGCAGGCCGAGCGAGACGGAGATGGCGAAGTTGTTGATGAAGGCGCGAAGCGCTGAGCCTTCCTTGTTCATGTCAAGGAAGATTTCGCCGAGACGGCCGTCGTCATATTCGCCGGTGCGCAGGAAGATCGTATGCCCGCCGATCTTGGCCTTCTGGGTGTAACCTTTGCGGCGGCTCGGCAGTTTTTCCTGCGTACGCACGACCTTCTCGATCACGCGCTCGACGATCTTTTCCGTGATGGTGACGGCCTGTGCGGCGGCCGGAGCCTGCAGGAATTCCTCCAGCGCATCCTCATCGCTGTCATCCTCGATCAGTGATGCGTTCAGCGGCTGGCTGAGCTTGGAGCCGTCGCGATAGAGCGCGTTCGCCTTGAGGCCGAGCTTCCAGGACAGCATGTAGGCGTTCTTGCAATCCTCGACGGTCGCCTCGTTCGGCATGTTGATCGTCTTGGAGATAGCGCCCGAGATGAATGGTTGCGCTGCCGCCATCATGCGGATGTGGCTTTCGACCGAGAGGTAACGCTTGCCGATCTTGCCGCAGGGGTTGGCGCAATCGAAGACGGCCAGATGCTCGTTCTTGAGGAACGGCGCGCCTTCCAGCGTCATCGCACCGCAGACATGGATGTTGGCGGCTTCGATGTCCTTCTTGGAGAAGCCGAGATGATCGAGCAGGTTGAAGCTCATGTCGGCCATCTGCTCGTCGGACACCTTCAGCGTGCCCTTCAGGAAGTCGGCGCCGAGCGTCCACTGATTGAAGACGAACTTGATGTCGAAGGCGCTCTTCAGCGCAACATTGACGGCCTCGACCTTCTCAGCGGTAAAGCCTTTGGCCTTCAGTGTCGATGGGTTGATGGCCGGAGCCTGGTTCAGGTTGCCGTGGCCGACAGCATAGGCCTCGATCTCTGCGATCTGGCTTTCGGAATAACCGAGCGTGCGCAGCGCTTCCGGAACGGCGCGGTTGATGATCTTGAAGTAACCACCGCCGGCGAGCTTCTTGAACTTCACCAGGGCGAAGTCCGGCTCGATGCCGGTCGTATCGCAATCCATGACGAGGCCGATCGTACCGGTCGGCGCGATGACGGTTGCCTGGGCGTTGCGGTAGCCGTGCTTTTCGCCGAGTTCCAGCGCCTTGTCCCAGGCGGCCTTGGCATGGGCGACGAGATCCTGGTCCGGATTGTCGGCGTGGATCAGCGCCAGCGGATTGACCGACAGGCTCTCATAGCCCGAAGTCTCGCCGTAAGCGGCGCGGCGATGGTTGCGGATGACGCGCAGCATGTTTTCGCGGTTCGGCTTGAACATCGGGAAGGTCCCGAGTTCGGATGCCATCTCGGCCGAGGTCGCATAGGCGATGCCGGTCATGATCGCGGTCAGCGAGCCGGCAATGGCGCGAGCTTCGTCCGAGTCATAGGGAATGCCCGACGACATCAGCAGGCCGCCGATATTGGCGTAGCCAAGGCCGAGCGTGCGGTATTCGTAGGAGAGTTCTGCAATGCGGCGCGAGGGGAACTGCGCCATCATCACGGAGATTTCGAGAACGACGGTCCAGAGGCGGACGGCGTGTTCGTAATCGGCAATGTTGATGCGCTTCGTCGCTGCGTCCTTGAAGGTCATCAGGTTCAGCGAAGCGAGGTTGCAGGCCGTGTCGTCGAGGAACATGTATTCCGAGCACGGGTTGGATGCGCGGATCGGGCCGGCAGCCGGGCTGGTGTGCCAGTCGTTCATCGTCGTGTTGAAGTGCAGGCCCGGATCGGCCGATGCCCAGGCGGCATAGGAGATGGATTCCCAGAGGTCGCGAGCCTTCAGCGTCTTGACGACCTTGCCGTCCTTACGGGCGGTCAGGTTCCAGTCGCCATCATTCTCGACGGCACGCAGGAAGTCGTCCTTGATGGAGACAGAGTTGTTGGAGTTCTGACCCGATACGGTGAGGTAGGCTTCCGAATCCCAGTCCGTGTCGTAAGTCTTGAATTCGAGATCCGTGTAGCCCTGGCGTGCAAACTGGATGACACGCTGGACGTAGTTTTCCGGAACCTGATCCTTCTTGGCGGCGCGAATCTCGCGCTTCAGGGCAGGGTTCTTGGCCGGGTCGAAGCAATCGTTATTGTCGCCTTCGCAATTGACGGTCGCCTTCATGATCGCCTTCAGGTGCTTGGCGACGATCTTGGAACCGGTGACGAGGGCGGCAACCTTCTGCTCTTCCTTGACCTTCCAGTTGATGTAGTCCTCGATATCCGGATGGTCGATGTCGACGACAACCATCTTGGCGGCGCGGCGGGTCGTGCCGCCCGACTTGATGGCGCCGGCAGCGCGGTCGCCGATCTTCAGGAAGCTCATGAGGCCGGAAGAACGGCCGCCGCCAGAAAGCTTTTCACCCTCGGCGCGCAGCATCGAGAAGTTCGAGCCGGTGCCGGAGCCGTATTTGAAGAGGCGGGCTTCGCGAACCCACAGGTCCATGATGCCGCCTTCGTTGACGAGATCGTCCTCGACCGACTGGATGAAGCAGGCATGCGGCTGCGGATGCTCATAGGCCGACTTGGACTTGGTGAGCTTGCCTGTGAAGGGATCGACATAATAGTGGCCCTGGCCGGGGCCATCGATGCCATAGGCCCAGTGCATGCCGGTGTTGAACCATTGCGGGGAATTCGGAGCGACGCGCTGCGTGGCGAGCATATAGGCGAGCTCGTCCTGGAAAGCGGAGGCGTCTTCCTCCGACGAGAAGTAGCCACCTTTCCAGCCCCAGTAGGTCCATGTGCCGGCAAGGCGGTCGAAGACCTGGCGGGCATCGGTTTCGGAGCCGCTCTGCTGATCCTTGGGCAGATCTTTCATGGCCGCATCATCGGGCACGGAACGCCACAGGAAGGAAGGAACGTCGTTTTCCTCGACCTTCTTCAGCTTGGCGGGCACGCCGGCCTTGCGGAAATACTTCTGCGCGAGAATGTCGGCGGCAACCTGCGAGAACTGCGCGGGTACGTCGATGTTTTCGAGGCGGAACACGATCGAACCGTCAGGATTCTTGATCTCGCTCGTCGCCTTGCGGAATTCGATATCCGCATAGGGTGACTGGCCGGCCTTCGTAAAACGACGTTCGATGCGCATGGTCCCAATCCTTCATTCGTTGGTGCGCGCCCGCATGAGAACAGGGCGCAAAAATTCTCATTCCGGCATCGCGAATTCAACGCGCAGCCAGTCTCTGATCCGCTTTCTGACAGGAGGTGTCACCCGGAGATGTCTTTCCTGTATCTTGTGGTGATGGTGGCTGCAAACACTAAATATAGTATTAACAGCTTATTGCCGCCAGTCCCCGCATGTGTTTTTTCGGCCGCATCGAGATCGACACAAAAATCCTCCCGGCGGGCCACCTGCACAGGTGAATCGCCTTGAATCCAAATCCGATTTCGAATTGAGAACCAGCCCTCGTAACCCCGCCTGGTCCAGTCGCCGCCGCAACGTCGTCCATTAACTTTGAAAGACCCGATTCCGTCAAGGGGTGGTTTGTAATGGATTGCTAACCACAATATCTTGTGGGCTCGCCTGTGGAAACTGGGGAAACGCCAGTAGGCCAAGAGATTCAAGAGCTTGAGGAGGGATGCTCGACCTTCGCGCGACTGTTGGCGCAGCAAGTATCATCAACGGCGGTGTCGAAAGCGACAAAATTGTGACCGTGACCTCGATGCCATTGGCAGCGCGGCAAATTCATGCAGTCGCGCATCATGATTCGCGCGGAAAGCCTTGAATCTCACGCTTTCTCGGCTTTATGACGCCCACTAAATCTAGTGGGCGCCGTAGCGCCCACCTCTATTACCACTATCCGAATCATATTTCGCGACAGCGCATGAATCGTGACTGATTCGCGCGCCGGCAGCGGGAGATCAGCCGCGATGGCCCTTGGCGATTGGCTCCTGATAGGTGAAGCCCATGTCCCACGGGAAGTAGATCCAGGTATCCTGGCTGACCTCTGTGATGAAGGTGTCGATCGTGGGAACGCCGGTCGGCTTCGCGTAGACGCAGGCAAAATGCGCCTTCGGCAGCATGGCGCGGACTTCTAGAGCCGTCTTGCCGGTATCGGTGAGATCGTCAATGACAAGGACGCCTTCGCCGCCATTGACTGATAGCTCCGGTGCGATGCCCTTGAGCAGGTTCATTTCGCCTTGGCTGGAATAGTCGTGATAGGAGGCGACACAGACCGTCTCGATCAGCCGGATGTTAAGCTCGCGAGAGATGATGGCGGCCGGCACGAGGCCGCCGCGTGTGATGCAGACGATTGCCTTGAATTCACGGTTGAGGCCGGCAAGCCGCCAGGCAAGCGCGCGCGCATCGCGATGGAACTGATCCCAGGATACGGGAAAGGCTTTATCGGGCAGGGACATGGCAGAAAGCTCCGGGGCATGGAATAATAACACACCGGCAGCGCCGGCGACCCTGAGCAGACCCCGCGCTGGGCGCGGACCAAGAACCAAATCCGGAACACGATTCGCTTGCTATCTGCTTGAACAGGATCTCATCCGGGAAAAGCCTGAGCTTTTCGGGATCATGCCCCTTCGACCGCGCGAACGGTTCCCTGGCGGGAATTCTGTCATCGGTCGCTGCTTTCTGCTGGATTTACGGGCAAAAGGCAATAGCTGCAAGGGGCGCAACCGATGCACATTTGCACCGGTTGACACAGGATTCGAGCTTTCAGCCGCTCACCGGGCCAGCAACGTCATTGCCGTCATCGATTGCAGCAGGGTGCGCGTCGTGCCGCCGAAGATCATCTGCCACAGCCAAGAATGCGTATAGGCACCCATGACCAGCAGGTCGATGCTGTCATCCGCCAGGCGGTTTTCGATGACCTGCGACGGCGTCGATTTGCCGGTGCAGGCTGCCGTTTCGAACTTGGCGCGAACGCCATGGCGTGTCAGCGCCGCGGCTATCCGGACGCCGGTTTCCTTGGACGGATGCGGGTCCTTTTCCGACGTGCTGACAGAAAGGATCTCGACTGAATCCGCAGCCTTGAGGAAAGGCAGGGCGTCGAAGGTGGCGCGGGCCACTTCCTTGGAGCCGTTCCAGGCGATCAGCACGCGGCGGACGGGCTTCGGCTCCTTGAGAATATAGGGGATCAACAGGACCGGCCGGCCGCTATCGAACAGGAAGGTTTCGACATCAACCTGCGTGTCGGCATATTTCGAGGGGTCCGGCTGCACGGCCACCAGCAGATCGGCGCTGCGGGCACTTTCGATCAGCGGTTCGGTGCCGTAGCCGACCGTACTGGCAAAGCTGTGCCATTCGTAGTCGAGACCGGCGGTCTCCATCTTCGAGCGGAACGCCCGTTCGATTTCGACCGCCTGATTATGGGCGACGTCCTGAAGCGCCTGAACCGCAACAGGGTCTGGAATCTCCATCGGCGCCACCAGCGGGACGGTCGAGACAATTTCCGCATGAAGCCCGACGACATGCGCGCCCTGCTCCTTTGCGAGTGCCGCCGAAAACGCGGCAGCGATGCGCGTATTGTCGGGATTGTCGAGAACGGTCACTATCGTTTTGTAGGACATGAAGAGATCTCCCATGCGGAAGGGTTGGATCGGATCATGATATCAGCATTCCGCTACAAGATAATGCTCTGAATGGTCTCAGAGTTCCCGGGAAAGTACACACCTTCGTTAAACGTCAGGCCTCAGCTGACTGATTTTCCTTGGCTTTCGACTGCCGGATGGCTTCGATCATTGCGCGCACTTCCTCTGCGACACTTTCGACCAATTCCGCCGAGCGGCCCCTGACGACGATCTCGGTCGAGAAGAATTGGCCGACATAGCGCGGGTAGGAGCCGATGCTGGTTTCAGGGTGCGCCTTCTGGATGAGGCCGAGCGGCGTGCCGATCTCGCCTTCGCCATAGGGGCAGGAAATCGCTGTTGATAGCACCTTTGCGCCGGTCCTGAGTGTCGGGATGACATTGTCGAGCATCGCCTGAAAGACCTGCGGTACGCCGGCCATGACATAGACATTGCCGATGTTGAAGCCGGGGGCGGTCGAGACCGGATTGGCGATATGCTTCGATCCTACGGGCATGCGGGCCATGCGCTGGCGAGCCTCGGTGAATTCCATTTCGCGCCGGGCATACATTTCCCCCATGATTCTCATGGCTTCGGCCTCGTGCTCGCAGGCCACGCCGAATGCCTTGGCGATGGCATCGGCGGTGATATCGTCATGCGTCGGGCCGATGCCGCCTGAGGTGAAGACGTAATCATACTGACCGCGCAAGGCATTCAGCGCCGAAACGATCGCGTCCTCATCATCGGCGACGATGCGGACTTCCTTCAGGTCGATGCCGGCCAGCAGTAGCACATCGGCGAGATGGCCGATATTCTTGTCCTTCGTCCGGCCGGAGAGCAGTTCGTCGCCGATGGCGAGCATGGCGGCTGTGACAATGGTTTCGTTCGACATGAAGACATCCAGGAAAATGCGCAATCCGCGCGTTCGCAAAAAGGTCCGAAATAGGTAGCGCTGTTTACGGCGAATGCAAACGCTCGTTTTGGCCGGCAGCCAGTCATCACAAGATGTTGCAAGTGAACTCCGTCTACGCAGGATGAACACTGCGTTCTGAGCGTGGGGGCTGCGTCCCTGTCGCATCGCTGATACAACATTCCCCGACATTCAACGCGTCCAACAAACGGGAGACGTTCTTATGGCTAAGGTTCTGGTTCTCTATTATTCCTCATACGGTCATATCGAGAAGATGGCTTATGCCGTCGCGGAAGGCGCAAAGTCGGCCGGTGCCGAAGTCACCGTCAAGCGCGTTCCGGAACTCGTTCCGGAAGAGGTCGCCAAGGCCTCCTACTTCAAGCTCGATCAGGAAGCCCCGATCGCAACCCCGGATGAACTGGCAGACTATGACGCCATCATCGTCGGTGCCGGTACGCGCTTCGGCACCGTCGCCTCGCAGATGCGCAATTTCTGGGATCAGACCGGCGGCCTCTGGTTCGGCGGCAAGCTCGTCGGCAAGGTCGGTTCGGTCTTCACCTCGTCGGCAACGCAGCACGGCGGCCAGGAATCCACCATCCTCGGCTTCATCCCGACGCTTCTCCACCACGGCATGGCCGTCGTCGGTCTCCCTTACGCCTTCCAGGGTCAGATGGGCACGGAAGAAGTCAAGGGCGGCTCCCCCTACGGCGCCTCCACTATCACCAACGGCGACGGCTCGCGCCAGCCTTCCGAAATCGAACTGGAAGCCGCAAAGTACCAGGGCGCCCATGTCGCCAAGATCGCGGCCAAGCTCACAGCTTGATTTGAAAGTCTTGCAAATGTGGAAGAGGCGCGGCGAAGGCTACGCCTTTTTCATTAGGATTTTGATGGAATTTGATTTTGGTGCGGACGACGGGGGTCGAACCCGTACAGCCAAAGGCCGAGGGATTTTAAGTCCCTTGCGTCTACCAGTTTCGCCACGTCCGCGTGCCTTTTCCCATCAAGCACTTGAGTGATTCAGTCAAGGCTTGTTTTGCAGGAGGGGCCGATCAGCGTGAGCCTGACATGCTCGGCTCAGTGACCCTTGAGAACACTGACAAGCGCCGGTGTCACCTTCTTCTGTTGGAACATGGCCTTAAAATCGGCATAGCTGATCTTTCCCGATACCACACCGTTCATCAGTCGCTGACAAAAGAGTCGCTTTGCGTCGCTTCTTTGAGATTTGACGTAGAAAGCGATTTCATCCAGCGTTTCCGGTGGCAGGTGCTGCGACATGCACTTGTCGATGACCTGCGCTCGTGCCGTCGGGCTTTCCTTCATAATGGGGATGTTTTTCTCGAAGCTTTTTTCCTGCGAGGCGCAGGAAGCAAGCACCGCAAGAGTGAAAGCGATTACAGCTAGGCGCATGAGGCGCATGATGATGTTCTCCCCTCGAGCAAAACTGGGATAAACATCTTTCGCGCGATTCTCAATCCTATGCGCAAGTATAAGTTAATGCCAACATGGATAAGCGAAGCCCGCCGTAGCCGACGGATCGGATTTAAGGCGGGCCTCTAACCATCATCATGATGGCTGTGTCATATTGGACGCAGGGGGGGCTTGGCTGTCAATTCACAGATTTAGGGGTTTCGACAGTCAGGGGCATAAATGGTTAATGACTTGTTCGGTGCGGCCAATCTCGCCATTGCAGGACCGAAAGCGCGATAAAGAGGCTTTCTTTGCTCATCTTTCCTGTGTCATAGCGAGGGCGATTGAAGAAGGACGGATAGACCGTGGACAAACACAGTGTTCTCGAAGCCACAGAGGCCATGCGTGGCCTCTTCCCCGCAACGCCGCTGCAGCTGAACGAGCATCTTTCCGCCCGCTATGGCGCCGATATCTGGCTAAAGCGTGAAGATCTGACGCCGGTTCGCTCCTACAAGATCCGCGGTGCCTTCAATTTCTTTCGCAAGGTGATTGCCGAGGGCGGTACGGGAAAGACTTTCGTCTGCGCATCCGCCGGCAATCATGCCCAGGGCTTTGCCTTCGTCTGCCGCCATTTCGGTGTGCCGGGTGTCGTCTACATGCCTGTTACAACGCCGCAGCAGAAGATCGACAAGACCCGTATCTTCGGCGGTGAGTTCATCACCATCAAGCTCTTCGGCGATTTCTTCGATCAGTGCTATCAGGCGGCCCGTGAACATGTCGAACAGATCGACGGCGTCATGGTGCCGCCTTTCGATCATGCGGATATCATCGAAGGGCAGGCAACGGTCGCAGCCGAGATCGCCGAGCAGCTTCCTGAAGGTATTATCCCCGACCACGTTCTGCTTCCCGTAGGCGGTGGCGGCCTTGCAGCGGGGATCACCGGCTATTTCGCCGGCACGCTTGTCAGTGATGCCTTCACCTTCGCCGAACCGGCCGGCGCGCCGAGCCTGCGCCGCAGCATCGAGGCGGGGCAGGTGGTCACGCTTGCCAAGGTCGACAATTTCGTCGATGGCGCTGCTGTCGGCCGTATCGGCGAGTTGAACTTCGCCGCGCTTAAGGGTTTTGCGGCCCAGCAGGTCGAACTCATCGAGGAAAACGCCATCTGTGTCACCATCACCGATATGCTGAATGTGGAAGGCGTTGTGCTGGAGCCAGCCGGCGCTCTGGCGATCACGGCGCTGGAAAAGCTCGATCGCGATGCCATCCGCGGCAAGACGATCGTCGCCGTCGTCTCCGGCGGCAATTTCGATTTCGAGCGCCTGCCCGACGTCAAGGAGCGTGCCATGCGCTATGCGGGTTTGAAGAAATACTTCATCCTACGCCTCGCGCAGCGTCCCGGCGCGCTTCGTGATTTCCTCAACATGCTCGGACCGGAGGATGATATTGCCCGCTTCGAATATCTGAAGAAGAGCGCTCGCAATTTCGGCTCCATCCTGATCGGCATTGAGACGAAGAATCCGGATAATTTCAAACGGCTTATCGCCAATTTTGAAAGTTCCGGCATGGGCTACGAGGACATCACCGAAAACGAGATCCTGGCAAACCTGATCATTTGACTTTGCGACCCTGCAACCTTCATGCTAAAGGCGATCCATGGCTTCGTTCTTTTCAAATATCCTTTCGATTTTCACCGGTGGCGCATCGCAGGCGGGTACCGAAAAGTCCGGCGGCTCGACGGTCAGCGTCGAACCCCAGGTGCATGCCGGCTGCACGATCTATGCGACGCCGCAGCGCGAGGGCAATCAGTTCCGGCTCATGGGCCGGATCGAGAAGGATGTGAACGGCGAGATCCTGGTGCGCAATTTCATCCGCGCCGACGTCTTCACCTCGTCTGATGATGCCGTGGAATCGACCTTCCGCAAGGGCCAGCAGATTATCGATCAGAACGGCGCGGGCCTCTTTGGCGACGGCGAAAAGGTTCGCCAGGTCTGATATCGGGCGCATTTCCTTAATAGGCACCTATGCAGGGGCCGCCTCCAGCGTCTGCTTTGGCGACCCACGACACTCACTGACAATTAATGACCGATAGTTCGCTGGCCTCAAGCCGTGCGGAAGAGCTTGGCGCCGGACGGAGCGTTGATTGCACCGCCGTCGACAGTGATTTCGATGGCCGTCACGTTGGCGGAATCGTCGGAGGCGAAATAGAGCGCGGCCTTGGCGATTTCGTCGGCTTCGCTCATGCGGCCGAGCGGGCTGAGGCTGCCGAAGCGGGCCTGTAGAGCATCGAGGGCCTCCGGCGTGGCAGCACGTGGGTCCCAGATCGGCGTCTTGGTGGCGCCGGGTGTGACCTGGTTGACGCGGATGCCGCGTGGCGCAAGCTCGGAAGCGAGATTGCGGGTCATGGCGCGAACGGCGCCCTTCGTGCCGGCATAAGCCGACGCGCCGGGAATGCCGAGAACAGCATGCACGGAGCCGTTGAGGATGACGGAGCCGCCGTCGTTCAGATACGGCAAGGCGGCCTGCACAGTGAAGAAGACGCCGGTGAAATTGACGCGGACGATGGTTTCGAACTGTTCAAGCGTCGTTTTTCCGAGCGGCGTATCCCCGGCAATGCCGGCATTGGCAAAGACCACATCGAATTTCCCGAGCTTCTCCGCTGCTTCGGCAAAGGCCTTCTCCATGGCCGGGATATCGGTGGTGTCGGCCTGCAATGCCAGCACGTCGCCGCCGAGTTGCTCGGCCGCCGCAGCCAGTGTCTTGGCGTTGCGGCCTGTTATGGCGACCTTGGCGCCCTCGGCGAGAAAGAGGCGGGCGGTGGCAAGGCCAATACCGCTGTTCCCACCGGTGATGACGGCAACCTTGTTCTTGAGACGCATGTTCGTAGCTCCAGTTGGCTTTTGTCACGATCTGGATTATGATCGTTATCTATAAGGATTATGATCGTTATCTATTTTGTCAAGCCAGGCATGAAAGGATTTTCGATGGGCCGCTCACAATTGGAAAAACAGAAGACGCACGAACGCATCGTGACGCTCGCCGCCAAGCGTTTGCGCGAGGAGGGATTGGAAGGGATCGGCGTTGCCGACCTCATGAAGGAAGCGGGGCTTACCGTCGGCGGCTTCTACAAGCACTTCGCCTCTCGCGACGAATTGGTCGCGGAAGCTGTGGAATCGGCGATCGGATCATGGCGGCGACAGCAGGAGGACAAGGGAATCGATCCCGGAAGCATCTCGCTTGACGAGTATATGGATACCTATCTCAGCGAACGTCACCGCGATCATTGCGGCGAGGGCTGTGCCTATGCGGCGCTGACGGCGGATATGGCGCGCAGCAGCGATACGGTCCGCGCCGTCGCGACGGAAGGTTTGCGGAAGAATTTCGATGCCATGACAGCGCGCATGCCGAAGCCGGAGACAGCCGAAGCCAGGCGAAAGGCCATCATCGCCTCGTGCCTGATAACCGGGGCGCTCGGCCTTTCTCGCGTGGCAAATGACGAGGTGCTTTCCGATGAAATTCTGGAAACCGTGAAACGGTTCGTGAAGGAATTGCCACAGGTGGAATAGCAAAGCGGCCGGTTGAAGCCGGCCGCCTGTCATCATCAAATAATGCTGTCGATTAAGCGGCGAGAGCCAGCTCGGAAGCGCGGGCCTGAGCAGCATCGATGGCCTTCTCGGCTGCTTCCGGACCGAAGGCGACACCCTCGATGTAAACGGTCTCGACGTCGGTGATGCCGATGAAAGCCAGAACCGACTTCAGGTAGGGAACGGCATGGTTCAGCGGGGCAGCCGGGCCTTCGGAGTAGACGCCGCCGGAGGCGAGCACGATGTAGGCCTTCTTGCCGGTAGCCAGACCCTTCGGGCCGGTTTCCGTGTAAGTGAAGGTGCGGCCGGCGCGGGCGACGTTGTCGATCCAGGTCTTCAGCGAGGAATAGATGTTGAAGTTGATGAGGCCGGTGCCGATAACAAGCGTGTCGGCTGCCAGCAGCTCGTCGACGAGCGCGTCGGAAACCTTAACCAGCTCCTGCTGCTCGGGCGTGCGGGCGTCGGCCGGCGTGCGGATGGCGTCCGTGAAGGGGCCATCGATGTGCGGCAGGTTGTCAGCTGCGAGGTCGCGCTTGACAAGCGTCTTGCCCGGATTGTTGGACTTGATCTTCTCCGCCAGCTCGGTGGCGATCTTGGTGGAGAGCGAGTCCGGACGCGGGCTGGAGGTCAGAAGCAGAATGGAGGACATATCCGTTTTCCTTTTCAATGGTTTGCGAAAATCGGCTGGGAGAGTCCGATCACGTTCGCCTCCATAGATAAGTCGTCAGTGCTATCGAGAAAAACTGTGATAATATGGATTGGAATTATCGATAGAATGGATAGCCGCAGATGCTCCCCAATCCCACCCTGGACCAGTTGCAGGTCTTTCTGACCGTCGCCGAGTCAGGCAGTTTCTCCGCCGCCTCGCGCACGCTCAACCGCGCGCAGTCGGTGATCAGCTACACGATTGCCAATCTGGAGGCTCAGCTCGAAATGCCGCTGTTCGAGCGATCCGGCTCGCGCCAGCCGAAGCTGACGGATGCGGGCAGGGTAATGCTGGAGGATGCCCGCCGCATTCTTTCCGATCTGCAGGTAATGCGCGCACGCGTGAAAGGCCTGAAGAGCGGCCTCGAGGCGGAGGTGGCTGTTGCCATCAGCGTCATGGTGCCGGTGCATGCGACCGTCGAGGTGCTGCGGGAATTCCGTGATCGCTTCCCTTATGTTTCCCTGCGGCTCGACACCGGCGAACTTGGTTCGATGCTGGAGCTCGTTGCCAGAGGCAAGTCGACGATCGGTATCGGCGGCTCGGTGTTGAAGCAGGACGACGCCCTGGTCATCGAGCGCATCGGACATTCCTTCATGATGCCGGTAGCAGCCCCGACGCATCCGCTCGCTTTGCTGGGACGGCCGCTGACGCTTGCCGACGTGCGCGAAGAGGTGCAACTGGTCGTCACCGATGCCTCAAACCTCACCAATGGCAAGGATTTCAACGTCCTGTCCTACAAGATCTGGCATCTCAGCGACATCGCCACAAAGCATCAGCTGATCCGCGGTGGTCTCGGCTGGGGCGGCCTGCCGGCCTCCTTCATCATGGAGGATTTGCAGAAGGGCAGGCTGGTGCCTTTGGATCTCGATGCCTACGATCAGAGCGAATATCCGCTCTATGCTATCCGCAAGGTAGATAACCCTCCTGGCCCCGCGGCTGCCTGGATGATCGAGGCTTTCCGCTCGCGTCTGGCACGGTGCCCGAATCAGGAAGACTTCAAGTCCGCCGTCGAGATGTTCCATCCGGGAGACAAGCGCCTGGCGGCGGAGTGAAAAAGTCCTCTCCCCGAATAAGAGGAGAGGACGCTACCATTCGTGATTACAGCACCAGCCGGTAGTTGCGGAAGCCGTCGGCACCTTCGCCGGCATCTTCGATTTTCACGCTCTTGACCTGATCGAGAAAATCCTTGGCCTTCGGCGAGCTCTGGAACCGTACGGTCGTGTCCGATAGGGGCTTGAAGGTCCAGTTGCCGTCGGCGGTCGGATTGATCGAGCCCTGCTCGTGGACATAGCGCACGATGACGTCGCGGTTGGTATCCGGCGCCTGATAGACGACCTTGTCCGCGGCGATTTCCGGGAAGTTGCCGCCGCCGCCGGCGCGGTAGTTGTTGGTGACGACCAGGAACTTCTGCGCGGGGTCGATCGGCTTGCCATCGAACTGCAGGTTCTGGATGCGGTTTGCATCGGCATTCAGAACCTTGCCGTCGTCGCCGAAGCGGCGCGGCTGCGAGAGGTCGATCTGATAGGTGACGCCGTCGATGACGTCGAAGTTGTAGGACGGGAAGCTGCTGTTGATCAGATCCGCATCTTTGGCGCCCGGCTGCACCTGGTTGAACATCGCGGCCGACATTTCCAGCCAGTTCTTGACTTGCGCGCCATTGATGACGACCGCCTGAACCGTATTCGGATAGAGGTAGAGGTCGGCGACGTTCTTGATGGCGATATTGCCGGCGGGAACGTCCGTATAATAGTCGGCGCCGTTGCGCCCGCCGCATTTGAAGGGGGCTGCCGCCGAAAGAACCGGAAGGTCCTTGTACTGCGTCTCCTTCAATATGTTCTTGATGTACCAGATCTGCGCCTGGCTGACGATTTGCACAGAGGGATCGTCGGCGACCAACGCAAAGTAGGAATAGAGCGGCGCAGACGTCTTGCCTACGGGCGTGCGGACATAGGTCAGCGTCGCCTCATGCTCGGCCTTGGCGGCTTCGACGACTTCCTTCTTGTCGGTGACGTCAGCGATGACCTTCTTCTTGTCGTCGCGATGGTAGATCGGGCGTGCTTCCGAGGTGAAGTCGACGATCTTCCAGCTCTTGCCATCCTTTTCGAGCAGCAGGTCGATGAGGCCGAGATGCGAGCCCCAGAAGCCGGCCATGACGGCGGGCTTGCCATGCAACGTGCCCTTGGCCGGATCGGCATCCTTGATGCCATCCCAGGTCTTCGGGCCGGGGAAGACGAGATGCTGGTGGCCGGTGAAGACGGCGTCGATGCCGTCGACCGCGGCGACATAGAGTGAGGCGTTCTCCATCTTCTCGCTCTGGCCGCTGCCGTCGATACCCGAATGCGAGAGCGCGATGATGATATCCGCGCCTTCGGCCTTCATGACAGGCACCCAGGCCTTGGCGGCTTCCACGATATCGCGGGTCTGCGCCTTGCCCTCAAGGTTCTTGATGTCCCAGAGCATGATCTGCGGCGGCACGAAGCCGATGAAGCCGATCTTGATCGGGCTTTCATTGCCGGCGCCGTCCTTGATCTTCTTTTCAAGGATCAGATAGGGCTTGAAGAACAGATCGTCCTTCGTCGGGTCCGAGGCCAGCTGGCCCTTGGTCAGATTGGCGCAGACGAAGGGGAAATTCGCGCCGGCCAGTACCTTGAACATGAAATCAAGGCCATAGTTGAATTCATGGTTGCCGAGCGTGCCGACCGAATAGCCGAGCGTGTTCATCGCCTTGATCACCGGATGGACGTCGCCCTCCTTCATGCCGTGCTGATAGGCCATGTAGTCGCCCATCGGATTGCCCTGCAGCACGTCCCCGTTGTCGATCAGGAGCGAGTTGGTGGCTTCGGCGCGGATATTGTCGATGATCGTCGCGGTGCGCGTCAGGCCCATCGTGTCGTTCGGCTTGTCGGCATAGTAGTCGTAGGGGAAGACGTTGACGTGAATGTCGGTCGTTTCCATGAGTCGCAGATGTGCCTGGTTACCGGCTGCGCGGGCCGCGAAGGGATGCAGCACGATCAGTGCGGCGGTCGCGCTGAGGCCTTGCAGCAGGGAACGGCGCGACATGCTGGGCAAATCCAGAATGGAAGACATAAGACACTCCTTCAACGATGGGGCTATGGTCCGTCGATCATCTCTCGGGCGAGGGAGATTAGGACGATTTTCGAAGGTGTGCACGAGGAATGTGACAGGCTTATTGTGGATCGTAGCCGGCTTGTGCCGACATTCGATCAGCGCTTGAGAACCGGCTTTATGTCCTTGTGGAAAAAGCGGAAATAGGAGGCGACCTTAGCCGAGGCATTGGACGAGCGATCGAATTCGATGCCGATGCGGCCGTTGTGGGTCCAGCGCACGAAACCGTCCAGCAGGCCGATATCGTCGCACTCGACGCGAACCTTGCTGCCCGCCGCCGCGTAGAGCGGCGCCTGCAGGTCGAGCGCGATGCCGCTTGTGGAAATGTCGACGACGCGGCCGGCGACGAGCTTGGTGAAATATCGAACCTGACCCATGAGCCGCGCATGATGGCGCGGCGAGCCGCGTGTCTTGATTTTCAGATTGCTTTCGACGAGAGATTTCGAGGAGAATTGCATGATCTTATCCCGGCCCGCGCATCTTTTTCAGCCTTTGGATAACATGTGTGCATTGTGGGATTCTTAGTGTAATCGTTAAAATTGTAATCGAGAGTCCCGAATCGGTACTTGACCGGGTTCCCTTTCATGACGTGCAATGTGAATATTTGGGGAGCAGAACATGCGCATCGTTTCGTTGAATGCATGGGGCGGCCGGCTTCATGAGCCGTTGATGCCCTATCTCGTCGATGTTGATGCGGATGTTTTGTGCCTGCAGGAGGTGGTTCGCACGAAGGATGCGGAATCACCATGGCTGGTCTATCGCGATCATGACATCGAGCTTCCGCAGCGCGCCAACCTCTTCGAGGAGCTGAAGGCTGCTTTGCCGGCTTACGATGCCTTCTTCCTTCCCGTCGCGCGAGGCGATCTCTTCGACGGTGACACGCGCTTGGACTCTGAATTCGGACTGGTAACCTTCGTGCGCAGGACCTATCCGATCATCGGCCAGGCAGCCGGTTTCGTTCACGGCGAATTTTCGGCTAATGGCTATGGACCGCATCCGCGCTCCCGCAATGCTCATTGCATCCGCCTCTTCGATTATGAGCGCGGCTACCCCGTCACCATTGCTCATATGCACGGCCTGCGGGATCTGGAAGGCAAGGGCGATACGCCGGCTCGGCGCCATCAGGCGCATGCGCTGGTCGAGATCATTCGCCAGGTTCGGCAAGAGGGCGACCGGCTGGTCGTTTGCGGTGACTTCAATGTGTTGCCGGATAGCCAGACCTTCGAAGTCCTCGGCAGCCTGGGGCTCGCCGATCTCGTCACTTCACGGGGACATGACGACACGCGCACCTCGCATTACAAGAAGCAGCCCCGTTTTGCTGACTACATGCTCGTGACATCGAATGTCGAGGTCATCCGTTTCGATCCTGTCGCGGAGCCAGAAGTGTCCGATCATCGCGCATTGCTGCTGGATATGTGCTGACGAAGATCACAAGCCGACATTCGGCCGGTCGATGATCTCGCGCAGTGCGAAGCTGGAATTGATCTTCACGACGTGGGGCAGGGCCGAGAGCCAGTCGCGATGGATACGTTCGTAGTCTTCGAGATCCCGCGCGGCGACGCGCAATATGTAGTCGTATTCGCCCGACATGAGGTAGCAGGAGAGCACGTTGGGGCAGCGCTTCACCGCGGTTTCGAATTCCGAAAGCGTCTTGGCGAACTGACCTGACAGCGAGATGTGTACGAAGGCGATCATTTTGTAATCAAGCGCCTTGTGCGAGAGATGCGCGTGATAGCCGTCGATGACGCCGCTCTTTTCCAGGATGTCGAGCCGCCGCGAACAGGCCGAGGGCGAAAGTCCGACCTTCTCGGCCAGTTCCGAATTGGTGATTCGGGCGTTCTGCTGCAGCATCCGCAGAATCGAATGATCTATGGCGTCTAGGTCGGACATTCGAAGATCTTTCGAAGAAATTCCTATTTGCGCAATAAATCACGAAAAATGACTGCAGTGCAAATCGTCTTTGCAAGGACATTGCGGGACGGAGGTGGTCTGATTTCACTTGGAGAAAATGAAAGACGCAAAAGCATTCGAGGAGGAATGAAATGCGCGTTGGCTGCCCCAAGGAAATCAAGAACCACGAGTACCGCGTCGGGCTGACGCCGGCATCCGTTCGCGAATACGTTGCCCATGGCCACGAAGTCTGGGTCGAGACGAAGGCCGGTGCCGGCATCGGCGCCGACGATCATGCCTACATTGCCGCCGGCGCGAAGATCGCCGCAAGCGCCAAGGATATTTTCGAGAAGTGCGACATGATCGTAAAGGTCAAGGAGCCGCAGCCCTCGGAATGGGCGCAGCTCCGCGAAGGCCAGCTTCTCTATACCTATCTGCATCTGGCCCCTGATCCGGAACAGACCAAGGGCCTGCTCGCCTCGGGCGTGACCGCTGTTGCCTATGAGACCGTAACCGACGAGCGCGGCGGCTTGCCGCTGCTGGCGCCGATGTCCGAAGTCGCCGGCCGCCTGTCGATCCAGGCGGGTGCAACCGCTCTGCAGAAGGCCAATGGCGGCCTCGGCATCCTGCTCGGTGGCGTGCCCGGCGTGTTGCCGGCCAAGGTGGCGATTATCGGCGGCGGCGTCGTCGGTCTGCATGCGGCCAAGATGGCAGCCGGCCTCGGTGCCGACGTCAGCATCCTCGATCGTTCGCTGCCGCGCCTGCGCCAACTTGACGATATCTTCAACGGTCGCGTCCATACCCGCTATTCCAGCATTCAGGCGCTGGAGGAAGAGGTCTTCTCCGCCGATCTCGTCATCGGTGCCGTTCTGATCCCCGGTGCCGCCGCGCCGAAGCTGGTAACGCGCGAAATGCTGTCGGGCATGAAGCAGGGTTCCGTTATCGTCGACGTCGCCATCGACCAGGGCGGCTGTTTCGAGACCTCGCATGCGACGACGCATTCCGACCCGACCTATGTGGTCGAAGGTGTCGTGCATTACTGTGTCGCCAACATGCCCGGTGCGGTTCCTGTCACCTCGGCGCATGCCTTGAACAATGCAACGATCTATCATGGGCTTGCTTTGGCCGATCGTGGCCTGCGCGCCATCGCGGAAGATAAGCATCTCCGCAATGGCCTCAATGTCCATAAGGGCCGCATCACCAACCGGCCGGTAGCCGAAGCGCTCGGCTATGAGGCCGTTGCACCCGAAAGCATTCTGAACGTCGCGTAAAGCCCATCGCGCGCACGTCAGATGGAGGCGCCGGCATCCGCGTATGCCGGCGCTCCTATTTTATCGATCCGGCATTGATAGCAGTTGTTGCGTGCTGAGCGGACGTGGACATAGGCAATATCGGGACGTTCGAGCAGTGAGGCCGCATAGGCTAGAATATCGCCGGTCGGCGTCACGGCGCCAGTTCCGTAGACAATGCGGTCGTTCTTCCCATAGCCGCGCACGATGAAATCCTTGCTGGTCGTCAGCACCGGCGGCAGGATTTCTTCGGCTTCGTAGCGCTGGCACGGCGTCTTATGCAGGAAGATCGGACCCGTCTCCGCATAGGGCTGCAATTCCGGGAAGGGGCGATAGGCAAAGACGAACAGCTCTTCGCCGGCATCGATATTGCGCAGGCAATGGCGGCAAGGATGGCCAGAGCCATCGGAAATCATCGTCTCGGGTTGATGGCCGTAGGCATCCGCGCCGCCGTTCCACAGAAGTTCTGCGTCGGACGTGGGCATGGCTGCAAAGGCGATGGAAGGCATGGCAAGGCTCCTTTCAAGATTTGCCATGTGATGCGCCGGTGCGAGGCGCGAAGCCACCCGATTCCTGCGGCTTCAGCGCCCTAGCCCTTCTTGGCGAGCTCAAGCAGCTCCTTGTCGCTCAACGGCCGAACGATACCTTCGCCAGTCGAAATCGGCGAGAATCCGAACATCTGATAGAGCTGCAATGCTCTGGGATGATCGAGATTATTTGTGGTCGTCACGATGCGCTGCGGGTTAAGCGTCCAGATGGCGTAGAGCGACTGCAGTAGAAACCATTTGCCGATGCCGAGACCGAGTGCGTTTTCGATGAGACCGAAATGGCTGAGTTCGATCGTCTCCTCATCCTGGCGGAAATATTCGAAGAATCCACCCGGCGCGCCGTTGACGTAAAGTACGCTGATATCGTTGCGCTGATCGTGAAGAACAGCCGTCAGCTGCTCGTCGGAGAGGCGCAGACGCTCCACCCAATGCCACCGGGCGCCCACCTGGCGATAGAGATAGCGGTAGAAGGGCAGCGGGATGCCAGGCGCCCGCATGATCGCGGTCTGGATATTGACCGGCACCGGCAGGCTGGCCTTGGGCGGCGCAGTCATTTCCAGACGGGTGATGTGAACCTTGATGGAGGAGGGCGTCTTCACGGCTATGAGGCTCAATCTTGACCGGTGACGATGGGCGTATCCGCCCGGCTGCCCCATTCCGACCAGGAGCCGTCATAGAGCTTGTTGTTGCCGTGATCGAGAGATTCGAGCGCCAGCGTGATGATGGCGGCGGTAATGCCTGAGCCGCAGGTCGTCACCACAGGCTTGTCGAGATCGATGCCGGCCTTCTCGATGGTTTCCCTCAATTCAGGCAGCGACTTGAACTTGCCATTCGTGGCAAAGACGCCGGATGGCAGGCTTCTCGCGCCTGGCATATGGCCGGAGCGCATGCCTTCGCGCGGCTCCGGCTCAGTCGCGGCAAAGCGCCCGCCACTGCGGGCATCGGCGATCTGCAGCGAACGACTTTCGACGATTTCTCGCATTTCCTCGAGCGAAACGACGCGGCTGCCGTTGAATTTAGGCTTGAACGTTGCGGGCGCGAAGCTAGGCGTTGCCGTCTCCAGCGGCCGCCCTTCGGCCTTCCAGCCATCCAGGCCGCCGTCGAGCACGAAGACGTTTGGCGCACCCATGACGATGTGGAACAGCCACCAGACGCGCGGCGAAGCAAACAGGCCTGGACCGTCATAGATAACGATACGATCGCTCTCGCTGATGCCGAGCTTGCCGACTTCTGATGCGAAGAATTCGGGCGAGGGAACCATATGCGGCAGGCCGGTCGAATGATCTGCGATCTTGTCCTGATCGAAGCGGATGGCGCCGGGAATATGGCCGCTGGCATATTCGGCGTCGGCGTCGCGCTTCTGGGCCGGCAGATAGAAGGATGCATCGAGGATGCGAAGGTCCTTGGCACCCAGCTCGCCCTGCAGCCAGTCGGCGGATACGACGAAACGGCTCTTGTCCGCTGCCATGATGATCACTCCCTGCTATGGTTTATTGGTCTTGATATCGAGATATAGGCGCTTGCCCGGTCAATTCTCGTCGATCGGCGCGCCGAAACGAATGCGGAAGCGCCGGTTTTCCTTGCCCTTCTTCTCGATCTTGGCGATGTGGATAGCGCCGACTTCCTGCGTCTCCGACACGTGCGTGCCGCCGCAAGGCTGGCTGTCGATGGCCGAATCCTCGCCGATACAAACGAGGCTGACACGGCCAAGGCCCATCGGCGGGCGCACATTCTTGGATTTGACGATGCCCGGATTGGCAATCAGCTCCTCATCCGTGATCCAGCGGACGAAGACGGGGTGGTTCTCGTTGACGAGCGCCATCATTTTCGCCGTCACCTCGTCCTTGTCGATCGTCTCGCTCATGTCGAAATCGACCCGGCTCTCATCCTCGCCGACCGCCGCGCCGGTGATCGGATAGGGGCAGACCACCGAGAGGAGATGGCAGGCCGTATGCATGCGCATCAGCTTATAGCGCCGCGCCCAGTCGATATGCAGCACCAGCCTCTCACCGACGATGGGCAAGGGCTGATTTTCGAGCGGGACATGAATAATGATGTCCTTGATCGGTCCATGCTTCGTTTGAGCGAGCATGATCCTCGAGCCGTCGCCGCGCTCCAGGAAACCAGTATCGCCCGGCTGACCGCCGGAGGTGGCGTAGAAGCAGGTCTGATCGAGCTCTATGCCCCCATCTTCGTGGATTGCGGTGACGACGGCTTCCGCGGTCGAGAGATAGAAATCGTCACGATAGAGGGCATGGACGGTCATATGATCACGCTGTTGTTTCGTATGGGACGGCGATTTCAGCCCGTTTTTCCAAATAGCCCGGCAGCGGCAGGCCCTTCGACTTCAGGAAGTCCGGGTTGAAGAGCTTGGACTGATAGCGATTGCCGTAATCACACAGGATTGTCACTATCGTATGTCCGGGACCGAGATCCTTGGCGAGACGAACCGCCCCGGCAATATTGATGGCCGTAGAGCCGCCGAGGCACAGGCCCTCGTGTTCGACCAGATCGAAGACGTAAGGAAGCGCTTCGGCATCGGTAACCTGATAGGCGAAATCGGGCGTAAAACCTTCCAGGTTCGTCGTAATGCGGCCCTGGCCGATGCCTTCGGTGATTGAGGAGCCGGAGGATTTCAGCTCGCCGTTCTTGTAGAATTCATAAAGGGCCGCGCCTTCCGGATCGGCGATGCCGATCTTGATGTCCTTGTTGAAGGCATGCAGCCCCATGGCGACGCCCGCCAGCGTACCGCCGGAGCCGACCGAGCAGATAAAGCCGTCGATCTTGCCGTTGGTGTCGGCCCAGATTTCCTTGGCGGTCGTCTCGATATGTGCTTGACGGTTGGCGACATTGTCGAACTGGTTTGCCCAGATCGCGCCGTTCGGCTCGGTCTTTGCCAGCTGTTCGGCCAGCCGGCCCGAAACCTTCACATAGTTGTTCGGGTTCTTGTAAGGGACGGCCGGAACTTCGACCAACTCGGCGCCGAGCAGCTTCAGCGCGTCCTTCTTTTCCTGGCTCTGCGTTTCCGGAATGACGATGACGGTGCGATAGCCGAGAGCTTTGGCAACCAGCGTCAGGCCGATGCCGGTGTTGCCGGCCGTGCCCTCGACGATCACCCCACCGGGTCTCAGCAGACCTTTTTTCTCAGCATCGCGAATGATATAGAGCGCGGCGCGATCCTTCACCGATTGGCCGGGATTCAAAAACTCGGCCTTGCCGAGAATGGTCGAGCCCGTCGCCTCGGAGGCGCCCTTGAGCTTAATCAACGGCGTATTGCCAATTGCTTCGAGGACGGAGGGATGGACGGTCATTGGAATCTGCCTTCTGTTCGCAACTACTGTAAGAACGGTCTTTTCCCTTCACAAGGCGGCATAGGCAAGAAATTCTGTTCCTTGCTACTCGTTTGCCCCGCAAAATTCGACTTGGCAGGCCTCTTGGCCTCTCTCTTTCATCCAACTCCGCAGTCTCCAATTGGTGACATTGTTTTCCTGATGAAGCCGCCAGTCTGGCCGAAAGCGGCCACAATGATACGCTATTTCTAAAATGCCACGACGGTCGCTGTTGAAAGCGTTTGATGTAGGCGGCCGCCAGCCAAGGAGAAGAGCCATGAGCCCGTTCATCGCACGTCCTGAACATGGAGTGGTCTGGATCACCGGCGCCAGTTCCGGTATCGGCCGCGCGCTTGCGCTGAAACTGGCTGAAGAAGGATATAAGGTTGCCGTTACGGCTCGCAGTCACGACAAGCTTCTGGCGCTGCAGGCAGAGGCCAGCGCGCTTGCCGGCAGCATCGTCGTGCTCGATGGCGATGTATCCGACACGGAGGATATGGAGCACACTGTCGCCGCCATCGAATACCAGCATGGCCCTGTTGCCCTGGCTGTTTTAAATGCCGGCATTTATCTGCCGGCACGGGGAGAAGACCTCAATCACGAAGTGTTCGAGCGCAGCTTTGCCGTCAATCTTCACGGTGTCGTCAATTGTCTCGTTCCGGCGGTGCGGCATATGCGGGCACGGGGATATGGCCAGGTTGCCCTCGTATCCTCAGTGGCCGGTTATGGCGGTCTGCCCGGCGGTGCGGCTTATGGGGCCAGCAAGGCTGCACTCATCAACATGGCCGAAAGCTTGAATTTCGAGCTCGATCGGATGGGCATCCACATCCAGCTCATCACTCCAGGCTATGTCGACACGCCATTGACGGCGCAGAACAAGTTCGTGATGCCTGATATCGTGTCGGCGCAGCAGGCGGCTGATGCGATCGCTGCCGGATTGAAATCCCCATCCTTCGACATCAGTTTCCCGAAGAGCCTGGTCTATCGGGCAAAACTGTTGAAGTTTCTGCCCTACGGCCTCTATTTCAAGGTGCTCAGGTATTTTCTCGGGAGCGGCAGCAAGCGCGGATCGGTCGGGCCGCGCATAACCGCGCATCCGGCCGAATAGCGCCTATCCATCATCTTTAAGCGATGCGTGGGCGGCGAGCGCACGCTGCCGTGCCGTGGCATGATCGACGATGGGATGGGGGTAGTGTTTGCCAAGTTCTACGCCCGCACGCTTGAGCACGTCACCAGGCGCTTCAAATGGCCGATGGATATATGTGCTGTCGAGCTTGGAAAGCTCCGGCACGAAGGTCCTGACATAGCCGCCATCCGGATCGAATTTCTCGCCTTGCAGCACCGGATTGAAGATGCGGAAGAAGGGCGAGGCATCGGCGCCCGAGCCTGCAACCCACTGCCAGTTTGCCGTGTTGGCGGCCGGATCGGCATCGACGAGCGTATCGCGAAACCAGGCTTCGCCGTCACGCCAGTCGATCAGCAGATCCTTGATCAGGAAGGAAGCGGTGATCATGCGGACGCGATTATGCATCCAGCCATGGCGCCAAAGCTGCCGCATGCCGGCATCGACGATCGGATAACCGGTTTGCCCGCGCTGCCAGCTTCTCAGCAGTTTGGCATCGGTAAGCCAAGGGAAGTCGTCGTAGCGATCGTTCCAGTTTTCCGTCCTGAGTTTCGGGAAATGAAAGAGCTGATGATAACAGAATTCGCGCCAGACCAGCTCCTTGCGGAAGCGGACGACGTTGTCCTTGGCGATATTGTCGGGCAGTCCGCGCGTCGCATGCCAGATACGGGCAGGCGAAATCTCTCCGAGCGCCAGATGCGGCGAGAGCAGGGAGGTTGCCGGTCTGTCCGGAAAATCGCGGCCGACCGCATAATCATCGATAGCGCCATCGATGAAGTCCTTCACCTTCTCTTGCGCCGCGGCTTCGCCCGGCTTCCATATGTCCGGAAATTCTGATGCCCAGTTCGGCTTGGTGGGCCGCAGCGACCAAGAGGCGAGCGTGTCCGATTGGGGCCACTGGCCGGGTGCGAGGAGCTTTGTGGGCGCTTCTATCGGAAACGGCGGCTCGCCGGATTGCTCGAAGGCACGCCAGAAGGGCGTGTAAGTCTTGTAATGGTCACCTGCGCCCGTGCGCAGGCGTGTCGGTTCATGCAGCAGCTGGCCGGCAAAGCTGTTGGCCTCGATGCCCTTGCTCCGCAACGCCTTCTTGATTTGGATGTCCACGTCGATCCCCGCCGGATCGTATCGACGGTTCCAGACGACGGCTTCAGCCTCGGTTTCCTCAATAAGTTTTTCAAGCACCGTCAGCGCATTGCCCTGGCGGAGGATAAGCCTGCTCCCGAGGCCATCGAGGGCGGTTTGGAGGGCCGTGAGCGAATGATGCAGCCACCATTCCTGTGCTCCGCCAAGCGGGCCACGCTCCGTTGCATCCGGCTCGCGAATATAGACGGGAATTACCGCACGGCCCGATGTTGCCGCCGCCTGTAACGCGTGGTTGTCGTCGAGGCGGAGATCCTTTCGAAACCATAGAAGAATGGGGTTCGGCTCTTTTGTCGATGTCGTCATGGTCCCGGCCGATCGCTCATCCTCTGTTGCGTCTCGCATGCTCTTATAAGGGCCGAAACCCTTATACGGTGCCAGCCGTCAAATGGTTTCGCTACCGCGCGTTACATAAGCGGATGCCACACGCAACTCTCGTAAGGAAAACTGGATGCCGTTTATGATATAAGGAATGCTTGTCACTGTTCTGTAATGCAAATTCGCTAGCAGTCCACCCGATTGACGTGCCGAAAATGGACAGGCGGGGAAGATTAAAATGGCGGAAATCCGGATCGAACAAGTTCGTAAGGCCTATGGACGCAACCCGGTCGTTCATGGCGTCGACCTGAATTTCCGATCGGGCGAATTTGTCGTCATCCTCGGACCCTCCGGCTGCGGCAAGTCCACGCTGCTGCGCATGATCGCCGGCCTTGAGGACATCACCTCGGGCGAGATCATCATTGACGGCAAGGTTGTCAACCAGCTCGAGCCGCGCGAGCGCGGCTGCGCCATGGTCTTCCAGAACTACGCGCTCTATCCGCACATGGATGTCGCCGCCAACATGGGCTATGCGCTCAAGGTTGCCGGCGTGCCGCGTGCAGAGCGTGATCGCCGCATCAAGGAAACCGCCAAGATCGTCGGCCTCGAGGATTTCCTCGCCCGCAAGCCGGCCGAACTCTCCGGCGGTCAGCGCCAGCGCGTCGCCATGGGCCGTGCCATCATCCGCGAGCCGAAGGTCTTCCTCTTCGACGAACCGCTTTCCAATCTCGATGCCAAGCTGCGCGTGCAGATGCGGGTCGAAATCCGCCGCCTGCACAAGCGCCTGTCGGCTACATCGGTCTTCGTGACGCACGATCAGGTCGAAGCCATGACGCTCGCCGACAAGCTCGTCGTCATGTACAAGGGCAATGTCGAGCAGGTCGGCACGCCGCTTGAGATCTATAATACGCCGCGCACGCGCTTTGTCGGCTCTTTCATCGGCTCTCCGGCCATGAATTTCCTGGAGGGCACCTTCGCGGCCAATGGCGAGCAATTCATCTTCGACGGTCTTCCGATCGCCATCGATGCCAATATCGGCAAGCGCCATGCCGGCCAGCCTGTTGCCCTCGGCATCCGCCCCGAACATGTGCGCCTCGTTCCTGCCGGCACGCCTGGCGCTATCCCGGCAACGGTCGATTTCGTCGAAGAACTCGGCGCCGGCCGTGTCATCCATTGCGATATCAACGGTTCGAGCTTCGCCGTCGCCGTTGCCGATCATACAACAGGCCAGACCGGTCAGTCCGTGGCGCTGGAACTGCCGCAGCAGCACACGCATCTATTTGCCCAGGATACCGGGCTGCGGCTCGACGCCATTGCTTCGGTCACGCCGCTCAAAGTGTTGGCGAGCTGATTTCAAACATAAGTTTTCAGTGGGTGAGCCCGGAAGTTTTCCCGACTTCCGGGTTTTTTGTGTGTCGCAGGTCGACTGAATTTAAGTGAAGTTGGGTTTGCGCAGGGATATTCCGGCACGATGCGGATAAATACTCGATCGCAGGGGACTGCCGCGGCGCCAAATGCGGCGCGGCAGGAAACGAGATTACTTCTCCGTAGCGATCATGCCGCGAACGACCCAACGCTGCATCAGCACGACAACGGCAAGCGGCGGAATCATAATGATCAGCGTGCCGGCCATAGCTATATGCCACTCCGGAAGGCCGCCAAAATTCGGGATGAGCGACTTGAGTTCGTGAACAGCCGTTATGTGGGTGGGATCGGTGGTCACCAACAATGGCCACAGATACTGGTTCCAGGCCCAGAGGAACATGATGGTACCGAGGGCGGCCATATTGGTGCGCGACAGCGGCAGCAGGATGTCGACGAAGAAGCGCAATGCCCCGGCGCCGTCCATGCGCGCGGCCTCGGCCAACTCGTCCGGTATCGTCAGGAAGAACTGGCGGTAAAGAAAGGTGCCAGTCGCCGTCGCGACCAGCGGCAGGATAAGGCCGATCGAGGAGTTAAGCAGCCCGAGGTTCAACGAGACTTCGATGCCCGTAAGCTTTGCGATGAGCCAGGTGATGCCGGTGATGTCGAGAATTCCCTGGAAGGGCGACAGCACGTTCGCTGCGACCGCATAGGTCGGCACGATACGCACTTCGAGCGGCAGCATGAGCGTTATGAAGATCAGCCAGAAAATGAAATGGCGGCCGGGATAACGGAAATAGACCAGGGAAAAGGCCGTTATCGCCGAAATGAGCACCTTGCCCACCGCAACGCCGGTGGCGAAGATCAGGCTGTTCAGCAGCTTCGGGCCGAGACCGGCGGTCGTCCAGGCCGTCTTCATGTTGACCCAGAAATCCGAACCGGGGATCAGCGACATCGGCACTTTATTGACGTCGGCGATGTTATGCGATGCGGCAATGGCGACGATAGCCAGCGGGCCCACGGCGACGATGAAGCCAAGAAGCAGGATCAGGTGGGTAAAGAAATTGAGAATGGGTGTGCGCTCGACCATGTCAGCCTCAACGGTAATGCACGCGCTTCTCGATGAAGCGGAACTGGAAGATGGTAAGCAGGACGATCAGCAGCATGAGGATAATGCTCTGTGCGGCCGCACCGGAAAAATCGAGACCTTTGAAGCCGTCCGAATAAATCTTGTAGACCATGAGGTTGGTCGAGTTGTGCGGGCCGCCCGATGTCATGATGTCGACGATGCCGAATGAATCCTGGAAGCTTTCGGTGATATTGATGACGAGCAGGAAGAAGATCGTTGGCGTAATCAACGGGAACTGGATGTCCCAAAACCGGCGGAGCACGCCGGAGCCGTCCATGGCGGATGCCTCGATCAGCGCACGTGGAATGGCTTGGAAAGCGGCGAGGAAGAAGATGAAGCTGTAACCGATATATTTCCACGAGAAGGCGGCGATGATGCAGGCCATGGCGGCGTTGCCGTCAAGACCCGGGTCCCAGAATCCCGGCCACCACTGATTGACCACGGCCATGAGTCCCGCTTCTGGCGCCAGGATGAAGCGGAAGGCCATCGCCGATGCGGGTGCCGCAATACCGTAAGGCCAGATCAAGACCACGCGGTAGATTTTCGAGCCGCGCAGCTGCCGATCGGTCAGGGCCGCAAGGATGAGCCCGCCCGCCATGGAAATACTTGTGCTGATAGCAGCGAAGATGATGCTGATCGTGACCGAGTTCCAGTAATCGGAACTGGCGAGAATGGATTTGAAATTATCGAGCCCGACCCAGATATTGCCGCCGCCCCAGGGCTGCTGCAACGTCAGCGACCAGAAGACCGCCTGACCGGCCGGCCAATAGAAAAAGGTGAAGATGAGAAGCAATTGCGGCACTGCGAACAGGATGCCGACGCTCCATTTGTTGAAAGTTACTCGCTTTTCCATTGTCTCTACCGGCTTGATATCTCGATGCCACGCTAGCCCTCATAACGAACGTCCGCCGGGAAACCCCGGCGGACGCTAATCTGTTATGAGCGTTGCGCTTACGGCAGCTGCTTGCCCTTGTAGGTGGCTTCGAAGCGCTCGAGCACGGCGTTGCCGTTCTTGACGAGGTTGTCGATGCCTTCCTGGACGCTGACCTTGTTGGCGAAGATGGCCTGCATCTGGTTGCCGAACTCGGCGCGGATCTGCGTGAAGCTGCCGAGGCGGATGCCACGGGTGATCGCGGTCGGCTCGGAAGCGGTCAGGCTGGCGATAGCGACTTCGCGGCCCTTGTAAGGAGCCTTGTCGTAGAAACCGGAGGATTTCATGAATTCGAAGCCGGACTTCGTAACCGGGATGTAGCCGGTGTTGGTCGACCAGAAGAGAGCGGTCTCGGGCTTGGCGATGAAGTTCAGGAACGCCGCAGCGCCCTTGTATTCGTCAGCCGACTTGCCGGAGAGAACCCAGAGCGACGCGCCGCCGACGAGCGAATTCTTGCGCTCGGTGCCGGCGTAGACCGGGAGCTCGGCAACATCCCAGTTCATGCCGGTCTTCTGCGTCTTGCCGACCGTACCGTGGTCGCCGACCGAGGTCATGATCATCTGGCAATCGCCGGCGGCGAAGGCCTGAACCATGTCCTGGCCGAGGTCCTTGGACTTGATCTTGATGAGGCCCTGGTCGTACCAGCTCTTGAGATCCGTTACGTACTTGACGAACTTCGTCTTGTTGACGGTCAGGCGGGCGTCGAGGCCATCATAGCCGTTGTTCTTCGTGGCAACCGGCTGGTCGTGGATTGCAGAGAACTGTTCCATCAGCTGCCAGCTTTCATTGCCGGAGATGTTGATCGCCATCGGGCAATCATAGCCTGCGCCCTTGAGCGCCTTCATGTCTTCGGCAGCTTCTTCCCAGGTCTTCGGAGCGGCGGTCTTGCCGATCTTGGCGAAGGCGTCCTTGTTCCAGTAGAGCAGGGCGGTCGAAGAATTGAACGGGAAGGAAAGCAGTTCGCCCTTGGAGGTGGCGTAGTAGCGGGCGATACCCGGGAAATAGTCGTCCCACTTAACTTTGTAGCCGTTCTCGGACATCAGCTTGCTGACCGGGTAGTAGGCACCCGAAAGCATCATGGTGGCGGTGCCGACGTCATAGACCTGGACGATCGTCGGCTGCTTGTTGGCGCGGAAGGCGGCAATGGTGTTCTGCAGCGCGGCGTCGTAATTGCCCTGGCTGACGCAGGAGACTTCGTAATCCTTCTGGGAATCGTTGAAGTTCTTGCAGAGCGTCTGTACGACGCGTTCCAAGTCGCCTGAAAGGCCAAACCAGAAATCGAACTTGGTCGGAGCAGCAGCGGCCGGCATCGCCAGAGCGACGCTCATGACGCCGGCAGTAGCAGCCGAAATGAAGTTTTTAAGTTTCGACATAATCCCTATTTCCTTTTTGAAAGCTCGGAACCGGTGGCCTTGCGCAAGTCCGCGGTAGCGCGGGTTATAGACAAGCTGTGTGACAGTTTGTTGTGGGCAAGAATCCCGCATTGGCGGGCTTTTTCACAAGGGTTGCGGGTCTGCGGAGGAGCGCTCTTTGCGGGATCGTGTACTTGAGATCTTGCTGATCAAGAGATGTGGTTGGTAGGCGTTTGCTCATCGATTGCTGATCTGCAAAAAGACGCAATGCTCCTCCTTGTCTGTGCCTACAACCGTGTTGCAAGATTGCTGACCGGAAATTCCGAAGGCATTGGAGGAGTGGGAGCATGAGCCTCAGCGAGCGGCAGAAAATGGCAGCGGGAGAGTGGTACTGCTGTTTTGATCCCGAACTCGACGCCTTGCGCTGGCGGGCGCGCGAAGCTGTGCATGCGCATAACATAATGCCGCCGTCCGAACGCGGCCATCTCGCACCGGCCTTATCTGCTCTCTTTAACGATATCGGCGAAGGCGTCTTTATAGAGGCGCCGTTTCACTGCTCCTACGGCATTAACATCTCGCTCGGCCGCCGGGTTTATATGAATGCCGGCTGCACGATCCTCGACAGCGCCAGTGTCCGCATCGGTGACGGCAGCATGCTGGGACCGGGCGTCCATATCTATTGCGCCGAACATCATAGGGATGCCGAATTGCGCGGGGCAGGTCTTGAAGTCGCCCGGCCGGTGACGATCGGCAGAAGCGTCTGGATCG
This sequence comes from Rhizobium pantanalense, assembly GCF_030182525.1. NCBI lineage: Bacteria > Pseudomonadati > Pseudomonadota > Alphaproteobacteria > Hyphomicrobiales > Rhizobiaceae > Rhizobium > Rhizobium pantanalense. The sequence continues at coordinate 76,836 of NZ_JAQJCH010000005.1, forward strand.
GCGGCGGCGCGATCCTCGTCGGCGGTGTGTCAGTGGGGGACGGCGCGATCATCGGCGCCGGCGCGGTCGTCACCAGGGATGTTGCCGCCGGTGCGACTGTGGTCGGCAATCCGGCTCGTCCCGTTCGTGCGGGATAGGATAAAAGAGTTAGTTCGCCGGGCGGCGTTTTCGCGTCCACCAAACGGCGAAACGGCGGCGCCAGCGACGCACCGTAGGCATGTCGTGCGAGAGCACGATGAAACCCAACGGCAGCATCCAGAAGCCGAGCACCGGCAGGAAGCCGAGCAATCCGCCGAAAATGAGCGCTATCCCCACGCCGAGGCGGGCGAGGCGCGATCGGGGCAGGGGAATTCTCACGGAGCCGAAAACCAGCTCGCGGGTCGAAGGATCAATGCCAAAACGGCGGGTTTTCCGGCCATTCCGATCGGCATTTGCTGTCGTTTCGCTTTGATCGGTCATCCACAGGAAATGGTGGCGCGAGGAAATAATGCAAGAGAATGCATTTTTTTTGAAAAAACCGCTTGGCAAATCGGGAAAGCATTTGTATTACCCCGCTCACACCGCGCCAAGCGCATTCCCTGGTAGCTCAGCGGTAGAGCATTCGACTGTTAATCGACAGGTCGCCGGTTCGAATCCGGCCCGGGGAGCCACTCTTCTTCTACAGAATTGAAGCTGATATCGGGGCCAGCTCGCCCGATAATCCTGTATCCCTAATTCTCAAAGCTAATGAGTGCGGCCAAGCTTATAGCAGCACATTTTGGCAGTTTTATTGCGCATGCCTCGTGGCACTGAGTTCGGCCGAGGCTCGTCTGGTTCGACAGCGGTATCTTCGTTGACCGGTCTTTCCCATTCATGCCAGATTGCCGGCGTCTGCAAGCGTCAATGCCGGTGGGCAATCGGGGATGTGGGCCAAATCTGGCGCATTGGGGGATAAGATGGCCGAGAATGCGAGCTTTCGTGGTGGAGTGGCGCTGGGATGGGTTCTTAGCGCAATTGTGATTCTTGCATTGGTGGCCGATGGGGCCGTTGATCTGTTTGCGCCGGCATTGATCAGTGCGCAGATGGAGGAGACGGGCTTTCCCGCCAATCTGGCTACGGTGGTGGGTCTGATCATCCTCGTCTGTGTCATTCTCTACGCAATTCCACGCACGGCCGTCCTTGGAGCGATCCTCGCGACCGGGTTCTTCGGCGGTGCAATTTGCGCCCATTTCCGTCTCGGAGAAATCGGGTCGCCTCCGCAACTTATAAGTTTATTGCTCGGTGTCATGGCGTGGGGTGGTCTTTATCTTCGCGATGAACGTATTCGGCGCCTGCTGCCCCTTCGTTCGGTGGACGACTGAAAATCGAGCGCCTGACTCATTCAGACTTTTTGCGGTGCAATAACAATATCTTGTGCTGCACCTTTCTTCGCATGGGACGGCGAATGGTAGCGGGCTAATGAGATCGTGCCAAGATGATGCATCGGCGCTTTTCGAGAGCCCGCGGAGGCGGCTCCCGGGTGGATATATGTGGTATTTCTGAAAAAATTAGTTCAAGGTATGGTTGCTCTCGTGAATGTGAGAGCATGTTCATGTGTCGGTAATGCGATGCGGCGCATGAACGTAATGCGCGATCCGCGCAGCATAGTCCCCAATGCTTTAGAGGTTCGACATGAAAAACCTGATTCTTGCTTCTGCAGTAGCTGTGGCGTCGGTCTTTGTCTTCAGCGTGCCATCCGAGGCCGCTCCGATGCATCATCATCGTCATCACCACTATCATCATCACTGCCATGTGAAGAAGGTAAAGCGCAAGGTTCATGGACGCTGGGTTGTACGCCACGTGCGCGTCTGCCGCTGATCGGAAGACTTAGGGACCGGCGCAGGTTCCTCTTAAACCCAAACGGCCGCTGCCGGAGTTCCGGTGGCGGCCGTATCGTTTGCGTTATATCTCGAAGTAACCCGCTGCCCGCGTTTAGCGTGAGTTTGGCAGCCGGCACATCAGCTGCGATATGCCAACTGCTTGCAGCGCTGGTACACTAGGGGCGAATCTCGAATATCACGCTGCCATGTCGGCGATGATGATAGCGACGGTCGTCCCGCCATCTGTCATCCCAATGACGGCGGCGATCCCAGCCGCGGTCACCATGCCAATGACGGCGATCGCGATCGCGCCAGCGGGGACGGTCGTCATCGCCCCATCGGCGTGATCCACGCTCTTGCACAAGGATAACATCAGAAGCGCGCGATATGGATGGATTGCTCGGCGGCGCGGCCATTGCAGGCAGGGCGGCGGGTAGCGCGGAGCCTATGGCCAGCGTCACGCTCAAGGCGAGTGAGGCAAGGTGGTGTTTCAAGATGCTAACTCCTGTATTCAGCCATGTCCCTTTCATCGCTAAACGCCAGGGCAGCGACTAGGTTCCCCTTTTCGTTGACTGGAGATCCTTATGACACGCGTATTGGTCGCAGGAGGAGCCGCTGATTGCGGGTGCTACAACAAAAAAGGGGGCCGGCAGGGAAAGCCGGTCCCCTTCCTTCTCTGATCGGAGGTCAAGTCTGATCAGGTTAGAAGTTGCGTTCGAAGCGCAGGATGCCCGAAACGGTGTCGTCGTGGGCATAGTCATAGTGAACGTAGGTCAGTTCCGGCTCGACCAGGAGGTTCTTAACCGGGTTGAACTTCAGGTTCGTGGTTGCTTCGAAGATCTTCGAGTCGCTGTAGGCGAGCTGGAGGTTCCACTTCAGCTTGTCGTTGAACGGAACGCCAACGCCGCCCCAGACAGCCCAGTCACCCCAGCCGCACTTCGATGCATTGACGGTACCGTTCGGTGCCGTACAAGCCGAGACGTCCTGGTTGGTGCCTGCGTACTTGTTGAGCTTGTCGCCGTCGGTGTTCCAGCCGCCCATCAAGAAGGCCGTGAATGCGCCGAAGTCAGCATCGACGCGAGCCTTGATGGCGCCTTCTTCGACGATCGAGTCGTAACCGCCAACGACCTTGAAGCCCCATGCACCGGACTTGAAGCCGGCACCGGCGACAACGTCAGGAGCGTAGTGGTTGGACTTGTCGTCCGTCCACCAGCTGGCGCCATACGACGCCGTACCGTCCGAGGCGGAGTTGCTGTCTTCGAGTGAGATCACAGCCGAGAACCCGTTGCCTGCATCATATTCATAGGTCAACTGGTTGAGTTCGTACGGGCCGTCATAGATCACGTCGTCGTTGATGACGTCGCCGGCGTAACCGATGTACAGGTTGTACTGCGAGTCCTTCTTACCAACGGTGAAGCCGCCGAGGCTGATGTAGGACCACAGCAGGTTGGTGGAAGTGGAGCCGCCGTCGTTCCAGTCCCAACGAACGATGGTTTCGGTCTTCAGCGGACCGTACTCCGTGTCGGTCGCGGTGTCGACGTTCAACTCGGCACGGGTGTGCCAGAGCGTGCCCTGATGGCTGTCGCGGTTGTAAGCGTTGTACCATTCACCTTCCGTACGAACCTTACCGCCGATCTTGAGGCAGGTTTCGGTGCCCGGGATGAAGAAGTAGCCAGCGCCGTATGCGTCGCAGATACGGACGTATTCCAGCGGCTCGGGCTCAGCTGCTACGATAGCGTCAGCAGCGTGAGCACCGGATACTGCTGCCAGAGCAGCAGCGGAGCCGAGAAGAAGGCTCTTGATGTTCATAATAACTCCAATCTTTCTTGATTGGGCATGAGATATCGCGCCGAGAAACGACGTGCCCAACCCCATCCCGTTCATGTTCCCTATCAGTAGGTGCGAAGTAATAAGCTTCGCGAACTATTTCCTGAACCTGCTTCGGTGATTTGGCAAGATACTAAGGGGATGGAACTATATGTGTGCTACTCGAAAACCGGCGTTGTTGCAAAAATGACGCAATTCACGGGAGTGCCTAATCCCAGCCTGTTTGCAATCTCGTTTGGATGGCTCGTCTTCTATGAACCCGGAAAGCGCTTAAGTCTCCGGCTGTTAATGCGATACGCGCGCTGATTTGGGGCAGGCGAGGGCAGGAAGCCGCAGCCATATGATTATGGTCATTTCTGAGACGGGCGCAGCCGATTGTCCCTCAATCCGGATGGCAGCGCCGAGTCTCGGTTCTTCTGAGTCGCAACTATTGAAACGATTCCCGGCAGCGCAACCCGTGGCGGGCGTACATCATTCTGACGCACATCGGTCTATATAAGAAAGGGTGAGAGACGGTCTGGAATCGCGCTTGGTTGCGATGCTGTTGACGGAGGCTTGGTGCGTCCGACGACATTACTGGGGGCGTAGTCTCGTCGGACGCGGCACTGTCCGGTCCGTGGGTGGCTTACAAACCGGTAGTAGGAATGCTAGCAGCCACCACAGGTTTTCATAACCTACCTGAATGGGCTGGCAACTCGACGTGCCCGACAGGATGGCTGCGCCTTGATCCGGCAATGAGCCTTTAGTCCTCAATTTCCATCGGTTCGCTAAAATCCAAGATGGTCGCCACAGCATCCGAAATGGAGCGCTATCGGCAGCTGCGCCTCATGGCGCGGTCGGTCTTTGCCATCGCAAATGAAGGATCGGGTAGGGGCGGCCCTGGTCGTCGACATCGGCGCGCCCCGTCACCTTGAATCCGAGCCGCTCGTAAAAGCCGACAGCGCCCACATTCTGCTCGTTCACGTCGACGGTGACGACATCTTTTCCAGCACGGAAGCCGTCGAAAAGCAGACGTCCCAAGCCCGCACCTCTGCTGTCGACATGTATGAAGAGCGAATCGATGTGGTTCCCGGTCGCTCCTAGGAAGCCGTGTGGCAAATTATTAGCATCCACCGCCACCGTGAACTCTGCGTTCGGCAGATAGTCTTCCAAGACCATCCTCGCAATCGCTTCCTGGTCCGATGCATCGAGAAAATCATGGGTGGCTTCCACGGAGGTTCCCCATATCTCATAATTGCGCGCGATGTCGTCAGGTGTTGCTGGCCGCAGCAGGAACATCTCCGAATTCTCACTTACTGTTCGAAATTTCAGCATGGCTGTCTAATATTCCTGCGCCGCCGCGTAAAGGATGTGCGGTCTTAAGCTTCGCAACTATTTCGTGCGCCATTCCGGTTCGGCCGATAGATGAGGCGGAAAACTGAAGAGAGAACGGATTGCCACACGTAGCTTCGGTGCAACTGAATGATTCAGGCTCAAATTGCCTTCTGAAAATTCAGTAAAAATCAATTACTTATTGAAGATTTAAAGGAAATTGGAGGCCTCGCCCGGAATCGAACCGGGGTGCAAGGATTTGCAGTCCTCTGCGTAACCACTCCGCCACGAGGCCATCCGAAAGCAATTTGCGTTGTGGTGGCGCGGATTTAGAATGATCCAAAGAAAACCGCAAGAGGCTTATTCTGAATTCTGTCCTTTTTTCACTTTGAAGAGAGAATTGCCTGCTGCTCTTGTGCAAGCCTTCAATGCGGGTGATGAAACGCATTACGCCCAGGACGGCAGGACCGTCGCGGATGTGCCATCAGCTGCCATCAGCAATTGGTGCCTATTTCATTTTCCCGAATCTTGGCTTTCGACGGCGGTAGCGGCGTTCGATCTTCGAAATTCTCTATTGAGCAAACATTATAAGCGACACAATACCGAGCAGCGCCAAAGCACCGAGGATTGGCAGCAGGCGAATCATAATTAGGCGAGCAAGCTTCTTGCGCTCGACTGGTGTCAGCGCAAGCCACTGCGACTTCGGTAACGACATTGATACTCCCTATCCCGTTTCAGCGTCGCATTCGAAACTGAAATGACGCTTAACGTACTGAGGAGTTATGGGAGTTGAGGATGGCGGGTGCCGGCGCTTCGGTTTCAGCATTGGCTTAAATGGCAAATGCAATCGGACGCCGATCTGGTTCGGTGCTGAAAGTGCGAAGCAAATGGATAGAGAATTCTTGCTTCCACAAAAGCAAAAGCGGTCCAGTCTAGGGAAAAAACTGGGCCGCCTTTCGCTGGACTAGAGGTCAATCAAATTCAGCATCCTAATTATAAGGTGTGCTTAGTAATTGTCAACGCAAATGCGATGTGATGTCTTCGCGCAAGAAGCCTCGCGCTCTTCGGCCTGACTGAGATCTTCGCTTGAGCCGCCGGTTCCGTTGCGCATCCGTCTCGCAGACGGGCAAGGGGCATGGTTGCTTCGGATGATTCTCAATCCTCAGCGAAAGTTTTAGCTGTCTCGTGTCAGTTTTTTAGCCACCATTGCGGAAGAACGACTATTCCTCAAGGCAAGGAAAGGCGAATTTGTAGGCGCGTGCGATCAGCGAGCTGGCAGGGCGCTCGAGCTGCCAGGAGTGCTCCGCCATCCATTTGCAGGCTACCGTCGTCGCCTTTGTATTGCTGAGCTCCGGCGGCAGACAGAAAGCGCCGACGAACTGTTGAAGGTAATGCTCGTAGCGCGATGAGTTTTTCGGAGTCTGCTTCGTGGCTCGGATTGTCAGGCTCTTCGTCCGCTGGGCCTCGTCGAGAATGCCCTGGATATAGACGGAAGCGAGCGTTCGGTCCTCTTCGCACCATTCGTCGAGCTGTTTTCCGGTAACGACATGTCCGATGATCGGGACTGTCTCTTTCGGCTCATCCTCGCTTGACGTTTCCTCGCTCAACGCGACCTGGGGTAAGAGAAGGAGAAGCGCGGCAGCGAAGAGCGAAAGCCTCATTCGGAAAACCTACATCATCGAGGAAAGGCTCGCGGCCAGAAAAACCACCAGCGGCAGCGACGTTACGACGAAAAGAACGAGAGAAACAGGCATCCCAGCCACCTTCTATTCAAATTTAATGTTTGGGCCGAATAGCTTCGGGCCGGAAGGTCGATTGGTTACCCACCCGGGCGGGTCCAATGCCCGGAGCGTGGTCGCGTTAGGTTAACATTTTACTAATGAGCGTCCTGGTCTGGGCACTGCGGATTCGCAAGGTGTTGCAGATCCCGGGTACCGAAAGGCGCTGGATCGAATTTAGGGCGCCGATTGTTGTTCGTCGGCGACGCCTCACCATGAATCTCGGCGCCTGTTGCGGCAATGCCTTGAAAGCGCAGCGTCAGGCGATTAAGACACGCGTAACAGAAAGTAGAGCCAGCCCGTTTGGGCACCAAGGGCGCAAGAGGATAAGATGGATTTCGAAGCAGCGCGCGTGAAGATGGTCGAGAACCAGATCCGGACGACGGATGTCACCTCTCATTCCGTGTTGAATGCATTTTTCGCCGTACCGCGCGAAAACTTCGTACCGGAGAAGTCGAAGCTTCTGGCCTATGTCGATTGCGATATCGAGGTCGCTCCCGGGCGCTTCCTCATGGAAGCCTCGCCGCTTGCAAAGCTGCTGCAGCTCGGCGCGATCACCAAGAACGACAAGGTTCTCGATGTCGGCTGTGGCACAGGCTATGTCTCCGCCGTTCTGTCGCTTCTCGCCGGCAAGGTCATCGCGCTTGAATCCAACGAGGAACTTGCGGCTCAGGCGAAGACCAATCTTGCCGCGCTTGGCTACGATAACGTGACGGTCGTTGGCGGGGACCTTGAAAAGGGACATGCCGCTAACGCACCCTACGATGTGATTCTCCTCAACGGCTCGATCGAGCAGTTGCCGCAGGGCCTGCTTGACCAACTCGGCGAAGACGGCCGCCTAATCACGGTCATCGGCTATGGTCACGCCGCCCGAGCCACCGTTTTCATGCGCGAGCGCGGTGCCTTCTCGGAAAACGTCTTCTTCAATGCCTCGATCAAGCCGCTCCCGGGCTTTGCCAAGGCCAAGGAATTCGTCTTCTGATTTCTTGGACGAGCTATTTTTGAGCTTGCGACGGGCGCCTTTTGGCGCCTGTTTTTTATTGTCGCCGCCTGTGGCAGAATCGTGCTTAGCAGAGCGATTCGTCGTGATCGTAACAAAACTGTGCATCACCGGGTTTAGTGCTTTTCAGGTGATTTTTTTCCCGAAGACAGTCATCTAGGGTGGCCCTGATTCGGGTGTCGCCTGCCGAGTTTGTGGTGCGAGTTTCCGGTCGTTGAATATGGGAAAACGGGGATGAATATGGCTCAGCCAAATGTAGTGCGTGAACCGTCCATGGAAGAGATTCTGGCGTCGATCCGCAGGATCATCGAAAGCAACGAACCCGTAGGCGCCAAGCCAGTTCCCTCATCGCATTTCGCCGGCAGCGGCATGCGTGATGACGATATTCAATTGACTGTGGATGAAGAGTTCGCTGCCGCCGATCGGGCGCGCGCTGCCGAACAGGACCCGCGTTTCGTTGCGGCAAACTCGCAGGTGCCGGTTGCAGAGCCGGAAGCTGGCGGTCGCGGTCTGTCGCTGGCCGATGTTGCCGCGCGTGTGCGCGCCGCTTCCGAGCGCAATACCGCTGCATTGCTGAATGCCGGGCGCGAGCCGCCGCAGCCGCGGGAGCTGCCGCCCGCCATGGCTGCGCGCCGTGCCGAGGTGCACGTCGAGCCGATCGCCGACACTCCCCTGAGACAGGCTATTGCGGATGTTGCCGCGCCGGTCGCTCCGCCTGTTATGCGGGCGGTGGCCGAGGTTGAACCTGAGATGGAAGCGCAGAGGCCGGCGGCTGCCTCTGCGGCGCCTCAGATCGCAGCACCCGCCGTAACACCGATTTTCGAGGCGGCGGAACTCACCGTTACGGCGGAAGTGGAGGCGGCATCCTCGCCATCGGCCCAGGCCGTATCCGCATCGCCGCTGATGTCGGAAGCCGCCGGCGCACAGGTTTCCCGCTCGTTTGAAGAACTAGCTGCCATCGTGGATGGCGGCCCGCGCCGCTCCCTCGATGAACTGGCACAGGAGATGCTCCGGCCCATGCTGCAGGAGTGGCTCGACGACAACTTGCCGACCCTTGTCGAGCGTCTCGTGCGTGAAGAAATCGAACGAGTGGCCCGCGGTCCGCGCCGCTGACAAGCCCGAGCTTCGGGTAGACGATCCGCCGCTCCGGGCTCCGGGGCGGCTTTTTTATTGACTTGCCCACGGCCATCCTATTTACAACCCGCATCACCCAGTCCTCTAGATCCGGTCATAAAATGCTCGACAAAACATATGATTCCGCCACCGTCGAACCGAAGATCGCCCAAAAATGGGATGAGGCCGACGCCTTTCGCGCCGGTGCGAACGCCAAGCCGGGCGCGGAAACCTTCACCATTGTTATCCCGCCGCCGAACGTGACCGGTTCGCTGCACATGGGTCATGCGCTGAACAACACGCTGCAGGACATCATGGTGCGGTTCGAGCGCATGCGCGGCAAGGATGTTCTCTGGCAGCCCGGCATGGACCATGCCGGCATCGCCACGCAGATGGTCGTCGAGCGTCGTCTCGCCGAGCGCCAGCAGCCGGATCGTCGCAAGATGGGCCGCGAAGCCTTCATTGAAAAGATCTGGGAATGGAAGGCCGAATCGGGCGGCTTGATCTTCAACCAGCTGAAGCGCCTCGGCGCGTCCTGCGATTGGTCGCGCGAACGCTTCACCATGGACGAGGGCCTGTCCAAGGCCGTTCTCGAAGTCTTCGTCACGCTCTACAAGGAAGGCCTGATCTACAAGGACAAGCGCCTCGTCAACTGGGACCCGAAGCTCTTGACGGCGATCTCCGATATGGAGGTCGAGCAGCATGAGGTGAAGGGCCATCTCTGGCACCTGCGCTATCCGCTGGAGCCCGGCGTTACCTATGAATATCCAATCGCCTTTGACGAGGAAGGCAAGCCGACCGAATTCGAAACGCGCGATTATATTGTCGTTGCGACGACGCGCCCGGAAACGATGCTCGGCGATACCGGCATCGCGGTCAATCCGGAAGACGAGCGTTATCGGGGTATTGTCGGCAAGCATGTCATCCTGCCGATCGTTGGCCGCAGGGTGCCGATCGTCGCCGATTCCTATGCCGATCCGACCGCCGGCACTGGCGCGGTAAAGATCACGCCGGCGCATGATTTCAACGACTTCGAAGTCGGCAAGCGCGCCGGACTGCGTGCCATCAACGTCATGGACGTCGATGCCTCGATCACCATCAAGGATAACGAGGACTTCCTCCAGGACCTCGATCATCCGGCAGCGCTGCATGGCGCTTGGGACGAGCTGGAAGGCAAGGACCGCTTCGAGGCCCGCAAGATCATTGTTCGTATCTTCGAAGAGGCCGGCCTGCTCGACAAGATCGAGCCGCATACGCATGCCGTGCCGCATGGCGATCGTGGCGGCGTGCCGATCGAGCCGCGCCTGACGGAACAATGGTTCGTCGACAACAAGACATTGGGGCAGCCCGCGCTGGAATCCGTTCGCGAGGGCAGAACCAAGTTCGTGCCCAGGAACTGGGAAAACACCTACTTCAACTGGCTCGAAAACATCGAGCCGTGGTGCATTTCCCGCCAGCTTTGGTGGGGCCATCAGATTCCGGCATGGTATGGGCCGGATGGTCAGGTCTTTGTCGAAAAGACCGAGGAAGAGGCACTGCAGGCAGCGATCCAGCATTATCTTTCGCATGAAGGGCCGATGAAGGCCTACGTCGAAGATCTGCTGGAGAACTTCAAGCCCGGCGAAATCCTGACGCGCGACGAAGACGTGCTGGACACTTGGTTCTCGTCCGCACTCTGGCCGTTCTCCACGCTCGGCTGGCCGGACGAGACGCCGGAACTGGCGCGCTACTATCCGACGAACCTCCTCGTGACCGGCTTCGATATCATCCCGTTCTGGGTTGTTCGCATGATGCAGATGGGCCTGCATTTCATGAAGGATGAGAACGGCAATCCCGTCGAGCCGTTCAGCACGGTCTATATTCATGCTCTCGTTCGCGACAAGAACGGGCAGAAGATGTCGAAGTCCAAAGGCAACGTTATCGATCCGCTTGAGTTGATCGACCAATACGGTGCCGATTCGCTACGTTTCACGCTGGCGATCATGGCCGCGCAGGGTCGCGACGTGAAGCTCGACCCGGCCCGCATCGCCGGTTACCGCAACTTCGGCACCAAGCTCTGGAACGCCACGCGCTTTGCCGAAATGAACGGTGCCAAGAGCGATCCGCATTTCGTCCCCGAAGCGGCCGAGCTCACCGTAAACCGCTGGATCCTGACGGAGCTGGCGCGCGCGGAGCGTGACGTTACCGAAGCACTGGAAAGCTTCCGCTTCAATGATGCCGCAGGCGCTCTCTATCGTTTCATCTGGAATCAGTTCTGTGATTGGTATCTCGAACTCCTGAAGCCGATCTTCAATGGCGAAGACGAGAATGCCAAGGCGGAGGCTCAGTCCTGCGCAGCCTATGTTCTCGAAGAGACCTATAAGCTTCTGCATCCATTCATGCCCTTCATGACCGAGGAGCTCTGGGCGCACACGGCAGGCGAGGGGCAGGAGCGTGAGGGCCTGATCTGCCATGCGGATTGGCCGGCGCCGTCCTATGCCGACAATGTCGCCGCCGATGAAATCAATTGGCTGATCGATCTTGTTTCCGGCATTCGCTCCGTTCGTTCGGAAATGAACGTGCCGCCGGCTGCGACGGCGCCATTGGTTGTTGTCGATGCCAATAGCCTGACGCGCGAACGCCTCTTCCGTCATGATGCCGCCATCAAGCGGCTGGCGCGCGTGGAAGCGGTTTCGCTTGCCGATACGGCACCGAAGGGTGCTGCTCAGATCGTCATCGGCGAGGCGACGGTCTGCCTGCCGCTTGGCAGCCTCATCGATCTCTCCGCCGAGAAAGCGCGCCTCGAAAAAGCGATTGCCAAGAACGATCAGGAGATTGCACGCATTGCCGGCAAGCTTTCGAACGAGAAGTTCGTTGCCAATGCCAATCCGGACGTCGTCACCGCCGAGCGCGAGCGTCTCGGTGAGCTTGAGGGGCAGCAAGCGAGCCTGAAGGTAGCGCTGGCCCGGGTCAGCGAAGCCGGCTAGGACATGCGTGCGATCGAAGGTGAGAAGCACAAGAAGCGAAACTGAGAAATCGCGATTCGCTTGAGGAAGTAGAGATCTGGGATCGAAAAAGGCACGCGGTGTTCGCCGCGTGCCTTTTTGTTTATTTCCCTCGAATCGATAGGACTGACTGGATCTAACGCCCCGGATCCGCCGCCAGTTTCGCACAGGCGAAACAGATTACCCCTAAAGTTGCTGAACGTGCTCGAAAAGCAAAACTGTTGTCATATTGTAACAGAATTGTTGCCGTGAAGAATGAGATTCTATTAGAGGCTAAAAATGCTATTTCGAAAGAAAAAATTACCTACACCGATGGATTTTCACAGGCGGCGTTCGTTTTCTTACGTAAATCAATCACTCTCTTACATGGCCAGTGCTCTTATGGGCCACATTGCCAATTCACGCGATCATCGCAACAATCAAACCACTGAATGCACATGTGGGGGAGATACAATGGCATTTTCTGTTGCGTTGAGGAGCGCAGTCACACTCGTTATCAGCTCGTCTTTCGCCACCGCTGCCTTTGCGGGCGGCCTTGATCGTGGCGGTTATGATATTGATCTGCTTTTCGACAAAGGCCGTTATGTGTTCGAGTCAGGCGTTACTTACGTCATGCCCGACCGTAAACTGAAGAACGCCAAGGACATCAATCCGGCTGATGGCAATCTCAACAACCGTAGCCGTTCGACGGATGCGGCGGAAAATTACGCCATTCCCTATGCTGCCTTCAAGATCGGCATCACCGATGATCTCGACTGCATGGCCGACTATTCGCAGCCTTTCGGCGGCCACCTCAACGAAGGTGCAAACTGGGCCGGCGCCAATAACGAAACCGAAGTCAAGGTTCGCACGAACAACTATTCGGCCACCTGCTCGTACAAGTTCGATGCGGGTCCGGGTCAGTTGCGTCTGATCGGCGGTGGTTTCTATCAGGAAGTCAGCGGCTACAAGTCGCGCCTCGTCTACGCCACTCCGGCTCCGATTTCAGCCATTTACAACGGCATGGGCTCGCTTGACATCGACGGTCACGGCTGGGGCTGGCGCGCCGGTATCGCCTACGAAATTCCGGAATATGCCTTCCGCACGAGCCTCGTCTACAACAGCCGGGTCAGATACGACAACCTGAAGGGTAGCGTCGACCTGACCGAAGTGCCGCCGCCTGTTGTCCCCGGCTTCGGTGGCAAGGTAACGTCCGTTTTCGGCTCGGCCGATGCTCCCGACTCTCTGGAATGGAAGGTACAGACCGGCATCGCGCCCGATTGGCTGGCCTTCGGATCGGTTAAATGGACGAACTGGAGCATCCTGCAGAGCATCGCGCTCTGCCCGAGCTCCACGCGCAGCATATCCTGCAGAGCCAATGGCCCTACCGAGCTCACCTCGCTTGACCTGCTGTACAGGGACGGCTGGACGATTACCGGCGGTGTCGGGCATAAGTTCAATGACAAGTGGAGTGGCGCCGTCAGCCTGACCTGGGATCGCGGTACAAGCGATGGCTATGGCATGAACTCCGATACATGGACGCTCGGCGCGGGCGTGGCCTATAAGGCAACAGAGCATGTTCAGTTCAATTTCGGCGGCGCTCTCGGCCTCATGACATCAGGCAAATCCGGACCGGTCACACGCGGCGGTGTCGTCTACGGCAATGATGCGACCTATAGCTTCGGCAATGACTTGGTCGCGGCTCTTCAAACATCGGTTAAAGTCAGCTTCTGACGATAAGCCATTGAATTGAAGGAGCTAGTTGACTGATCCTTCACTTTATCATCAACGTCGCGAGCTTTTCCGAGTCTCGCGACGTTTCTTTGTCTGATCGGTAAAAGGCGGAACGCAAACCGCCTCTATTGCCTGATTTATGGTTAAATAAATCTAAAGTTCGATAAAATCTTTGTGACGAATTAGCAACACTCTATTTCAAGACATTGCAGCCACGTGATCAGATTACAATTTGTCCATTTCCCGCCACAAATGGGGAGCAGCGATTACGTGGGCACAGGGGCAAGCCTTGTAGAAAGTGCGTAAGCGGTCGATGGGTGAACTTCCACTTTGGCATAAGCAACAATTCGGGATCGGAGCTGCGATGCTTCCGACGCAGCCGAAAACGCGTTGTCTGCCAAGGAAAGTCGTCAGCCGGCCGATCTTTGGGCTCCATCATCGGAAGGCGAACGAAGGCGCTGCTTCGATGGTGGGATGCGATAGCGGCCGCGCAAATGCTGGTTTGGACATAATTGCAAGCTATGCTCGCAATTGTGGCAAACAGCATCGGTTGGATGCCATAGGAAACGCCTTTTCGAAGGACGATCCAGTCTCGTGCGCCGTCAGGGAAAACATTCGTGAAGCTGGCGGCGATTATGCAAGTGCCGTGACAGGTCCGAATGGAGCGAAAGAAATCGACTGTTATGTTTAAGTCCGAGTTCATATCAGCGAGAGTCATGATGCTCAGCCTGTCCCTTGCCACCGCGGTGGTGCTGGCGGGTCAAGCCAAGGCATTCGATATCAATGCCGGCGTCACCAAGGAATCAGGTCCGTTCGATCTCTTCAAGTTCGGCTTCAAGGCCTACAAGAACGGACAGAAGGAAGAGGCGGTCGAAGCCTATCGTTATGCCGCCGAAAAAGGCCATACCGGCTCACGCTGGGCCTTGGCCAATATGTATGCCGATGGCGATGGCGTGGCGCAGAACGATTTCGAAGCCTTCAAGATCTATAGCGAGATCGCCCAGCAGGGTGTGGAACCGGGCTCGGAGGACACCGGCTTCTTCATCAATGCGCTGCTGGCGCTCGCGAGCTATTACAAGAGCGGCATCCCCAACAGCCCGGTGAAGATTGATCTCAACCAGGCCCGGCAGCTTTATTTCCAGGTGGCATCGACCTTCGGCGTTCCGGAGGCGCAGTTCCAGTTAGCGCAGATGATGCTGTCCGGCGAAGGCGGCGCCACCAATGTTCAGCAGGCCAAGAAATGGCTGAACCAAGCCCGCAAGAGCGGCCATCCGGGCGCCATGGCCGTCTTCGGCAATATCCTGTTCCAGGAAGGCCAATCCATCCGCGGTCTGGCCTTCATGACGGCGGCACTGGACAAGTGCAAGCCGAAGGACTGCAGCTGGATGGAAGACCTGCAGGAGCAAGCATTCTCCGTTGCCAACGAGAACGATCGCCGTGTAGCGGTCTCCATGGCCCACCAGCTTGACGTTGCCGGCTCCGATTGATCGCCGGCTTTACGGACGCCGTTGTTGCTGAGGTTAAGCTAGGTGCTTGCGGCCGGACGGATTAGCCCCCGAAATCAAGATGCGCGATGACAGGCACGTGGTCCGACGGTTTTTCCCAGGCGCGCACATGCTTCTCGATTGCCGTTGCAGTGAGGCGATCGGCAGCCTCGGGCGACAGCATCAGATGGTCGATGCGGATGCCGTTGTTCTTCGGCCATGCGCCGGCCTGATAATCCCAGAATGAATAAAGCTTGATTGCATCTGTCGTCGCGCGTACCGCATCGGTAAAGCCGAGATGTTCGAGCTGACGGAAGGACTGGCGCGTCTGCGGCAGGAAGAGGGCGTCGCTCTCCCAGACCTTCGGGTCGAAACAATCATGTGGCTCCGGAATGACGTTGTAGTCGCCGGCGAGTATCAGAGGCTCCTCCAAGGCCAGGCGATCCAAGGCGAATTTGCGCAGGCGCTCCATCCAGGCGAGCTTGTAGGGGTATTTTTCGGTATCGACCGGATTGCCGTTCGGCAGATAAAGGCAGCAGATCCGCAGGGCGCCGTGTCCTTCGACGGAGAACACGGCCTCGATGAAGCGGGCCTGTTCGTCGCTGTCGTCGCCGGGTAAACCGCGCGTCACCTCATCCGGTTTCGTCTTCGAAAGAATCGCAACGCCATTGAAGCCTTTCTGCCCATGCGTCTCGACGTGATAGCCGAGCGCTTCGATCTCCAAACGTGGAAAGCCTTCGTCGACCGTTTTGATTTCCTGCAGGCAGACGATGTCCGGGTTCGAATCCTTCAGCCATTGGCAGAGGTTCTCGATACGCGCTTTGACGCCGTTGATGTTCCAGGTGGCGATTTTCATGGGCGGCTCATTCCTTTGCTTCGCCCTGTTGTATCCGCAGCCGATCGGTTTGACTACAGCCCATATGAAAACCGGCCCGGAGCGAAGGCTCCCGACCGGTCATCAAATTGTAGAAAAAGAGGGTAGGGATCAGATCGCGAAACTGGTGCCGCATCCGCAGCTTGCGACTGCATTCGGATTCTTGATCTGAAAGGATTGGCCGAGAAGATTGTCGACGAAATCGATCTCCGAGCCCGCCATGTAGACCAGCGACAGCTGATCGATTAGGACGGTCGCGTTGTCCTTTTCGACCACGATGTCGTCATCCTCGGGGCCTTCAACGAGATCGAATTTATAGGAAAAACCCGAACACCCGCCACCTTCGACAGCGACGCGAAGAGCGCGCTTTCCCGCATCTGCGCCGACGATAGCAGCGATTCGCTTGGCCGCAGCATCCGATAGGGTAACACTTGTCTCAGTCATGTCTTCCTCCTGCCGGGGTCAAGATCCGGAGAGAACCAATAAGCCGTCGAACTTTCAAACGGCTGATATCTGTAGCCTTTATCATGAAAGTCAGGCCGTTGACAGCTATGGTTTCGTGGTTGAGCCACACACCATTTTGCTGTTTTCTTGTCTATAGGTATGAAGGCCGCAAAGCGGCGTCAATGGGCCGGGATGTACGAAGAGCGAGCATATGTCGTATTGCCGGACAGGGCCTGGGACCGATTGCAGGGAAACGACTGTCGCGCTGATGGCGGTGCGCGAGGCAAATGCCGGAATGGATTGATAATGACGATTGATACGCATGCATTGGGTTTCGGATATGGGGAAAAGGCGGCCTATGCGACAAATCCCTGGGAATCGCGTGGAAGGCTCTATGAAGAAGGATCGAGCCCGACACGCTCCGAATTCCAGCGCGACCGCGATCGGATCGTCCACACGACCGCCTTCCGGCGGTTGAAACACAAGACGCAGGTCTTCATCGCCCAGGACGGCGATCATTATCGGACACGGCTGACGCATACGATCGAGGTTGCCCAGATTGCCCGCGCCCTGGCGCGAGCCCTGAAGCTGGATGAGGATCTGGCGGAGGGCGTAGCGCTGGTTCACGATTTTGGCCATACGCCCTTCGGTCATACCGGCGAGGATGCGCTGCATGAGGTGCTGCTGCCCTATGGCGGCTTCGACCACAACGCCCAATCCCTGCGCATCGTCACCAAGCTCGAGCGCCGTTATGCCGATTTCGACGGACTCAATCTCACCTGGGAAACACTTGAGGGCCTGGTCAAGCATAATGGCCCGCTGATGACGCTTGACGGCAAGGGCTCCCGCGGGCCTGTGCCGCAGCCGATCCTCGATTATTGCGAGATCCACGATCTGGAAATCGCTTCCTATGCCAGCCTGGAGGCGCAAGTCGCCGCGATCGCTGACGATATCGCCTACAACACGCACGATATCGATGACGGCCTGCGCGCCGGCTATCTGACCTTCGACATGCTGGAGGAGGTGCCGTTTCTCGCCAAGCTGATGGCCGAGGTGAGGGCGCGCTACCCGCATCTGGAGGCGAGCCGTTTCACCCACGAGATCATGCGCCGGCAGATCACCCGCATGGTGGAGGATGTCATTGCCGTTTCGCAGCAGGCGCTCGCCGAAATCAAGCCGGGCAATGTGGCCGACATCCGTGCCGCCGGTCGGATTATCGCGACTTTCTCGCCTGAGATGGCTGAGACCGACAAGCTGATCAAGCAGATGCTGTTCAAGCGCATCTATCGCCATCCCGACATCATGCGCATCCGTGCCGGCGCGGCCCAGATCGTCACCGACCTTTTCCGCGCCTATATGGAAAATCCTAGGGAGATGCAGAGCCACTACTGGGTGGATCATATTGCCGGGCTCGCAATTGCCCCCAAGGCAAGGCATGTCGGCGACTATCTCGCCGGCATGACGGACACCTACGCCATCAGCGCCCACAAGCGCCTGTTTGACCAGACTCCCGATTTGCGGTAGGCAGCGGCGGCGTCGGGCCGATAGCGGCTCGCCGAAGCTAATGCGTGGACGATATGATGAACCTTTTCACCGACTTCGAAGTAAGAATTAAGAGCGCTCTCGAACAAATTGATATCGTGCGAGAAAAGCGATCTGAAGTGGACTTCGGACGTATTGGCGTGGAACCGCCGCGAGATGCCAGCCATGGTGATGTCGCCACCAATGCGGCCATGGTTCTGTCCAAGCCGTTGGGCACCAATCCGCGTGCGCTTGCCGAAATCATCGTCGCCAAGCTGAAGGAAGATGCTGATGTCGCCGAGGTTTCGGTCGCTGGCCCCGGCTTCATCAATATCCGTCTTTCGGTCGGCTACTGGCAGCGGCTGCTGTCGACGATGATCTCCGAGGGTGAGAAATTCGGCCGCTCCAAGCTCGGCGGCGGGCAGAAGGTCAACGTCGAATATGTCTCGGCCAACCCGACCGGGCCGATGCATGTCGGCCATTGCCGCGGCGCCGTCGTCGGCGATGCATTGGCGAACCTGCTGGCCTTCTCTGGCTATGAGGTCACCAAGGAATATTACATCAACGATGCCGGCTCGCAGATCGACGTGCTTGCGCGCTCCGTCTTCATTCGCTATCGCGAAGCGCTTGGCGAGCAGGTGGGCGAGATCCCGGCGGGTCTCTATCCCGGCGATTACCTGGTTCCCGTCGGCGAGGCGCTTGCCAGGGAATTCGGCACCAAGCTGCGCGGCATGCCGGAAGATCAGTGGCTGCCGATCGTCAAGGATCGGGCTATCGACGCGATGATGGCGATGATCAAGGAAGATCTGCAGGCGCTGAACGTCCATCACGACGTGTTTTTTTCCGAACGCACCCTGCATGCCAATGGCGCGGCACTGATCCGAACCGCGATCAACGACCTGACTTTCAAGGGCTATGTCTACAAGGGCGCGCTGCCGCCGCCGAAGGGACAGCTGCCGGAAGATTGGGAGGATCGCGAGCAGACGCTCTTCCGCTCGACAGAAGTGGGCGACGATATAGACCGGCCACTGATCAAGTCGGACGGTTCCTATACTTACTTCGCTGCCGACGTTGCTTACTTCAAGAACAAGTTCGACCGCGGCTTCAACGAGATGATCTACATCCTTGGCGCCGACCATGGCGGCTACGTCAAGCGGCTGGAGGCGGTTGCCCGCGGCGTTTCCGATGGTGCTGCGAAGCTGACTGTGCTGCTGTGCCAGCTCGTCAAGCTCTATCGCAATGGAGAGCCGGTAAAGATGTCGAAGCGCTCCGGCGATTTCGTCACGCTGCGGGAAGTCGTCGATGAAGTTGGCCGCGATTCGGTGCGCTTCATGATGCTTTATCGGAAGAATTCCGAGCCTCTGGATTTCGATTTCGCCAAGGTTACAGAGCAGTCGAAGGACAATCCGGTCTTCTACGTGCAGTACGCGCATGCCCGCTGTATGTCCGTCTTCCGTCAGGCCAAGGAAGCCTTCCCGGACCTCGACATCGCCTCGCTTGATCTGTCAAAAGCTGTCATTGGCGCGATCTCCGATCCGGCTGAATTGCAGTTGGTTGCGAAGATTGCGGAATTCCCGCGAATCATCGAAGCTGCAGCACAGTCGCAAGAGCCGCATCGCATTGCTTTTTATCTTTACGATCTGGCCAGTTCCTTCCATGGACACTGGAATAAAGGTAAAGATTTACCGGAATTACGTTTTGTTAACGATAAGAACCGAGAATTGAGCATTGCCAGACTTGGGCTGGTGTACGCTGTCGCGTCGGTTTTGAAGTCGGGTCTTGGTATAACCGGGACCGCAGCACCAGACGAAATGCGATAAACGTCACCATTTACCCACATTGCGCTGGCATTAACTGTAGTGTTTGCGAGTGGAACGGGTGATGGCAGAAAAACAGTTGGCGTATCGCGCAAGCGGAAACGACGAGTTCTTTGCGGATGATGATCCGCTCGCAGAACTCGCTCGTATCGTGGGTTTTGAGCCGCGCCCCGCTGCTCAGGCAACTCCTGCGGCTCAACGGCAGGAACCCGCCTTCAACCTGGAAGACGAGCTTCTTCGCGAATTCGAACGCTATGATACGCCGCGAATGAGTCCGGCAAATGACATCGCTGCTCCCGTCGAGCAGGTGTCGCCGCCGAGCCATGAAGAGGTTGTGCTCTCCGCCGAGCCGGTGCAGGCCGAGCCCCGGCTTGAAGAGCCGAAGTTCGAAGAACTTGCGCCGCAGCCTGCGGCTCCGGTGAAGCCGACGATCGGCGCTCGCGATTTGATCGACGAGCTGGAAATGTCGATCGCGCCGGTTCTGCAGCCAGCGCCGAAGGCTGCGCCTGTCGAGCCGCAGGCGGCTGCGCAGAAGCCGACACCGCAATCCGCTGCCGCCACCATACGGTTGCCGCTTGCCAACTTTGCCCTGGCAACGCCTGCCGCCTCGCGTGAGCAGTTCACGCCGGCGGCCGCGCCTGCTGTTGCCCAGCCGGCGCCGAAAACTACGTCTGACGAAGCGTTGTTCGATGATGCCATTGATTTCGAGGCGTTTGATCCCGTCGAGCCTCCGCGCGCTCCGGAAGCCGTCTCGCAGCCTGCTGCATCCCAGCCGGCTGCGGCCGTCTTCCAGGCACCAGAGCCGCCAAAGGTCGCGAAGGCCGATCCGGCTGCGCTTTCCGCCGAGATCGATGCCCTGCTGGCCGATGTGAATCGCTATCCGGTTCCATCCAGAGCCAATGCGCCTGCAGCGAAGGAAGAGCCGGATTTCGGCAATTTCGGTGCGTCGTTTTCCGAGCCTGCAGAGTTGTCCGCCGCTCCCGTGGCAGCCGTACGGCATGACGAGCCGAAACCCATTACCTTCGGTGCGGAGGACCCCTTTGCCGGTCAGGACTTCGAATTCGATCTGGCTGATATCGAAATGGAACTTGCCGGCCTCGATTTCGCTGAAGCCGAAAAGTCTCCCGCTGCGCATCAGCAGGCTCCGACCGCTCCGATCGCTCCGATCGCAGAGCCGATCCTTTCCCGCGCAACACCGGTCGCTCCGGACCCTGCCGTTCCGGTGATGGCCGCCGCAGCGCCGCAGCCGATGCGACCCGCACCGGCGCCTGCTGCGCCTGCTGTAAATGTTGCCCATGCCGCAACCACGGCAGCGCCCGTATTCGAGGCCGACCAGCCTCTGCCGTTCGATCCCACGGAAATCTCCGAGACGGAGGATCGTGTCGAAACCTTCGAGGGTTCGCATGTTCCGCATCTGCCGGCGATCGAGCCGGAGGAGCCGATCTCTGTTCCGTCAGAATTTGATTTCGATCTCGATTCGGAAATGGCGAGCCTGCTCGGTACGCCGGCCAAGGAAGCCGCGCCCGAGCCGATCAAGCCGGCCGCTGCGGCTGCGCTTGGCGGTGCTGCTGTTGCCGCTTCCTGGTCGAAAAATGCGGCGGCCCAGCCTGCTGCGCCCGTCGCAAAGCAGCCGATCGAGGAGTTCGACGAGTTCGAGCGTGCGCTGGAAGAGGACTTCCGCCGCAGCTATCGTGAAGCGGCGACGCCTGTCGAGAACGTTGCCAGGATGACCTTGAATCCCGCCGCAAACCGTCGCCCGGTCCGCTCCGTGCGCGGCATGGTAACGACCGCCGCCGTCATCGTTGTTCTCGGCGTCGGTGCCTATGGCGCCTACAGCTGGATCCGTCACGGCGCGCCGATCTCCAGCTTCTCCGGAGAGCCGCGCGTGATTGCGGCCGACAGCGATCCGGTCAAGGTCGCTCCCGAAAATCCGGGTGGCACCGTCGTTCCGAATCAGGACAAGGCCGTCTACGATCGCGTCGCTGGCGATAGTACGGCGGCGCCGAAGCAGAAGGAGCTTGTCTCCTCCAACGAGCAGCCGGTTGACGTCGTCCAGAAGACGCTGATTCCCGAGGCGGTATCGCCTGACGACAGCGATGGCGACGGCGATCAGGTGACGTCGACGCCGGTCGGTGAAACCGAAGATCCGCGCCTGCTGCCGAACCAGAATGGTGGAAACACCAACGTCGCCGCCAACAACGACGATCAGGTGCCGTCCGTTTCTCCGCGCAAGGTGCGTACGATGATCGTCAAGCCGGATGGTTCGCTGGTTCCGCGCGACGAGCCGATTGCCGATACGACGACTGCAGCCGCCAAGCCGGCGAACAATCAGGTCGCATCGACCAATTCGCGCCCGTCTCAGGCAAATACTCCGGCAGCAGCCCAGTCGGATAATACCGACGCTGCCAGCGCCGAAAGCACGCCGATCCGCGTCGTGAAGACGAACCCGGTTCCGACGACACGTCCCGAGCCTGCCGCCAAGGCCAATACGGCTGCTCCGGCCCCGCAGGCTCAAGCCCAAGCTCAAGCTCAGCCCAAGGTTCAGCCGAAGCAGGTCGCATCTGCTAGCCCGGCGGCAGCCCCGGCTGTGACCTCCGTCGCGGGCGGCGGCGCTTACGGCGTGCAGATCGCATCTCTGCCGACCGAAGCCGACGCGCAGAAGTCGCAGGCGAACCTCAAGGTCAAGTTCGCCAGCATTATCGGCAATCATCCGCTGGAGATTCGCAAGGCCGACATCGCCGGCAAGGGCACCTACTATCGCGTCCGCGTCGTCGCCGGCTCGAAGGATGAGGCCGCGGCCATCTGCACCCGCTATCGCGCCGCCGGCGGCACCTGCCTGATTTCGAAGTAAAATCGGATATGAATATTGGAAAACGGCGGGCATTGGCTCGCCGTTTTCATTTGTAGGGTGCTGTTCCTGTGTATCCTCGCTTGACCTCACTCGCATTTCCCGGCGCAAGCCTTATGATTCGGATATGACCGAATCGAAATCCATGATCCTCGGCTGTAGCGGCCACACCATCACGCCCGAAGAGCGATCCTTCTATAAGGAGGAGCAGCCATGGGGCTTCATCCTGTTCGGACGCAATATTTCCGAACCGGCACAGATCGCCGATCTCGTTGCGTCTTTGCGCGATAGCGTCGGACGCGACGCTCCGGTTTTCATCGACCAGGAAGGCGGCAGGGTGCAGCGCATTCGCCCGCCGATCCTGCCACATTATCCCTCGGGGCAGGCACTTGGCGATATCTATCGCCAGGATCGCGAACGAGGCCTGCGTGCCGCATGGCTGATGTCGCGGCTTCATTCCTTCGATCTGTTGAAATTCGGCATCAATGTCGATTGCCTGCCGGTGATTGACGTGCCTGTTGAGGGATCGAGCAACGTCATCGGCAATCGCGCCTATGGCTCCGATCCGGTGACAGTGACCGAGATGGGGCGTGCCGCGGCGGAAGGTCTGAAAGCCGGCGGTATGCTGCCCGTGATGAAGCACATGCCCGGCCATGGCCGCGGTTTTGCGGATTCGCATCACGAGTTGCCTGTCGTCTCGGTACCACGCGCGGAGCTGGAGGCGCATGATTTCGCTCCCTTCGTTGCAATGAAGGACGAACTCATGGCGATGACCTGCCATGTCGTTTTTACCGATATCGATCCGGAAAACCCGGCCACTACGTCGCGCAAGGTGATCGAGGAGATCATCCGCGGATATATCGGTTTCCAGGGGCTGCTCCTGTCGGACGATACCTCGATGAATGCGCTGAAAGGCACGATCGGCGAACGTGCAGCAAATATTATTGCGGGCGGATGCGATATCGTGCTGCATTGCAATGGCGTCATGGACGAAATGCAGCAGGTGGTTCGCAATGTTCCTGCTTTGGCAGGGGCGTCGCTGAAACGGGCCAAGGCGGTCGAAGCGGCATTCGGCAGAAATGATGGCGCCGATGAAGCCTCTATTCGGGCGGAATTCGACGCGATGTTCGCAGTGGCGTAAAACCGGACTTCGAGGAACGGACGGGTGACAGGGTGAGCGGCAGCACGGACAAGCTTCAGCAGGCGGCAACGCCGATGGACAAGCTCTGGCAGGAGGGTGAGACGCAGCGCGGCTCGCAAGAGCCGTCGCTTGTTGTCGACCTCGCCGGCTTTGAAGGACCGCTTGATCTGCTGCTGCATTTGGCGCGCAACCAGAAGGTCGATCTGTCCCGTATCTCAGTTCTGGCGCTGGCCGAACAGTATCTTCAGTTCATCGAGAGTGCGCGGCGTATCCGCATCGAGCTTGCGGCCGATTATCTCGTCATGGCCGCTTGGCTCGCTTATCTGAAATCCAAGCTGCTGATCCCGCAGCAGAGTAAGGAAGACGGACCGACCGGCGAGGAGATGGCGGCGACGCTCGCCTTCCGCCTGAAGCGCCTGGAAGCCATGCGCGATGCTGCCACCGATCTCGTCAATCGCAACCGCCTCGGCCGCGATATCTTCGCACGTGGTGCGCCGGAACATATTCCGGATCGACGCCAATCCGCCTTCGACGCCAGCCTCTATGATCTGCTCACCGCGTATGCGAGCCTGCGTCAGCGTCAGGCCGTGACCCAGGTGACGATCGAGAAGCGCCGCGTCTGGTCGCTGGCCGATGCCCGCGTTATTCTGGACCGAATGATCGGCGAAATCACCGATTGGACGGCCCTGGAACATTACCTGCTGAGCTACATGACGACTTCAAGCGAGCGGGTGACGGCGATTGCCAGCGCCTTTGCGGCATCGCTGGAGTTGGTGCGCGAGGGGCAACTGGAAATTCGCCAGGAAGGCGCGTTTCAGCCGCTTTACATGCGGCGCGGGCCGAAGCATTCGTCGCTGGAAGCAGCGGAATAGGGCAGGAAAGCGCGTGACGGAACCGGACGACGAACAGCAGCATGTGGAGCACGAGGCGGAAGCGCCCGATGTAGACGATCGTCGGCTGAGCGAGGCCGAGCGGATCGCCGAAGCGCTGGTCTTCGCCTCGGCCCAGCCGGTCTCCGAGGCGTTCATTGCCGAGCGGGTGGCGCGCGGGGTCGATATTCCCGCCGTCATGCAGAAGCTTAAGGCCGATTACGGGATGCGCGGCGTCAATCTCGTCCAGGTGGATGGCGCCTGGGCCTTCCGCACGGCCGCGGATCTCTCCTTTATGATCCGGCGTGACGAGAGTGAGGTGCGCAAGCTGTCGCGTGCGGCCCTGGAAGTACTGGCCATTATCGCTTACCATCAGCCTGTCACACGCGCCGAGATCGAGGATATCAGAGGCGTGCAGACCTCCAAGGGCACGCTTGACGTCCTGATGGAGTCCGGTTGGGTCCGCTTCCGTGGCCGCCGCCGCACGCCGGGGCGACCGGTAACCCTTGGCACGACGCGCGATTTCCTCGATCATTTCGGTCTCGAAGAGCTGCGCGATCTACCCGGTCTCGAAGAGTTGAAGGGGGCGGGGTTGTTGTCAGGCCGGATTCCGGCCAATTTCAATATTCCTTCGCCATTGATGAGCGACGAGCTCACCGAAGACGAAGATCCGATCACGCAGCTGGATCTGGAGGAACTCGGCATCTTGCCGCCGAGCGGTGCAAGTTCCGGCGATTGACCGTTGGCCGGCTCGCATAATGTGGATTACAGCCCATCTGCAGATTTTCGCGAAACCGCCGGCAAAGTCTCTCTTTTGCCATCAGCGGGTGCGAATATAACAATCATCCTCTCGGCTTGGAGACGTTTGATCGCCCGCATCGGCGCTTGTCATCCCGATATGCGTGGATGCATTGCATTTTGGTGTTTGAAAAACATCCGCAAACGTCTTACATCGAAAAGACACTGTAATTGGGAGTTAAAGCAATGGGTTCTCTAAGCATATGGCACTGGCTCATCGTCCTGGCCATCGCGCTGTTGTTGTTCGGCCGTGGAAAGATCCCGGAGCTGATGGGTGATGTCGCAAAGGGCATCAAGAGCTTCAAGAAGGGCATGAGCGACGACGAGGATACGTCGACGCAGACGGCGTCCCGTACTGTCGAGCATAAGGCTGACGAAACGAAGTAATCATGTCGGGCAGGCGCCGAGTTGAGAGGCTTGCCGTTGGCCCAGGAGCCTTTGCATGTTCGATATAGGCTGGTCCGAGCTGGTAATTATTGCCGTCGTGGCCTTGGTGGTGATCGGCCCCAAGGAATTGCCGGCGACCTTGCGGACCATCGGCAAGATGACAGCGCGGGCGAGGAAGGTCGCTGGCGAATTTCGCGCGCAGTTCGATGAAGCCATGCGCGAGGCAGAGCTGGACGACGTGCGCCAGACGATCGCCGATGCGCAGAAGCTCAATCCGATGAACTCGCTGCGGGAAGCCATGAATCCGCTGCGGGACATGGGCAATGAGATAAAGGCGGATCTGCAGCGTGTCGCTACGCCGGACAAAGCAGCGCCTGCCGCGACACCATTGCCATCCGAGCCGGTTCCGGGCGTCTCGTCCGGCCTGCCGGAAGCGCTTGCGGCAACGTCCACAATGCCTGCCGCTTCGAGCAATCCGTCGCCAGCGGCTGCTCCAGAGGCAGTGGCAGCAGCCGTTCCCCAGCCGGTGGCTGCTGTGAGTGAAGCTGCAGAAAAGCCGAAGGTCGCTCGCAAGCCTCGCGCCAAGGCCCCGGTCAAGGCCGAGGATGTCGCGGCTGCCGCCGTTCAGACGCCCGTCGTGACGGAAAAACCAAAGCGAGCCCCGCGCAAGGTCGCGGTCGCTGCTGCCGTGGAAAAGACGCCCCCAGCTCCCAGGAAGCGTCCGACTGCTACGGCCAGCAAGACGACGCCTAAAACGCCCAAGAAGAAGGACCAGGCATGACGGGTGACATCGACGATAAGCCGCAGCCGCTTATCGAACACCTCATGGAATTGCGCACGCGGCTGATCTGGTCGCTCGTCGCGTTCTTCGTTGCCTTCATTGGCTGTTTCGCAGTGGCGAAGCATCTCTTCAACTATCTGGTCTATCCTTATAAATGGGCGGTCGAATGGGCACATCTCGACCTTGCCAAGGCTGAGTTGATCTATACGGCGCCGCAGGAGTTTTTCTTCACCCAGGTCAAGGTTGCCATGTTCGGGGCCCTCGTGATTTCCTTCCCGATCATCGCTTCGCAGATCTACAAGTTCGTCGCGCCCGGCCTCTATAAGAACGAGCGCAATGCCTTTCTGCCGTTTTTGATCGCTTCGCCCGTGCTTTTCCTCATGGGGGCAGCACTCGTCTATTTCTTCTTCACGCCCATGGTGATGTGGTTCTTCCTGAAGATGCAGCAGACGGGTGGTGACGGTCAGGTCGGCATCGCGCTGATGCCGAAGGTCTCGGAATATCTGAGCCTCATCATGACGCTGGTCTTCTCTTTCGGGCTCGTATTCCAGCTTCCCGTCATCACCACGCTGCTGGCACGTGTCGGCTTGCTGACGTCGGCCTGGCTCGCGGAAAAGCGCAAGTTTGCCATCGTTTTCGCCTTCATCGTCGCTGCCGTGCTGACGCCGCCGGACCCGATGTCCCAGATCGGCCTTGCACTGCCGACGATCCTTCTCTACGAGATTTCCATCTACGCGGCGAGACTCGTGGAGCGTCAGCGTAGCCGGCAAGCGCTTGAAGAGAGTGGCGGAAGTTCCGATATCGCCAAGACGGATTAACGTCCAGGCGGGAGGCCTTCGCCTCATTTCTCAGGTATTTGCCGGTTCGACCTCCGACCGAAGCCTCGGTCGGAGTTGTACTTATGTCAAACGACCTGGAACGAAGATGCTTGATATCAGATGGATTCGTGAGAATGCCGAGGCTTTTGATGCAGCGCTTGCCAAGCGCGGTGCGGAGCCTCTGTCGCAAAGCCTCATAGCGCTCGACGAGAAGCGCCGCTCCGTCATTCAATCCGTCCAGGACATGCAGTCCCGCCGCAACGCCGCCTCTAAGGAGATCGGCGCGGCGATGGCGCAGAAGAACAGCGAGCTTGCCGAAAAGCTGAAGGCCGAGGTTGCCGACATCAAGGTTTCGCTTCCGGCTGCGGAAGAAGAAGAGCGGACGCTGACCGCCGAGCTCAATGATGCGCTGTCGCGCATTCCGAACATCCCGCTCGAAGACGTGCCTGTCGGTAAGGACGAGCACGACAATGTCGTCAAGCACGTCTGGGGCGCCAAGCCGACCTGGAACCATGAGCCGAAAGAGCATTTCGATATCGGCGAAGAGCTCGGCTACATGGATTTCGAGCGCGCGGCAAAACTGTCAGGCTCGCGCTTTACGGTGCTGACCGCGCAGCTTGCTCGTCTTGAGCGCGCTCTTGGTCAGTTCATGCTTGATCTGCACACCAGCGAGCACGGCTATACCGAAGTCAGCGCACCATTGATGGTGCGTGACGAGGCGATGTTCGGAACCGGTCAGCTGCCGAAATTTTCCGAGGATTCCTTCAGGACCACCGACGGTCGTTGGCTGATCCCGACGGCGGAGGTTTCGCTGACCAATCTTGTTTCCGGCGAGATCCTTGATCAAGAGAAGCTGCCGTTGCGCTTCACGGCTCTGACGCCATCCTTCCGCTCTGAAGCAGGCTCTGCCGGCCGTGACACGCGCGGCATGCTGCGCCAGCACCAGTTCTGGAAATGCGAGCTGGTCTCGATCACCGATGCGGAAAGCTCCATTGCCGAACATGAGCGGATGACGGCTTGCGCGGAAGAGGTGTTGAAGCGCCTCGGCCTGCATTATCGCGTCATGA
The DNA here is from genome assembly GCF_030182525.1 of Rhizobium pantanalense. Classification (NCBI taxonomy): domain Bacteria; kingdom Pseudomonadati; phylum Pseudomonadota; class Alphaproteobacteria; order Hyphomicrobiales; family Rhizobiaceae; genus Rhizobium; species Rhizobium pantanalense. The sequence goes on from NZ_JAQJCH010000005.1 coordinate 105,249, forward strand.
CGCTTTCGACCGGCGACATGGGCTTTGGTGCGCGCAAGACCTATGATCTCGAAGTCTGGCTGCCGGGGCAGGATACTTATCGCGAAATTTCCTCCTGCTCCGTCTGTGGTGATTTCCAGGCCCGGCGTATGAATGCGCGCTATCGCGGCAAGGACGACAAGAACACCAAGTTCGTTCACACGCTGAACGGCTCTGGAACGGCCGTCGGTCGCTGCCTCATCGCGGTGCTTGAGAATTATCTCAACGCGGACGGTTCGGTCACTGTCCCCGACGCACTCCTGCCATATATGGGTGGTCTGAAGAGGATCGAAAAAGCAGCATAATCGGGTGGTGGGGCGATGCGTATTCTTCTGACCAATGATGACGGCATTCATGCCGCAGGTCTGGCGGCATTGGAGCGCATCGCCCTCACTCTGTCCGATGACGTCTGGGTTGTTGCGCCGGAGACGGATCAGAGTGGTCTTGCCCATTCATTGAGCCTTTCCGAGCCATTGCGCATGCGCAAGGTTTCCGAGAAGCATTATGCACTCAGGGGAACACCGACGGATTGCGTCATCATGGCGATCCGCCAGGTGATTGACATCAAGCCGGATCTCGTGCTTTCGGGCGTGAATTCCGGCTCGAACGTCGCTGACGACGTCACCTATTCCGGCACCATCGCCGGTGCCATCGAGGGCACGCTGCAAGGCGTGCGCTCCTTTGCTTTGAGCCAGGCCTATCTCTATGAAAACGGCGCGCGCGTCGTGCCCTGGGAAGTGGCAGAAGCACATGCTCCGGCTTTGCTTAACAAGCTCATGAACGTCGATCTGTCTGACGGGACCTTCCTCAATCTGAATTTTCCGAATTGCCGTCCTGACGAGGTGGATGGCGTGGAAGTGACTGCACAGGGCAATCTTGCCTTCAACGTGCAGGTCGAGGAGCGAGCCGATGGTCGCGGCTTCCCTTATTATTGGCTTCGCTTCGGTGAGCGGAGCGGCATCTTCCGTCCAGGGACCGATATTCAGGCGTTGAAACAAAATCGTATTTCGGTAACGCCTTTGAAACTCGATTTGACGGATTATTCGGCGCAAGACCGCGTGGCGCGGGCGCTCGGTATGGAGTAGCGGATTGACACCTCGTTTGGTGGAAAAGGAAGGCTTTGCGGCCGTGGTGTTGCGGCTGCGCGCGGAAGGCATATTGGACATCGACCTGATGACGGCGGTCGAGCAGACGCCGCGCCTGCCTTTCGTGCCGGCGCAATTTGCCGATGATGCCTATTCCAGCCGCACGATTCCGATCGATTGCGGTGCCTTCATGGAAGGCATCGATCTTGTGGTGCGTATTCTCCATGGCTTGAAGATCAAGCCTGGCCATCGCGTTCTTGAGATCGGCACGGGAAGCGGTTTCACTGCCGCTGTCATGGGACGAATCGTCGAGCGCGTGCTGACCGTTGATCGCTACAAGACGCTGACGACATCGGCGCAGCAGCGCATGGATACGCTTGGACTGCGCAATGTTATCATCCGTCAGGCGGACGGCAGCGCCGGTCTGCCGGGCGAGGGCACCTTCGATCGCATCCTGGTCACGGCAGCTTTCACGACAATGCCGCGCTTTTATGCCGAACAGCTGGTGTCCGGCGGTTCGATGATAGCCCCGCTTATTATTGATGAGCACACATGTCGCCTGGTGCGGCTGACGAAGACGGGAAGCCGATTCGAGCGCGAAGAATTGTTCGACGTTCCCTATCAGCCCATCGTGCCCATGCTCGCCTCCTATCTTTGAGGCTCAATTCGGGCGTATGCCCCTATGAAACGGGCGCATTGCCTCCGTTTCATGCTCTATGGTTAGCAATTCCTCAAAAAAACACATGCCGCACCAGTGCTTTAACCGCATGGTAAGATTAACGCGCTTTAATCGACCCATAATCGGTTGCGTCTTAAGTGGGTCGAGTCATGGGTTTCAGTCTTTCTTCAAACGTCAGCAAATCGGCAGGGAAAGTCCTGGTGGCCATTCTTCTGGCGAGTACGGCCACAGCTTGTAGTTCGGACACGACCCGTTTCAGTGGTCTCTTCAATAAGACGAATAATGTAACGACCGGCTCGATCAATCGCCGCAGCCTCAATGGTCCGAACGGTGACCCCGTTCCGCGCGCCGATGTCGCTCAGGCGGGCGGCTACGGTCAGCAGGATTATTCGCAGCAGAGTGCGCCGGTGACGCAACCCTACCCGAACTCGCCCGCTCGCTATAACCCGTCCTATTCCAGCGCACGGGCCTCGACCGCTCCCGTCGCAATTCAGCGCACCGACCTTGCTCCTCCGAGTGCTTCCGCCAGCAATTCTCGTCGGATGCCGCAGGCGGAATCTGAGGCAATGGCGCAGCCGTTCCCCGCATCTCGCAACAATAACGGCTCTCGCGCCGCGCCGGCACTTGCTCCCGACACCATGTCGACGGGCACAATCAAGACTGCCGCCGCGCAGCAGATGTCTCCTGGCTGGACCACGGTCAATGCTCCGAGCGTGACACTGCATCAAGGTGAGAACATTGCGCTGCTGTCGCGCCGCTATGGCGTTCCGGAAAAGGAAATCCTGCGTGCGAACGGTCTGCGCAATGGCGCTGCCGCTCAGCCTGGCCAGCAGATCGTCATCCCGACGATGAATGGGGCAGGTGTTTCAGGCCCGGCCAAGATGGCCGCTGAAGCGACTGATCTTTCCAAGGGCGGCAAGATGCCTGGCCCCGCCAAGACGCCGCAGCAGGAAGCGCTCGCATTGCCTTCCGGCAATCAGATGCGCGGCAAGTCCCAAGCTGGCCTCGCCGACCCCAATAAGGTGGCAGCCGGTAATGGCAAGGGGCCGACGCCGAAGGGCGCTTATGTCGTCAAGCCGGGTGACTCACTGGCAAGAATCGCGAAGGAAAGCGGCGTAAGCGTCGCCGAACTGAAGCGTGCGAACAACATGCAGGCCGGCGATAGCATTCGCATCGGGCAGGCACTCGCGTTGCCACACGGCTCCGTCGCCGCCGCAGACCCGGTCAAGACCGCCTCGATCGAGCCGCAGAAGGCGTCGGTCAAGCCGGGCGCACTTCCCGTCGAACCGAAGCAGGCGGCCGCCGATCCGATCGCCAAACAGGCGCCAAAGGTTGTCGCTCATGCCGATGCGGCAGCTGATGCCCCTGCCAAGCCGAAGGAAGTTGCCTCCGCTTCGCCGAGCCAGTCCATCAACGATGCGGCCAAGTCCGATGCGCAGGCCGATGCGCCCGAGGCAACCGGTATTGGCAAATATCGCTGGCCGGTTCGCGGCGCTGTCGTCGCCGGCTATGGCGCCAACGTCAACGGCAGCCGCAACGACGGTATCGACATCTCGGTTCCCGAGGGCACACCGATCAAGGCGGCCGAAAACGGCGTCGTCATCTATGCAGGCAATGGCCTTAAGGAACTCGGCAACACGGTTCTCGTCCGCCACGACGACGGTACCGTCACGGTCTACGGTCATGCCGACGCACTCAGCGTCACTCGCGGCCAGAAGGTCCAGCGTGGTCAGACGCTCGCGACGTCGGGCATGAGCGGCAATGTCAGCCAGCCTCAGCTGCACTTCGAAGTCCGCAAGAATTCGGCTCCGGTCAACCCAATGACGTTCCTTGAATAGGTAGTGCGTCTCAAGGACTCTGCAAAAAGCCCGGTCACAGCCGGGCTTTTTGTCGTTTATGGCGATGTCGATCGAAGATCAATCACGCTCCAGCACGATGCGCAGCCGACCGGCCAGATCCTGGATATATTGCCAGGCGACACGGCCGGAACGGGCGCCGCGGGTCGTTGCCCATTCCAGGGCTTCGTGATGCATCTGGGCGCGATCGAGATCGAGCTTGAAGTGATCGGCATAGGCATCGATCATCTGCAGATAATCTTCCTGGCTGCACTTGTGGAAGCCGAGCCAGAGGCCGAAGCGATCGGAGAGCGAGACCTTTTCCTCAACGGCTTCCGAGGGATTGATCGCGGTCGATTGCTCGTTTTCCATCATATGGCGCGGCAGCAGGTGGCGACGGTTGGATGTCGCATAGAACAGCACATTATCTGGCCGACCTTCGACGCCGCCGTCCAATGCCGCCTTCAGCGACTTGTAGGCGGTATCATCATGATCGAAGGAGAGGTCGTCGCAGAAGATGATGATGCGATGCGGCGTTGCCTTCAATATATCGAGGAGCATCGGCAGCGAGGAAATATCCTCGCGATGCACTTCGATCAGCTTCAGCGACACGCCGGTCGCCCGACGCACGTCTTCGTGTACCGCCTTGACCAGCGAGGATTTGCCCATGCCGCGCGCGCCCCAGAGCAGCACGTTGTTGGCGGCGAAACCTTCGGCAAAGCGAAGCGTGTTCTCGTGCAGGATATCGCGCACGTGATCGACGCCACGGATAAGGGTCAGTGCCACGCGGTTCGGCCGTGGCACCGGCTGCAGATAAAGCCGGGCAGGAGCCCAGACGAAGCAGTCGGCGGCATTCCAGTCATTGACGGCCGGGGCCGGCCCGGCCAGACGTTCGACAGCGTCGGCAAGGCGACGGACTTCGGCAAGGATCAGGGCGTTTTGGTCTTCAGTCACCGTTTCCTCCTGAATATTGAACAAGAAAGTCGTAAAATGCGCGCGCTGTCTTGCCGGGTATCATGCTCCTTTGGGGCCTGAAAGGCTAACAGACCGGGAAAACGGTACGGTTGACGGCTGTTTTTGTTGCATTCGCCATACGCGTAACTATATTCCGGCCACCTGACGCGGGGCCCGTTCCCGCTCGGAATTCAAGGGAGTTCTCGATGTTTATCACCAACGCATATGCGCAGAGCGCGACAGATTCGGCCGCGAGTGCCTTCGGCGGTTCCGGCTTTGAAATGATCATCCTGTTTGTGCCGCTGATGGTCGTTTGGTATTTCCTCCTCATCCGTCCGCAGCGCGCGCAGGCGAAGAAGCGTGACGAGATCCTGAAGAACATCCGTCGCGGCGATCAGATCGTTACCAGCGGCATCGTCGGCAAGGTCACCAAGGTCATCGATGAAAAGGAATTGGAAGTCGAGATCGCTGAAGGCGTGCGCATCCGCGTTGTCCGCAGCGCCATTTCCGAGGTTCGCGTCAAGGGCGAACCCGTCAAGGCGGACGCTGCGTAAGACTCCTCCCGAGAGGCGGCGCCTGCCGCCGCTGCGCATCTTCGAAATTCGAGATCGACTTTCTTGAAGGACTGTGCACAAATTCAAGGTGTTACTGCGCCCTTTGCATTTTCCGTCGAAAGGGAGGGCGCAGTAGGGAAGCCCTAATTCGAGAGAGCGATGCTGCACGTCTCCTGGTGGAAGACCGCCCTGATCTGGTTCGTCGTTCTCTTGAGCGTGCTTCTGGCCGCTCCCAACCTGCTTGGCGAGCGCGCGCTTTCATCCGTTCCGACATGGTGGGCACATCGAAAGATCGAGCTAGGCCTCGATCTTCGCGGCGGATCGCATCTGCTGTTGAAGATCGAACGGGGCGATGTCGAGAAGGATCGCCTGGAAAGCATCGTCGGCGATATCGCGACCCGATTGCGCACTGTCAATGTCGCCTATTCGGGCCTCACCGGCACCGGCCGTAAGATTCAGCTTCGCATCAACGATCCCTCGCAGGTCCAAACGGCCTTGACGGCACTGCAACCGTTGACATCAGGACCGGATAAGCCGTCCGTGGTCCTGTCTCAGGGTGACAACGGCGCGCTGACGCTCGATATCACCGATGCCGATATCAACAGCCATGTGTCATCGGCGATCGCACGCGCGATGAAGGTCATCCATGCCCGTGTCGCGCAGCTCGGCGTTGGGGAACCGCTGATCCGCCGGCAGGGATCTGATCGCATCGTCGTTCAGGTGCCGGATCTTGCCGATGCGCAGCGGCTGAAAAACCTTCTCGGCCAGCCCGCCAAACTCAGCTTCCGCCTGATCGATCAGTCGATGTCGGTCCAGGACGCTATGGACAAACAGCCGCCGGCCGGGTCCGACGTACTGTTTTCCGAAGACGATCCGCCGGTTGGCTATCTCGTACAGCGGCAGCCACTGCTCTCGAACGTCGATTTTTCCGATGCCGTCGCGGTCGTTGACAATCAAAAAGGCGAAGGCACCGTCTCCGTCAAGCTGACGCAGGAGGCGACTCACCGCTTTGCGCAATCGACGGCCAGCAATCTCGGCAAGATCGTCGTCGTCGTGCTTGACGATCAGGTCATCTCCGCGGCCTCTCTGAAGACGGTCATCGCAACAGGCGAGATCGATGTTCCCGGTGATTTCACCGCCCAGGGCGCGCAGGATCTGACTGTGATGGTCAAGAGCGGGCCATTGCCCGCGACGCTGACGACCGTCGAGGAACGGACTATTCAGCCAGGCCTCGGCGGCGAGACAGCACGTTACGGCCTGATTGCCTGCATTGCGGCCGCCGTCTTCGTTGCGGCCCTGATGATCGGCTTCTATCGTCTGCTCGGCATCATCGCGACCATCTCACTCGTCATCAACATGATCATGGTCGCGGCCCTCATGGGCCTGCTCGGCATTACGCTCACCCTGCCGGGTGTCGCTGCCATCGTCCTCATTATCGGCATCGGTCTCGATGCGTTGGTGCTGATCTACGAGCGCGTGCGCGAGGAGGAGAAGAAGACCCATCTTCTCGTCGATGCGCTGCGCCACGGCTTCAACCGGGCGGCTGCGACCGTTGCCGACGCCAATCTGACGGTTCTGATCGTTGCGGCCATTCTCTTTTATGCAAGCACCGGCGCAGTGCGCGGCTTTGCCGCCACATTGATGGTGGGTGTTATCTCGACCTTCTTCACCTCCTGCTTCGTCACGCGGTCGCTGGTGAATATATGGATCTCGCGCCGCAAACCGCGCACTTTGCTTGTTGGCGTACGCAGTGGCATTTTCGACAATGCCAATATCCGCTTCATGGGCATCCGCCGCTATACGTTTACCGTCTCCGCCGCCCTGTCCGTCATTACGCTCATTGCCTTCGCGACGGTTGGCATGCACCTCGGCATCGATTTTGCCGGCGGATCGATCATCGAGGTCCGGGCCAAACAGGGCGTTGCCGATCCCGTCGACATTCAGACACGTCTCGACGCCGTCATTCCGGGCGACGTGCGCGTCGAGCGGCTTGCCGATCGTCTTGGTGCAGTGATCCGTGTTCATGCGCAGGAGGGCGGTGAAAACGCCGAGCAATCCGCCGTCTCGCTCGTTCAGGACGAGCTGGGCAAGGACTACAATTTCGCCCGCGTCGAAGTGGTCGGTCCAGCCGTATCGGGCGAGATCACCACCACGGCTTCCCTCGCCGTCCTGGCGGCCCTGGCGGCGATCCTGATCTATATATGGGTACGATTCGAATGGCAGTTTGCCGTCGGCGCCATCATCGCGACGCTGCACGATGTCATCCTGACGCTCGGCCTCTTCGTGCTATCAGGCATGGAATTCAACATGACGAGCATCGCCGCGATCCTCACCATCGTCGGCTATTCTCTGAACGACACCGTCGTCGTCTATGACCGCATGCGCGAGAATTTGAAGCGCTATTCGCAGATGCCGCTGCCGATTCTGATCGATGCCTCCATCAATCAGACATTATCTCGTACCATTCTGACATCGGCGACGACGCTTCTGGCGCTGCTCGCCCTCTACATCTTCGGCGGCGAGGTGATCCGTGCCTTCACCTTCGTCCTGCTTTTCGGCGTCGCTGTCGGCACTTTTTCGTCGATTTATATTGCGGCGCCCGTGCTGATCCTGTTCAAGCTGCGGCCGGACAAGTTCCAGACCGGCGGCGAAAGCAATGGACCCGCGGCCGGCAACATCCAGTCAGGCAAACCAGCGGTGTGATACAGTGGCTAAAGGTATAGAAATTCGAAACGCGCATTTCCCGGGGCGCGCACCGATCGACGCTTACGGCAATGGCGGCTTTCGTTTCGCCGACATGTCGCATCGCGGTTCGTTGTTGTGCCTGCCTTCAGGCATCTACGGCTGGGATATGCTGCAGGGCGATGCGCTGACGCCGGATCGCTTCCAGAAGGTTCTCGATGAAGCCGCCGAGATCGAAGTGTTGCTCGTCGGCACCGGCATGGAGCTGCGCCCGCTGCCCGCCGAGCTGAAGGCCGCCCTGCGTGGAAAGCAGATTTCGTCCGACCCGATGAGCACGGGGGCGGCGGTGCGCACCTTCAACATCATGCTCTCCGAATCGCGTGCCGTAGCTGCGGCGCTGATTGCCGTCTGACCTTCGGATCCAAGAGTATGACGACACCAGCTGCGCCTCGGAGCAATCGAGACATCTGCCTCGCCACGCTTCGCGACACCGATCGCGATCGCTATCTCGCCTGCCTGCTGGCACCGGAGGATAAGCGCCCGGCACTTGCCGCGCTCTATGCCTTCAACGCCGAGCTGGCGCGCGTGCGCGATCTTGTGCATGAGCCGCTGCCCGGCGAAGTGCGGATGCAATACTGGCGCGATCTTCTCGAGGGACAATCCCACGGCTCAAGCGAGGCCAATCCGCTGGCCTCCGAGCTTCTGACAGCGATCGAGCAATACCGTCTGCCGCGCCAGACGCTGATGGACATGATCGATGCGCGCATATTCGATCTCTACGATGACCCTATGGAAAGCCGCAGCAGTCTGGAAGGCTATGCCGGCGAGACGGCTTCGGCCCTGATCCAGCTTGCGAGCCTGGTCTTGTCCGCCGACGAGGCGAAGCGCTCCGCCGATGCCGCCGGTCATGCCGGCGTCGCGCAGGCGATCGCCGGTCTGCTGCTCCTGATGCCGCTGCACCGCCATCGCGGCCAGCTCTACCTACCGCTGGAGATCCTGGCGGCAACCGGGCTCGATCGCGACGGCTTTCTCGCCGGCGAGGACAAGCCGCGCATTTCCGCGGCGATCGAGGCCTTCGCCGGTCTCGGTCGCGAGCATCTCGCCAAGGCGAGGGCGGCAGGCGCGATACCGCGGGCCGTATTCCCGGCGCTTCTGCCTGTCACCTTGGCCGAGCCTGTCTTGCAGAAGGCACAGAAGCTCGGAGCCGGCATCTTCGATCACCCCCTGGTGCTGCCGCAATGGCGCCGGCAGCTGCGCATGGCGATAGCGTCGATCACAAAGAAAATCTAAAATACACCAAGCTCGCGCAAGTCTCGGCGTCTATGGAGATGGCGGCACTTGATTTGCATTTCAGGGGGATCTGCCGTGGGTATTGTCGTCTGGTGCATACTGTTTGCGATTGTCATCTTCATTGCCTATTACGCGACGCGCATGGCATCGCAGAACAAGGAAGACGGCCTGCACGATACCGGTCTTGCGATTCTGGAATTCGGCCGCGCTTTTCCGACGGAGGCCATTCGCCAGCTGCAGACGACTGCCGACGGGCAGGCGGTCTTCGTGCGTCTGCATGACGACAAGGCGGGGTTCATGCGCAATGTGCGCAATCATTTCAGCGTTCATGTGATCGAGCCGGGCAGGGCACGTGCCAAGATTTCGGCAACCGGACGCGGCTTGATCGTCGATTTCCTCGATGTGCCCCACCACAACGGCACATTCGAATTCAAGACGCCTGCCGAAGCCGCGGAAGTGTCGCTCTGGCTGCTTGGCAATTATGTGGCGGGTGACGACGCCAAGCCGCAGGAGCAGGCGTCGCCGGCCAAGGCTTGAAAATCCCGAAAGCTTGGTCCCAAGCTCAGGTTGTCAGGCGCTTTCCGCGAACATGGGCGCTTGCGCGCCAAGCCATCCGGCGCAATCGGCAAGCGCTCGCTTGGCGATGAGCTGGCGCTTCATGATGGTCTTGTCCTTGCCGCGAAAGCGTTTGACACCTTCCGGCTTGACGATCGAGCCCGGCTCCAGCTCCGGAAAAAGCCCGAAATTGATGTTCATCGGCTGGAAGGAACGCTTGCCGGGCTCCTCGTCGGAAACGATGTGGCCACCGGTGATGTGGTTCAGCAATGAGCCGAGCGCCGTGGTATCCGGCGGCAGCGACGGTGCTTCGCCCTTCCGCTCCGCTGCGGCGAAACGGCCGGCGAGCAGGCCGATGCTGGCGCTCTCGACATAGCCTTCGCAGCCTGTGATCTGGCCGGCGAAACGCAGGCCCGGACGCGACTTCAAGACCAGCGAGCGGTCGAGCAGGGTCGGCGAGTTGATGTAGGTATTGCGGTGCAGGCCGCCGAGGCGGGCGAATTCTGCATTTTCGAGACCGGGAATCAGGCGGAAGATCTCTGCCTGCGCGCCGTATTTCAGCTTCGTCTGGAAGCCGACCATGTTGTAAAGCGTGCCGAGCGCATTGTCCTGACGCAGCTGCACGACGGCATAGGCCTTGACCGTGGGATTATGGGCATTGGTGAGCCCCATTGGCTTCATCGGCCCGTGGCGCAGTGTTTCGCGCCCGCGCTCCGCCATGACTTCGATCGGCAGGCAGCCGTCGAAATAGGGCGTGCCTTCCCATTCCTTGAAGCCGACGGCATCGCCGGCGATCAGGGCATCGACGAAGGCATTGTACTGGGCTTCGTCCATCGGGCAGTTGATATAATCCTTGCCCGTGCCACCCGGGCCGACCTTGTCGTAGCGCGACTGATACCAGCAGACATCCATGTTGATGCTGTCGCGATAGACGATCGGCGCGATGGCGTCGAAGAAGGCGAGTGCATCGGCACCGGTTTCGGCCTGGATGGCGCTCGCAAGGCCGGGCGCGGTCAGCGGTCCGGTGGCGATGATCGCCTGATCCCATTCCTTCGGAGGCAGCCCCTGGATTTCTTCACGGACGACTGAGATGAGCGGATGATTTGCAATCGCCCGCGTCACCGCAGCCGAGAAGCCGTCCCGATCGACAGCAAGCGCGCCGCCGGCTGGCACCTGGTGCTTGTCCGCGCATGCCATGATGAGCGAGCCGGCCATGCGCATTTCCGCATGGATGACGCCGACCGCATTGCTGGTGGCATCGTCGGAGCGGAACGAATTGGAACACACCAGCTCGGCAAGATCGTCCGTCTTGTGTGCTTCGGTGCCGCGCACGCCGCGCATTTCATGCAGGATGACGGGCACGCCGGCATTGGCGATCTGCCATGCGGCTTCCGAGCCGGCGAGACCGCCACCGATGACGTGAATGGGAGAGTGGGAAGTGATCTGTGTCATGCGCGCGTCATTATCACGGGCGGGCCGGCGATCCAATGCTTTGCTAAGGCATGCCGCGCAAAACTGCGCAACGGTCTTATGGCAACCTTAGTCTCTGGTCCGCCTGCTCAGTGCGAGCTACGTATCGAAAGACCTTGAGGGCGGTTCTGCAAGAGTGATGCGGTTTCCGTCAGGGTCCGCCAATTGGGCGATCTTTCCATAGTTGCCTTGCGATTCACCCGTGAGCTTTACGCCAAAGTCCTCGAGCGATTTGCGAGCTTCATCCATTTTCGGCACGACAATGGTTAGCCTGCCGTGCCCCGCATTCTCCTTGTCATGGAAGATTTGAATGTTCGCTCCTGCGACATTGCGCCATTGGATCAACCCATCCATGGGACGATCGTCAGGTCCTCGGTCGAAAAGTTGAGTATAGAATGCCTCCGCCGTGTCCATGCTTGCCGTCGCGAGCGCGGCGTAAATTCCTTGGATTTGCATTCTCCGCCTCCCTGCTAAAAGATCTCCACCTGTAAATGAGAAACGGGCGGTTCCGTTCCAATATCGCGTGTGATGGCGGCAGCAGCTATGTCCGTATCGGCGCGCGTGGCTAACGGGGCGCCGTATGTCTGGCGGCAATGATACGCGGTGGCAAAGGCGGTGAGCGGCTCGCCATTGATCACCTGAAGCTCAGCGAGTCGATTAAATTGTACGGGGCTTCTAATCGCCGGAATCAAAAACGGCGCCAAAAGGCGCCGTCTTGAGGCAGTCTGCTCAGTCCGTTCCTATTAACGGAAAGAACGAGCAGCGATGTTGCGGATTTCGTAGCGGCTGACGCCAATGTCCGAAAGGGTCTGGCTGGAGAGGTTGCCAAGTTCGTTCAGAGTGCGGCGGTAGCTGATCCAGTTCTTTGCAATGCGAAGCGGGTTCATGATCTTTTCCTCGGTATCTTGTTTGCGGGCAGTACGATTACCGCCTCAGCGCTTGCACTCTATATAGGCGCGAACATGCTGATTGTGCAGTGCAAAGAAGATGCGTCTGCTATGCATTTGTGCAATATGACGCCCAAAAAGCAGACGATGCTCAAAATTTGTGTGCTGTGCAGAGACGGAATAGCTTGCGGCGAAATCGGCCATGCTGCGCTTGCTCAATCGATAGGCAAAAAAGAACGCCCGCCGCGGAGGTCCGCAACGGGCGTTGAGAAGGCTTTCGCTATTGGGCGAAGCCTATCGGCTGTTAACGGCCGGTGGCTTCGCGGGCAACGCGATGGATGTCGGCGCGGTCGATGCCGAGGTCGTGCAGTTCACGCGAGCTCATGCGGCCGAGTTCGTTAACGGTCTGACGATACTTGCGCCAGTTGTTGAAAGAGCGGGTCAGGTTCATTGTAGTCCCTTTCGAGGATCAAGGGATCGAGCAGTTCCGTGATTGGTTCCGTCGTCGATCTAATGGATTTAAATATATGCTGCGGCGCGAAAACTAAAAGAGCGAAAGCTTCATGTCACCTATGCGCCATATGCAAGTCTTGTGGGCGCCTTGCCTAAGATGGTGGCTGCTTTGTGTGCATATCGCGGCCAAAGCTGGTCCGTCGCCGGAAGCAATCCCGCGCCAGTGTCAGCCATTCCGAAGCGTTTGCCGGTAGCCGCCCGCTTTTGGCCACCTTTTCGCTAGCCTTGCTGTCTTGGAAGGGCAGAGGTTGCCGCGAACTGCCGTGCAGCGGTTCAGGAAGTGAGCTTGAGACTCTTCCCATATTGGCAATTGCCGTCTGATGGCCGGCATGAGCATCCGTTCAGTATAAACCGATTTAGGTGCGTAAAAAAAACAACGCCCACCGCGGGAGGAGGATGCGGTGGGCGTCATTTGAGATGATTGACGACTGGGAGGAGGAGTGTCGTCAATCTATCGAAGCGCACTGGGAGGAGGAGTGTGCGGCTCCGAATATCGTGTCGGGATATTCCATCCCCAGGCTTGGTCCGACTTGCATCGGCTTGGCGCGCCACCGCCGTCTTGTTGTTTGATAAATAGTATGACTTTTTGAATTTGTGCGGCGCAATAATTTCATGGGAGGCATGAGCTAGGCGCATATCTTTAATCGGTATCTCTTTACCGGCCGTCAAAATACTGCATGATCCCTTAATTCCGTATTAATATGGCACATGTTCCTGTGAGCCGAAGCCTCTGCCAGAACCGCTCGGCTCGCATCGATTGGACGGCGATTTGTGCTAACTCTGTCGCGAGCAGAATCGCAGCGAGGGGAGCCGCGCATGTATAGGGGCAGGCTGGAGCGGGATCTCAAGATCTGGACGAACAAGGGGCTGGTCGACGCGGGGACGGCGAAAGCCATCCTCAGCGAGTATGACGGTCGTCAGACGAGTTTCAGCGCCGGCCGGGTGCTGACCATCATTGCCGCCGTGCTTCTCGGCCTTGCCATCTTGCTGTTCATCTCCGCAAACTGGGAGGCTCTCCCGAGGATCGTGCGCCTAGCCGGGCTGGTGGCAATGATATGGGCATTCTATCTCGGGGCCGTATATCTGCTGGTCCAGGGGCGTTCGGTTGTCGCGGCCGGATTGTTGATCCTGGGCACCTTGAGTTTTGGCGGCGCCATGGCCCTGGTTGGCCAGATGTACAATCTGTCTGGCGACGAACTAAGAATGATGCTCGTCTGGTTCGCCGCGGCCTGCATTGTTGCGGCGTTATTTCGTTCCTCGGCGCAGGTCGGGCTTGCCGGTTTTCTCGCCTGGGCATTTTGCGGCGTCTATCTCTGGGGGCATTTCGACGAATGGTATGGGATCATGCCCTGGATGCCGCCTCTGATGGCCATGGTCGTGATCGTGCTTGTCCGCTATGCCGACGCGTCCATGGCTCGGCATCTGGCATATCTCATGCTCGTCGGCTGGCTGACATGGCTGTTCGGCCGCCATGAGGGATTGAATACCGCGATCCTGTTTGCCGCTCTCGGCTTGGCGGCGTTTCTCGCCGTCAGCGTTCCCGCATCGCCGCTGGTGCCCTTTGCCCGCACAGCCGGCGCCGCGCCGGCCTTCTACACCTTTCTGATCGCATCGATCGGCTTCTTCCTCGTCCATGCCGAGATCAGCAACGGCTCCTTTGAGAACAATGTCTGGGTCGAGGACAAATTGCCGCTCGTCATCGTGGCGGCAGCAACACTGGCGAGTTCCGTGGTCGCCATCGCGCTCAACGGCCGCGACAACGGCGCGGTGCGCTATCTCGCCTATTTCGTCTTCTCCTGCGAGATTCTTTACCTCGCCAGTGAGACGATCGGCTCGATCATCGGCACGGCGGGGTTCTTCCTCGTCGCCGGCTTGCTGGTGGCGATTGCCGCCTGGCTGGTCATCCAGCTGGAACGGCGTTTTTCCGATAATCGCGGGCAGGGGACGCGGGCATGACCGATGTCACCGAGAAGAGTCTGAGCATGGGTTCCCGCCGCCTGTGGATGGCCGCCATCGTCGTTGCTGCTCTGCAGACGGCGGTTCTTGGCTACATGGTCGGCGAGCGAGCCTGGGGCCTGCGAAGCGGCGTCGAGGTTCTCTTGAAGACTGCGCCGGTCGATCCGCGCGATCTTCTGCGCGGCGACTACGTGACCTTGAACTACGACATCTCACGGATTCCATTCTCGACGATGGTCGAGGGACCACCGAAAATGAGCCGAAATGCCGCGATATTGTCCGTTCGCCTGAAGAAGCAGGATGACGGTTACTGGGGTATCGCCGAATCATCCTTTGGAAAGCTCGATCCGAAGCCCAATACGGTCGTGCTCAAAAGCCTGCCTGTCGACTATGTTTTCTATGGCGATGCCACCGATCCCCAGCAGGCGATTGTCGGGGTCACCTACGGCATCGAGCGCTACTATGTGCCCGAAGGGCAGGGGCACGATATCGAGAGCGCCCGCAACGCCAATCGCGTCGCCATCGCGGCGCGGGTGTCTTCCGATGGGGTTGCCCATATCAGAAGCCTGCTTCTCGACGGCAAATCCGTCTATGAGGAACCGCTTTACTGACGATATCTGCGCAAAGAGTCCCGATAAGCTTGAGCCTCGTCGCGGAACCGTCATTTTTCCTTTGCGTGGTTTGAAACGGGTGATATAGAGACGCCGCGCTCCGGAAGCCCCCATGGGCAGGCATCGCCATGCGGTTTTGGGAACGCGGGTATGGTGAAATTGGTAGACACGCCAGATTTAGGTTCTGGTGCCGCAAGGCGTGGGAGTTCAAGTCTCTCTACCCGCACCAACACTGTCTTGTGGACGGGGGGAGGCTCAAGAAGCCTGTCTTCCGATATGCCGCAGGACGCGCATCTTGCCCAAAGCATCCCGCTTTCGATGAGGAAAGTGGATAAGATGTTTTGGCTCGTGACGGGATAGAGCCGCCTTTTGCGCGTTCGTTCGAAGGCGCGGCGCTCTGGCAAGATGAAAGAGAATTGCATCCAAGCCACGCTCGGGATTTTCCGGCGTCGTGCTCATCGAAACGAACGGCAGGCTGGGCACGGCCGCCATGAATGAAGGTAGGACAATGCAGGTTATCGAAACGCTCGCTGAAGGGCTGAAGCGCGAAATCAAGGTGGTCATCCCGGCCAAGGACATGGAAGTGCGCATGAACGAGCGCCTGGCCGAGGTCAAGGACAAGGTCCGCATCAACGGCTTCCGTCCGGGCAAGGTTCCGGTCTCGCACCTGAAGAAGGTTTACGGCAAGTCGATCATGGCCGACCTCGTGAACGAAATCGTTCGTGACCAGCCGCCGGCGATCCTGACCGAGCGCGGCGAAAAGTCGGCAACTCAGCCGGAAATCGCCATGACCGAAGACCAGGAAGAGGCAGAAAAGATCCTCTCTGCTCAGGCCGATTTCGAATTCACGCTGTCTTATGAAGTCATTCCGGCGATCGAACTGAAGCCGGTCAACGGCATCAAGGTCACCCGCGAAGTCGCTGAGATCGGCGAAGAAGAAGTGACCGAGCAGATCCTCAAGATCGCCGAGAGCGCCCGCAGCTACGAAACCAAGAAGGGCAAGGCTGCTAACGGCGACCGCGTCACCATCGATTACCTCGGCAAGGTCGACGGCGTTGCCTTCGACGGCGGCAAGGACGAAGACGCACAGCTCGTTCTCGGCTCCAACCGCTTCATCCCGGGCTTCGAAGAGCAGCTCGTCGGCCTCAAGGCTGGCGATGAGAAGGTCATCACCGTAACCTTCCCGGCCGATTATCCGGCCAAGAACCTCGCCGGCAAGGAAGCTACCTTCGACATTAACGTCAAGGAAGTTGCAGCCCCCGGTGAAATCGAAATCAACGACGAACTCGCTACCAAGCTCGGTCTGGAATCGGCCGATCGCCTGAAGGAGATCGTTCGCGGTCAGATCGAAAGCCAGTATGGCTCGGTCACCCGCCAGAAGGTCAAGCGCCAGATCCTCGACCAGCTCGACGAAATGTATCAGTTCGACACGCCGCAGAAGCTGGTCGACGCTGAATTCGCCAGCATCTGGCGCCAGATCGAAACCGATCTCAACGAATCCGGCAAGACCTTCGAAGACGAAGACACCACCGAAGAGAAGGCTCGCGAGGAATACCGCAAGCTTGCTGAGCGTCGCGTTCGCCTCGGCCTCGTTCTCTCCGAAATCGGCGAAAAGGCCGGCGTCGAAGTCAGCGAAGACGAACTGCAGCGCGCTCTCTACGCACAGCTCCAGCAGTTCCCGGGCCAGGAAAAGGAAATCCTGGAATTCTTCCGCAACACGCCCGGCGCTTCCGCCAACCTGCGCGCCCCGATCTTCGAAGAAAAGGTCATCGACCACCTGCTGACCGAGGTCAAGGTCACGGATAAGACCGTTTCCAAGGAAGCGCTGTTGGCTGACGACGAAGCCGAAGACAAGCCGGCTGCCAAGAAGGCCTCTCCGAAGAAGAAGGCTGCCAAGGCTGAAGCAACCGAAGCTGCCGCCGAAGGCGAAGAAGCTGCGGCTCCGAAGAAGAAGGCTGCTCCGAAGAAGAAGGCTGCTGAAGACAGCGCCGAATAATCGGTCTTTCTTCTGAACTGACATTGAGCCCTGCCGGAAACGGCGGGGTTTTTTGTTGTGTCGCCATAATGCGCCCTCTCCCCGCAAGCGGAGAGAGGGCTGGGGTGAGGGGCTCCAGGCTATCAGCAACCAGTTCGGCGCGATTATTCCTTACCCAAGGCGCGGCGAATGGCTGTCTCGACCGGGCTATAAGCATTATCCGGTCGCTCCAGCCGATAGGGCTCAGCAAGGCCGATCGAAGGCTGCGCCATGAATCGTGGCGTGGCGCCTCGATGCTTCTGGGCGGCGTGGATCAGGAAGGGATGGCAGATGTAGACCGTACCAGCCTTTCCCGTTGCCAGTGCGTGAGGGCGGTCGGCTCCCATCTGCTCGAGCATCATATGAGAACGCCCGTGCTCTCCGGCAGGCTCGAGATAGCGCGCCATATCCATGTGAGAGCCGACGCGGATGCGGGTCGGCGCATCGTCTTCGCCGACATCGGAAAACAGGAACAGCGCAAGCAGAGCGCGCCCTCGCGAGGTGACATTCACGCGCCAGGCCGAGAAGTCCGTTTTCTCGTTCGGATCGCCGTCGTCACCCGGAAAGCTGAGGTCGACATGCCAGCCGGCGTCGCCGGGATCGTCCGGATGCGGGAAACGCACGGGGAAGGTGCCAAGCCCATCTCTTGGAAGCCATCGCCCGTGCCCGACCAGTTGATCGAAAGCAGCGTGCAAAATGGCCATGTTGGCGATGGTGCGGAATGGCTCGCCACCATAGCCCGGCAACCGGACGACCGGAAATCTCCAACTTGCCGGATCGTGCTCACTGCACGGAATATCGCGCCACATGATGGCGCGGGCTTCTGCAGCCTGTTCCTGTGAAAACGCATCATCGATGCGTATAAAACCATGTTCAATGAAATCGTTCACCTGCGCGTCGGAAAGTGCAGCCGGATACTGTTTTTCGGATGGCATGAAATCTCTCTCGATCATCGCCGTCTTCACCCTTCTTGTGCGGGCATCACGGCTGTTTCGGCAAAGACCTGCCGCGGCCTTGCGGCCGTTGAGGCGGTCTCGTCTTCATTTGGCTGAAAGCCTAGGGATCAGCGGCTTATGAAGAAGACCGAAGCGATGTTGAGAATGCTCATCATGCCGACAGAGTAGTGAGCTCCGCCGGCATGTCAATATTGACCTATTAGAGTTCCGACTTGATATCGCCCATGCGGTTCCAAGCGTCGAGGCCGGCGATCTTGTAGGCTTCGGCAAGCGTCGGATAGTTGAAAGTGTTTTCGACGAAATATTCGACGGTGCCTTTGAGGTTCAGCACGGCCTGTCCGATGTGTACGAGCTCGGTGGCGCCTTCGCCGACAATGTGGACGCCGAGCAGGCGGCGGGTCTTCAGCGAGAAGATCATCTTCAAGAGGCCTGTGTCGAGGCCCATGATGTGGCCGCGTGAGGTCTCGCGGAAGCGGGCGATGCCGCATTCATAGGGGATGTGTCGCTCCTTGACCTCTTCTTCGGACAGGCCGCAGGTGGAAATCTCCGGCACGGCATAGATGCCGTAGGGGAAGTATTTCGGCGGCTCCTTGGCGATCGCGCCGACGGCGACGCGGGCAGCGATGCGGCCCTGTTCCATCGAGGTGGAGGCGAGGCTCGGGAAGCCGACGACATCGCCGGCGGCAAAGATATGCGGAACCTTGGTGGCAAAGGTCTCCGGATTGACGCTCAGGCGGCCGCGCGCATCGGCTTCGAGGCCGGCTGCAGCGAGATTAAGAGTATCGGTCGCACCCATGCGGCCGGCGGCGAAGAGAACCATGTCCGTGGTGATGCGGCGGCCGTTGTCCAGCGTCAGCTCCACCTTGCCGCTCGGCAGGCGCTCGACTTTCTCTGCCTTCTGACCGAGCAGCAGCTTCATGTTGCGATCGCGCAGCTGGTAGGTGAAATCCTCGACGATTTCCTTGTCGATGAAGTCGAGCATGGTCGATTTCGGATCGATCAGCGTCACCTGCGTATCGAGCGCGCTGAAGATGGTCGCATATTCGATGCCGATGACGCCGGCTCCGATGACGACCATCGAGCGCGGCAGGTCTTCGATATCGAGCAACTCATCGCTGTCGAGAACCGTCTTGCCGTCGAAGGGCATGTAATCCGGACGGAATGGCTTGGTGCCGACGGCAAGCAGGATGCCGGCGGCAGATACGGTGACGACCTCGCCGTCATCCTTGACGATCTGCATTGTCTGCGGATCGATGAAGCTCGCCTTGCCTCGTATGTGCTGCACGCGATTGCGGGCAAATTGATGCTCGAGGACTTCCACTTCGTGGTCGAGGGTGATCAGCAGGCGGCGGCGCAGGTCTTCGGCACTGATCTCCTGTTTGACGCGATAGGCGCGACCATAGAAGCCGCGTTCGCGCCAGCCGGAAAGGTTGAGCGCGGTTTCGCGCAGCGTCTTGGAGGGAATGGTGCCGGTGTGGACCGAGACGCCGCCGACCCGTTTGCCTTGCTCGACGACGAGTACCTTCTTGCCGAGTTTTGCGGCCTGGATAGCGCCTCTGCGGCCGGCGGGGCCGCTACCTACGACTAGGAGATCGAATTGGTCCATCGGGAAGCCTCGGATGACTGGAATGGGGAATCAATGTCGCAACGCAACATGCTCCGTCAACCGGTAGCTTCTCAATGTTACAGATTATCTAACGGGAAGTTTGGTGTTCACGAGGCCGAAAGGCCGAGCCAGGGTTCCAGCTTCTCGAAAGTACGGTCCATGGCATAGGCACGCGTGAAGGAGAACGGCAAGTGACCATAGATGATCGACATCTGGCCCTCTGCGGTAGCCTCATTCGTCTTGGCAATGGCGGCAAGGTAAAGCGCCGAGGCCAGGCCAGTTCTGTCGGCTCCGGCCTGGCAATGAATGAGGATCGGCTTCGGCGCATTCCGCATGATCTCGACAAGCTGCGCCGCTTGCTCCTGTGTCAGCTCTCGGGCCGAAGACATGTGAAAATCGATATGGTCGATATTGAGCGCTTTCGCCTCGGCAACTTCGGTATCGTACCAATGGTGGCCGCTATTGTAGCCACGCAGGTTGATAATGGTTTTGATGCCGTATTGCTTCTGAAACTCGGCAATGCTGGTGGCCGAGGGCTGCGAAGAGCGGTAAAGTTCGCCGGCAATGACAGGATGGAAGTTCGTCGTCCAGAGCATGTGAGCATAGAAGCCGCTGGCGGCCACCAGAAAAGCCCCTGCCGCGACAAGCGCGCCGCGACCGATAGAAAGGAGGCGATGAGCAAGCACGGGCGACATCTCCGGCATTCGATCTCCAAATGGCCGGCGCATGCAAGCGGATAGGCCAAATCAAACAACAGCTTCCGCGGGCGGATCAGCCGACAGGAACGCGGCGATCCTTCTGCCAGATGATCCTGACGCCGAGCTGAAAAATGAAAGCGGAGATCGCTATGGCGAATTCGGGATATTTCGCCACGGCCGGACGGATGCGATTCGATAATGATCGCATGAAATCAAAATCATATAATATAGATTTGAAGTATTGGATTATCTCATGTGCGACAATTTCAAATCAGCCGCAATGCGCGAAAGCTGACATGGCCGTTTTTTCCGATGATAACATGGTCGTGAACGGTGATGCCCAAGGGTTTGGCAGTGTCTATGATGGTCTTAGTCATGTCGATATCGGCACGCGAAGGTGTCGGATCTCCTGACGGGTGATTGTGCACCAGAATCACTGCGGAGGCGGAGAGTTCGAGCGCGCGCTTGACGACCTCGCGCGGATAGACCGGCGTATGATCGACCGTGCCGAAACCCTGCACCTCATCGGCGATCAAGGCGTTGCGCTTATCGAGAAACAGCAGGCGGAATTGCTCACGCGCTTCATGCGCCATGGCGGCATGACAATAGTCGATGAGGGCTTTCCAGGAAGAGAGCACCGGCTTGCCCGTTAGCTCGCTTTTCAGCATGCGCTGCGAGACGCTCGCCACCAGCTTCAGGTCGAGCGCGACCGCATCGCCGACGCCGCTGACCTCGGTCAACAGGCTGACCGGAGCACCGAACACGCCGCCGAGCGAGCCGAAGCGGGCTAGTAGAGCCTTGGCGATCGGCTTCGTATCGCGGCGCGGGATCAGCCGGAAGAGCAGCAACTCGAGGATTTCATAATCGGCCAGTGCCGTATCGCCGCCGTCGCGATAGCGATTGCGCAACCGCTCGCGGTGCCCATGATAATGGGCTTCGGCGTTTATTGGGGCAGGTTTTGCCGTCGGCGCGGACTTGGCGGCCCGTGACGCGGGCTTGGCGGCTTGTGGTGCGAAGAACAGTCGTTCGTCGAGAAACGGGGCCTCTTCCAAAGCCTCCGTCTCCCCGCTTCTGTCGAGGGGCATGTCGCCATGTCCATTGGAAGAAGCGGGACGTTTCGCCATAGACTATCCCTGCAGTGGCGGCAGGCCGGGGCGGTCGAGGCCGCCGGGCGACAGGGTGAAGATTTCGCAGCCCGTGGCCGTGACGCCGACCGTGTGTTCGTATTGTGCCGAGAGCGAGCGGTCGCGCGTGACGGCCGTCCAGCCGTCACCGAGCACTTTCACATGCGGCTTGCCGAGATTGATCATCGGCTCGATGGTGAAGATCATGCCCTCGCGCAGCTCCGGGCCATCATTGATCCGGCCGTAATGCAGGATATTCGGCGAGTCATGGAAGAGGCTGCCGACGCCATGGCCGCAGAAGTCGCGTACGACCGAGCAGCGTTCACCCTCGGCATAGGTCTGGATCGCTTCGCCGATGGCGCCGGTGCGGGCACCCGGACGAACGGCGGCAATGCCGCGCATCAGGGATTCGTAGGTGACTTCCAGCAGCCGCTCGGCCGAGCGCTTGATTTCGCCGACCGGATACATGCGGCTCGAATCGCCATGCCAGCCATCGAGCACATAGGTCACGTCGATATTGACGATATCGCCTTCGCGCAGCGGCTTGTCGTTGGGAATGCCATGGCAGACGACGTGATTGATCGACGTGCAGGAGGATTTCATGTAGCCGCGATAGTTCAGCGTCGCCGGATAGGCGCCGTGATCCATGCCGAATTCGAAAACGAAGCGGTCGATGACGTCGGTGGGAACACCCGGCTTGACGATCGCGGCGAGTTCATCGAGGCAGCGGGCGGTCAGCTGGCATGCCTTGCGCATTCCGGCAAAGGCATCCTGCCCGTAAATGCGGATAGCGCCCGTATTCTTCGCCGGCGCCGTTGCCGCTTCGATGTAATTCACCATGACTAGCCTTTGGTAGAGATCTTAAACTGTTCTAATGCAGCTATGCCGGGTTCGTCTATCGGGATCAACCCGGCAGGCGCGATTTCCGTCGGCGAAACCCTGCATTTCAGCGCATAGACCTCGACGCCACGCTTCAAAGCGCGATCATAGGCCCTGGCGTAGACCGGATCGAGATCGCTGCAAATCCGGAAGCGATGGCAATCATTGCGCTGGATCACGAACAACATGACGGAGCGGTAGCCGGCCTCGGCCATATCGCCGAGTTCTTCCAGATGCTTGGCGCCGCGGGCTGTCGCCGTGTCGGGAAATTCCGCAAGGCCCGGCTGTCGCATGAAATGGACGTTTTTCACCTCGACATAGGTGGTTGTCCGCAAAGGGTCGGTCAAGAGCAGGTCGATGCGGGAGTTGCGGCCGTAATTCTGCTCGCGCTTGACAGCCGTATAATCGCCGAGATCGGAGACCTGTCCGAGCGCGATCGCTTCGGCTGCAATGCGGTTCGGCATGGCGGTGTTGACGCCAACGGTCGTGTCATCGGCTTCGATCAGTTCGAAGACATGACGGTATTTTCGCATCGCGCCATCGTGCTCGGAAAGCCAGATGCGCGAACCGGGCGTTGTGAGCCCAAGCATCGAGCCGGTATTGGGGCAGGAGCCGGTGATGAAGGTGCCGTCCTCCAGCTCGGCATCGAAGAGGAAGCGCTTGTAGCGGGAAATCAGGCGGGCAGGGACGAGAGGCGAAGGAAATTGCATGATTGGTGACGGTTTACGCCCGTTCCATGACGAAGCTGCCGGGTGCCTCCTCAAGCGCATTGAGGGCTTTGCCGCCGGGTTTGCGCGCAGCCGTCATGCGATGGTCTTGCGCGAGGATCCAGGTGTGCCAATGCGGCCACCATGAGCCAGGCGTCTCCTTTGCCCCGGCGAGCCAATCCTCATAGTCGCCGCCGGTCGGGCCGCCCGTCCAGAACTGGTATTTGTGCTTGTCAGGCGGGTTTACGACGCCGGCGATGTGACCGGAGCCGGTCACGACGAATTCCACCGGACCGCCGAAATACTGGCTGCCGACGAAGACGGATTTGGCCGGCGCGATATGATCCTCGCGCGTTGCCAGATTGTAGACCGGGATGCGTACGTCCTTCAGCGACAGCGACTTGCCGTCGAGCACCATCTTGCCCTGGCTCAGCGCATTGTTGAGGTAGCAGTTGCGCAGGTAGAATGAATGGTTGGCCGCGGCCATGCGGGTCGAATCGGCATTCCAGAACAGGAGATCGAAGGGCAGGGGTTCCTGCCCCTTCAGATAGTTGTTGACGAAATAGGGCCAGATCAGTTCGGAGGCGCGCAGCATGTTGAAGGCCGTCGCCATCTTCGAGCCTTCGAGATAGCCGAGCACGTTCATCTGCTCTTCGAGTGCTGCAATCTGCTCTTCGTCGACGAAAACCTTCAGATCGCCGGCAAAGGTGAAATCGACCTGCGTCGTCAGGAAGGTTACCGTGCGGATGCGCTTGTTCTTTTCCTTGGCATGGAGGGCGAGCGTCGCCGCCAGCAGTGTGCCGCCGACGCAATATCCCACGGCATTGACCTCCTGCTCGCCCGTCGCCTTTTCGATCGTTTCGAGTGCGAAATCGATGCCTTCGCGGGCATAGGAGGTCCAGTCCTTCGCCGCATGACGATGGTCGGGGTTCACCCAGGAAATGACGAAGACGGTGTGACCCTGCTCCACACACCATTTAATGAAGGATTTCTGTGGGTTGAGGTCGAGAATGTAGAATTTGTTGATCCAGGGCGGGCAGATCAGCAGTGGCCGCTTCAGCACCTTGTCAGTCGCCGGTTCGTATTGGATCACCTGGCAGACATCGCTTTGCGCGATCACCTTGCCTGGCGTCAGCGCCATGTCGCGGCCGACGGCGAATTTCGTCATGTCGGTTTGACGCAGGCGCAACTCGCCATGGCCAAGGCTGATATCCTCCGCCAGCATCTTCATGCCGCGCACGAGATTCTCGGCATTGGAGGCGATGGTCTCGCGATAGACCTGCGGGTTGGTCGCGACAAAATTGGTTGGCGAAAAGGCGGCGGTGATCTGCTTCGTGTAGAACGCCGCCTTGTGGCGTGTATGCTCGTCCAGCCCTTCCGCTTCGCCGACCAGCTTTTCCGCCCAATTTGATGTCAGAAGATAGGTCTGCTTCAGGAAGTCGAAAAAGGGGTTCTTCTGCCAGTCCTCATCGGCGAAGCGCTTGTCCTTGACCGGTTCGGCTTCAGGCTCGGCGGACGAATCGCCGCTGAGGCGTTGCATGGTTTTCGTCCACAGGCCGAAATAGCCGGAAAGCAGGTGAGTCTGCGCTTCCAGCGTCCGGCGGGGATCGGAAAGCCAGTATTCTCCGACCTTGGATAGCGTCTTGACCATGTCGGTGAAGGGATCGGCAACCGTATCGACCTTCTCGCCGCGTTCGCGCGGCGCAAGCCAGGCCGAGGCTGCCTTGCCGAGATTTTCCAGCGCACGGGCAAAGTTGACGGCCATCGCTTCGGGATCCCTGACGATGTAAGGCTCGACTGACTTTGGATCAAAGCCGGGAAAGCCGCCGTTGCCTTCATTTTTGTCCCGCTTGCTGTCGGTCACGCATCATCCTCCCGGCGGCAGCTCGTGTCTTGTTTTCCATTTGTACATCTTGCGGGAAAAGGAATACAAGTCGAATGAAACGCAACCCTGCTCTTGCTTTGCTGCTGCGACAAATTTAACAGTCGCAACCCACAGCAAGGAATAGCGCAGGAAGACAATTATGGGCGGCGGCATGGTGGCAAGACTGAACCGGTATTCCGTACTCTGCGGTGCAATGTGCGGAATTCTCGCATTGACGCTCGCGGGCTGCTCGACACCCGAGGAAAAGGCGGCCTTCGCCAAGCGCAAGCAACCGCCTCAGGCTGTCATCGTAAAGCCCGCCAAGGGCACGCCGGTCGTGGAAACCAGCACGCAGCAATTTTACAAGGATGGCTATCCTTCCTTCAATGCGCCGCCGACCGCTGCGAACGTCCAGATCAACGATCAGCAGGCTGGGGATCTGGTCAAGCAGCTGACGGCTCTTGGATCGCAGCGCAAGGCCGGCACGATCTCCGAGGCCGAGTATCAGAGGCGCGTCGCCGAGATGCGCAAGCTCGCTGCCGAACATGGGCAGGATACGCTGCAGGAAATTCAGAAAGAGGGCGGCACGCAGCCTGCCTCAACGCAGAATTAGCCTTGCGTTTCAGGCGATTTGGACGCAAAGCGTTCGGATAGGCTGAATTTGGATGTATCTGGCCGGCGGATTGCATTTTGCGTGCATAAGCGCCCAAGATTCACCTTATCTTTCGAGATAGCATGAATACGGCGCCGCGAGTCCCAAGTTCGTATCGCGGCTGGCCGGGAGATCAACGAACTTCAGCGCGGTTTTGAGGGCCGCTGTCCCATGGGGAAAGAAATGGAAGAGTTTCATAAAGTCCGGCGTTTGCCGCCCTACGTTTTCGAACAGGTCAACCGTTTGAAAGCGAGCGCGCGAGCGGGCGGGGCGGACATTATCGACCTCGGCATGGGCAATCCAGATCTTCCGACCCCCAAGGCGATCGTCGACAAGCTGTGCGAAGTGGTCCAGGACCCGCGCACGCATCGCTATTCCTCCTCCAAAGGCATTCCGGGCCTGCGTCGTGCCCAGGCCGCCTATTATGCGCGTCGATTCGGCGTGAAGCTCAATCCCGATACGCAGGTGGTCGCCACCCTCGGCTCCAAGGAAGGCTTTGCGAATATGGCGCAGGCGATCACGGCGCCCGGCGACGTGATCCTCTGCCCGAACCCGACCTATCCGATCCATGCCTTCGGCTTCCTGATGGCAGGTGGTGTGATCCGCTCGATCCCGGTCGAACCGGATGACAGCTTCTTCCCGCCGCTGGAACGGGCCGTGCGCCATTCGATCCCGAAGCCGCTGGCGCTCATCCTGAACTATCCGTCGAACCCGACGGCCTACGTCGCGACGGTGGATTTCTATAAGGAAGTCGTCGCTTTCGCGAAGAAGCACGACATCATCGTGCTTTCGGATCTGGCCTATTCGGAAATCTACTTCGACGACGCGCCGCCGCCGTCGGTGCTGGAGGTTCCGGGCGCCATCGACGTGACGGTCGAATTCACCTCGATGTCGAAGACCTTCTCCATGCCCGGCTGGCGCATGGGCTTTGCCGTCGGCAACGAGCGGCTGATTGCGGCGCTGACGCGCGTTAAGTCCTACCTCGATTACGGCGCCTTCACGCCAATCCAGGTGGCGGCGACCCACGCCCTCAACGGTGACGGCTCCGACATCGCCGAAGTGCGCAACATCTATAAGCGCCGCCGCGACGTTCTGGTCGACAGCTTCGGCAAAGCCGGCTTCGATGTGCCGCCGCCGGCCGCCACCATGTTTGCCTGGGCGAAGATCCCGGAAAAGTTCCGTCATCTCGGCTCGCTGGAGTTCTCCAAGCTTCTGGTCGAGAAGGCGGACATCGCGGTTGCTCCGGGCATCGGCTTCGGCGAACAGGGCGACGATTATGTCCGCATCGCGCTTGTTGAAAACGAACACCGCATCCGTCAGGCGGCGCGCAATCTGAAGCGCTTCCTCTCCACCGCGGACGAGACGATGCATAATGTTATTTCGCTGAACGCTCACCGTTCATAATATCGCGCGGCAGCCGTTCCCGCGGCTGCCGTTCCCAATACTGATCAGGAATTTTCCATGGCAGATGCCCTCAAAATCGGCATTGCGGGCTTGGGCACGGTTGGTGCCTCGCTCGTCCGCATCATCCAGAGCCGCGCTAACGAGCTTGCCGTCACCTGCGGCCGTCCCGTCAAGATCGTCGCCGTCACGGCGCGCGATCGCACGCGGGATCGCGGCATCGATCTGACAGGCATCGAATGGTTCGGCGGCCCTGTCGATCTGGCGCAGAAGGCCGATATCGACGTTTTCGTCGAGCTGATCGGCGGTTCCGAAGGCGCGGCCAACGCAGCGGTGCGCGCAGCGCTTGCACGCGGCCTGCATGTCGTCACCGCCAACAAGGCGCTGCTCGCCTATCACGGTGTCGAGCTTGCGCAGATCGCCGAAGAGAAGGGCGTCCTGCTCAACTTCGAAGCGGCCGTTGCCGGCGGCATTCCGGTCATCAAGGCCCTGCGCGAATCGCTGACGGGCAATACGATTTCTCGCGTCTATGGCATCATGAACGGCACCTGCAATTACATCCTGACTCGGATGGAGAAGGAGGGCCTGTCCTTTGCCGATTGCCTGAAGGAAGCGCAGCGCCTCGGCTATGCCGAAGCCGATCCGGCTTTCGATATCGAGGGCAACGATACGGCTCATAAGCTTGCCATCCTGACGACGCTTGCCTTCGGCAATCGCATCGCGGCCGACGACATCTATCTTGAAGGCATCACCAACGTCTCCATCGAGGATATCCGCGCCGCTGCCGATCTTGGCTATCGCATCAAGCTGCTCGGTGTTGCCCAGCGCACCGAGAGCGGTATCGAGCAGCGCGTGCATCCGACCATGGTGCCGCTCGATTCGGTCATCGCCCAGGTCGACGGCGTCACCAATGCCGTGGCGATCGAATCCGATATTCTCGGCGAATTGCTGATGGTCGGCCCCGGTGCCGGCGGCAACGCAACGGCGTCTTCCGTCCTCGGCGACATCGCCGATATCGCCAAGAGCCGTCCGGGCGAACAGCGCGTGCCGGTGCTCGGTCATCCAGCCAAGGCGCTGGAGCCCTATCGCAAGGCGCAAATGCAGAGCCATGAGGGCGGCTATTTCATCCGCCTCACCGTTCTCGACCGCACCGGCGTCTTCGCCAGCGTCGCGACCCGCATGGCGGAAAACCATATTTCGCTCGAATCGATTGTGCAGCGCTCGAAGCAGCATCTCGCGCCATCCGATCACCAGACGATCATCCTCGTTACCCATGCGACGACGGAGGATTCGGTGCGCAAGGCGGTTGCCTCGATCAAGAACGAGGGCTATCTCGTGGGCGAGCCACAGGTCATCCGCATCGAGCGGCCGAAAGAATAGTCTGACCAGCAGCGGCGTGCCTCAAAGGGACGCCGCTCTGAAATTCCGGGAGAGATGGTGGAGCAACCGGTCGATCCAGTTCAGCGGGCATTTCTGGGTGTCGAGCGCTCGGTATCAGGCAATCGCTGGGTATCCAGGCTCGATCAGGCCGGCCAGAACAGGGCGCTCGCCATTGCGCAGACGCATGGGCTGCCGGAGCTGATTGCCCGCGTGCTTGCAGGGCGCGGCGTCGGGCAGGACGAAGCCATGGCTTTCCTCGACCCGACGATCCGCGGCCTGATGCCGGACCCGCATTTGCTGACCGATTGCGAGAAGGCAGCGCAGCGCCTCCTGCACGCCATCAGGAAGGGCGAGACAGTCGCGATCTTCGGCGACTATGATGTCGACGGCGCGGCCTCCTCGGCGTTGCTCTATCGCTTCCTCACCCATTTCGGCGTTCCCGCCAGCATCTATATTCCCGATCGCATCTTCGAAGGTTACGGGCCTAATCCTACCGCCATCAATCAGCTGATCGACAATGGCGCGACGCTGATCGTGACCGTCGATTGCGGCTCCACCAGCTTCGAATCGCTTGATGCGGCAAAGGCGCGCAATATCGACGTCGTCGTCATAGATCACCACCAGGTGGCGCACGAGCTGCCGCATTGTCATGCCTTGGTCAATCCGAACCGTGAGGATGATCTTTCGGGGCAGGGGCATCTCTGTGCCGCTGGCGTGGTCTTCATGGTTCTGGTCGCGGCGTTGCGGCTGCTGCGGGAGGTCGGTGATTCCCGTGTGCGTTCGATCGACCTGCTTGCCTGGCTCGATATCGTTGCGCTCGCGACCGTCTGCGATGTCGTGCCGCTGAAGGGCCTCAACCGCGCCTATGTCGTTAAGGGGCTCATCGCTGCCCGCCATCAGGGCAATCTTGGGCTCGCAGCGCTGTTTCGCAAGGCCGGTCTCAATGGTCCCGTCACGCCCTATCATTTCGGCTTCCTGATCGGTCCGCGCATTAATGCCGGCGGCCGCATCGGCGATGCAGCCCTTGGCGCACGCCTGCTGACGCTGGCCGATGGCGGCGAAGCCGACACGATCGCCGCGAAGCTGGATGAGCTCAATCGTGAGCGGCAGGCCATGGAAGCCGCCATGCTGCAGGAGGCCGAGGCCGAGGCCCTGGCGGAATATGGCAATGGCGACGGAGCCTCCGTCATCGTTACAGCACGCGAGAACTGGCATCCGGGAATCGTCGGCCTCATTGCATCGCGTCTCAAGGACAAATTCCGCCGGCCGGCCTTCGCCATTGCCTTCGATCCGATGGGCAAGGGCACAGGCTCCGGCCGCTCTATCAATGGCTTCGACATGGGCCGCATGGTGCGTGCCGCCGTCGATGCCGGTCTGCTGGTCAAAGGCGGCGGCCATGCCATGGCAGCCGGCCTGACTGTGGAGAGAAGCAACCTCGGAAAGCTGCGGGCTTTCTTCACGGAGAAGGCGGAGAAGCAGGTAGCCGGACTCGTTGCCAACGAAACGCTGAAGATCGACGGTGCGCTCGGCGCAAGCGGCGCGACCGTGGAATTGATCGACAGGCTCGAGACCGCCGGTCCCTATGGTTCGGGCCATCCACAGCCCGTCTTCGCGCTTCCGAGCCATCGCCTGCGCGATTCCCGCCTTGTCGGCCAGTCGCACATCAAGATCACGCTGGAGGCGCAAGATGGCGGCCGGGTGGATGGCATTGCCTTCCGCGCGGCGGAGACGCCCTTGGGCGATCTGCTGATGTCATCGCGCGGCGCACAGATCCATGTCGCCGGCACGCTCGGCGCCGACCACTGGCAGGGTAGCCGTCGTGTGCAGCTGCGCGTTACAGATGCGGCGAAAGCTCCGTAACGCAGATCACGCCAGACACGCGTCTGCACAATAGCGTTTAGCGAGCAAAAACATCAATTTAAGAGGAAGAACAGTGGCACGCCCTAGGGGAGTCGAACCCCTCTTTACAGAATGAAAATCTGTCGTCCTAACCGATAGACGAAGGGCGCGTGCTGTGGCGCCCTTATAGTCAGCACCTTTCATTACCGCAAGCGGAAAAACGAGAAAAATCGCAGAAAAATCGATGACTAAGCGAAGATTTTTCGAGGTGCTTGTGGAAAACTTCGGGACACGCTTTTGGTACGCCCTAGGGGAGTCGAACCCCTCTTTACAGAATGAGAATCTGTCGTCCTAACCGATAGACGAAGGGCGCATGCTGCAAGACCGAAAACGTGTCGCGATCTTTCAGATTCGCTTTTCGCGCTTTCGGTTTTTGATTATTCGCATGTCGTCATCGCAAAACCGCTGCACACTTTTGCGCGACATGCTACAGATAGGAATAGCCCATTTGGTCCGCAAGCGGTAGCTTAAATGAATCGACTATGGGGAAGAACAACAGTGGCACGCCCTAGGGGAGTCGAACCCCTCTTTACAGAATGAAAATCTGTCGTCCTAACCGATAGACGAAGGGCGCGTTCAGCTGTTGTGTGGCGCGCTTATAGCGGGGTGATTTCATTCCCGCAAGCGGCAATTTTGCATTTTTGTGGAAAAAATGACAGATGGGTGAAACTGCCGCCGGTGCTGAATAAGTGAGACTTAACAGGCTCTTGCCGGCGATATCGAAGATTCCCTGGAAACGCGGGCTTTTTATTGCCTATTTGCATCCGGCACGGGCTGCACCAGCAGCTTGCCGTTCTGCGGCTGGTTCTTCGATGCGATGAACTGCGCCAGAGCGGCAGCCTGTCTGCCGTTCAATTCGTGGACATTCGGATTCGGCGTTGCCGCAACGCCCGACGCGGTCACCTGGGCAATCGGCTGCGGCGAACCCGAAGCCTGCGAGGTTGCATTGCGAATGATGGGTGGTGGCAGCATGTCGGCCGATGTGCGGCCGTTCGGCACGGCGGCGGAGTCCATCGTCTGCGGCGCCGCCGTCTGCATAGTCGCTGGTGGCGCGCTGTAAACGCTGCGCATCATCGGCGTGATCGCCTGGCCGCCATCAGCTTGGGTTTTGGCAAGCGTCCCGTCCGGATTGACGGCGATCGGCGGTGGAGCGGAGAAGATGCTGCTTCTGTTCGCGTTGACGGCCGTCGGCTGCGTGACCAGGCCACCGATGCCGGTCTGCCCATCCGCAGTCGAGGCTGCCGCAGGCGCTGGATAGAGGGCCTGGTTCTGCTGGGCGACGATCTGCTGACGTGTGCCATTGACGCTGTGGACCATCGGATCGCGATAGGCGACATCGGCCTTGCGGCGCCGGACATCGGCCTTGTTGTTCATATCGGCTGCCAGCTGTTCTGCCACGGTCAATGGCACGACAGGGGCAGCTTGCGAAGTCTCGATCGGCTTTTTGGCTGTGGTCGCGCAGCCGGCAATCATCACAAATGAGGCAAGAACGGCAATTGTGCTTGCTAGCTTCTTCCTGCCGTATAAAATCTGTTGATCGCACATAGGACGTTCCCTGCAAAATGGTTTGCATCGGAATGGCCTCCTGTGAGGGACGACGAACGATACCGCGCGCGCCGACTGGGAACGATGACCGCGCGATATCCGATGCATGATGCTTCGAGTCGTCCAAGCATGCCGGAGGATGGGCATGGGCGGCAAGCGCGAAACGGATGGCTCCGCGCGTGCCGTAAGCCTCGCGAAAGCTTGGATCCTACCAGGAGCCGGTGTTCGCCATGGAAGCCCAGGGCTCGGCCGAAGGAAGATTGGCGCCCTTCTGCAGGATCTCGATGGAAATGCCGTCCGGAGAACGCACGAAAGCCATGTGACCATCGCGGGGCGGGCGGTTGATCGTGATGCCGTTGTCCATCAGCTTTTGGCAGGTCGCGTAGATATCGTCGACCTCATAGGCGAGGTGACCGAAATTGCGTCCTCCGCTATATTCTTCCGGATCCCAGTTATAGGTCAGTTCCAGGCTGGGAGCACCGTTGCTGCGGGATGATTCGGCATCCTCGTCGGCCGCAAGGAAAACGAGCGTATAGCGGCCTTTCTCGTTTTCGTAGCGGCGGGTTTCGGTAAGCCCGAATAGGGTGCTATAAAAATGCAACGAGGCGTCGAGATCGGTGACGCGGACCATCGTATGGAGATAACGCATTCTATTTCCTCTCTTAATGTCGAGCTGGTCGGATCTTTGATCGGGGCACCAGCTTCGCGCAAGTCTTGGAGCAATAATCTTAGGGTGGGAATAAACGAAAACTAGGACTTGCGCTTTTCCGTTACCAAGATGTTAATCTTGATATCAGGGAATCAGTTAACCGTAACAGTGTGACGCGTAATCGAGGGCTGACTAGGATGGGTGACAGAATTTCATCGAAGGGAGTTGTCGACTTCGAGGAGATGTCCGGCGATACCGTCGAGCTCATCGAAATCTCAGGCGTCGTGAAGTGGTTCGATGTCGCTAAGGGATTCGGGTTCATCGTGCCTGACAATGGCATGCAGGATGTGCTTCTGCATGTGACGTGTCTGCGCCGTGACGGTTATCAGACGATTCTCGAAGGAACCCGTATCGTCGCGCTGATCCAGCGCCGGGAGCGCGGTTATCAGGCTTTCAAGATCCTCTCCATGGATCAATCGACGGCCGTGCATCCCTCGCAGATGCCGCCTGTTCGCACGCATGTCCAGGTGACGGCGACGAGTGGCCTGGAGCGCGCGCTGGTCAAGTGGTTCAACCGCACCAAGGGCTTCGGCTTTCTGACGCGCGGCGAGGGCACCGAGGATATCTTCGTGCATATGGAAACGCTGCGTCGCTTCGGCCTGGCCGAGCTGCGGCCGGGGCAGGTGGTTCTTGTCCGCTTCGGACCGGGTGAAAAAGGCCTGATGGCGGCGGAAATCCATCCGGATGCGCCGAGCCCGGTCACGCGGCCACATTGACATGAACAAAGCCGGATTTCTTGGAATTTCGAAAAGCGCCATTTTGGCGCTTTTTCTCGTTGGGGCCATCGCTCCATCGTCTTTCGCGGCACAGAGCGCAGGGCAACAGTCGATGGCTTTCGATTCGGAACCGCTTTCGATCGCATCGCCCAAGGGCCAGACGCATAAATTCACCGTGGAACTGGCCTTGACGCCGCCACAGCTCGAATTGGGCCTCATGTATCGCGACAACATGCCGGCCGATCACGGCATGCTGTTTGATTTCGGCACGCCGCGGCCCGTCATGATGTGGATGAAGAACACCAAGTTGCCGCTCGACATGCTGTTTCTGGATCAGAAGGGTGTCGTCACTCATATCCAGGAAAACGCCGTGCCCTATTCTGAAGCGATCATCAGCTCTGGCGGGCCGGTTGCCTATGTCATTGAGCTGAACGCCGGCATTGTTCGCAAACTCGGGCTTGCTGTTGGCGATACGGTGACGAGCGCCACCATTTCGGCAAAGCTCGGCAAGTAAATTTCATCGGGGATGATGGGCGGCCGAGATTTTATCTGTTGCAGCGGGCAGATGAACCGTGTATCTCCCCACTCGTTCCGCAGGATAAGCGTTCGGCGGTACGCAAAATCAGTTCATGATCACATTTTGATCATGCTGACGGTACGGAGTGTAGCGCAGTCTGGTAGCGCATCTGGTTTGGGACCAGAGGGTCGGGAGTTCGAATCTCTCCACTCCGACCATTTAAAATCCCTTCATTGAAGTCATTGAATTCGTCTTGGTTACGGCTGCCTTTTCGCTTGAAAACAAAGGGATTCGCGGCTAAGCAAAAGTCGTGTTCGCGTGGCCTGCAAGGGACCGCGCCAAGGCAAGAGAAGCAAGAAGGCGGATCATTCCCGCTTGATTCGGAGGCGCTGCAGCAATGCCTGCCAAGATTTATCGTCCTGCAAAAACCGCCATGCAATCCGGCAAGGCCAAAACCAATATCTGGGTTCTGGAGTTCGATCAGGAAATGCCGCGCAAGATCGATCCGATCATGGGCTATACGTCGTCTGGCGATATGCGCCAGCAGCTCAAGCTGACGTTCGAGACGCAGGAGCAGGCGGAAGACTACGCCAAGCGCAACGGCATCGACTACCGCGTCATCCCGCCGAAGGATCCCATCCGGCAGACGGTGTCCTATTCCGACAACTTCCGCTTCAATCGTATCCAGCCCTGGACTCACTGAAGCCAGGCACTTATTGAACACCGCCCATTGAGTTTGGTGTCGGTTTCAGGCATGTGTTGCCCGCCGCACCAAAGGTGCGGCCAGGCCCTACGGCCCCTTAGCTCAGCTGGATAGAGCACTTGCCTTCTAAGCATGTGGTCGCAGGTTCGAATCCTGCAGGGGTCGCCATTTTCCCGATTGTCCATACCGAAGACATAGGTAACAGAGCTTACCTAAGACATAGGTAACACCTTTGGGCCGAAAGGCTTTGTTCTGGCTGTTCGCATTCAGTTCGCCACCGTCGGCCAGCCGCCGGCAGCTTTTGGCCTTGTAGTGTCGACCGTCATCTGGATAAGGTCATAGCCGTACATTGCTCCGGCCAGCTTGATGACGATGATGGCGACGCTCAAGAGAGCTAATCCGCCGATGATCCTGTCGCTTTTTTTCACGGCCCGCTTCCCCCGACGTCTCGTGAATTCCGCGTTATTAGCGGCGACAAGGAATATATCTCGTTTTTTGCGAAGCGCTACAGCGCTTGTTCGCGCTGCCAATTGCCAGGCGGCAATCAGGCGGAGACAGCTCGCGATATCCTCTGCGTAACGCCGATGGCGATCGCTGAAATCGGCCTATGAAAAACCCGCCGGCTGCGGTGCAGCGGCGGGTCTTGTTCATTCAATCAATCGATCCCGTATCAGTGCAGGATCTGGCTGAGGAACAGCTTGGTGCGCTCATGCTGCGGGTTGTCGAAGAATTCCTTCGGCGAATTCTGTTCGACGATCTGGCCCTGGTCCATGAAGATGACGCGGTTGGCGACCTGGCGGGCGAAGCCCATTTCGTGCGTCACGCACAACATGGTCATGCCTTCTTCGGCAAGGCCGACCATCGTGTCGAGCACTTCCTTGATCATTTCCGGATCGAGCGCAGACGTCGGCTCATCGAACAGCATGATCTTCGGGTTCATGCAGAGCGAACGAGCGATTGCCACGCGCTGCTGCTGACCGCCGGAAAGCTGGCCGGGATATTTCTTGGCTTGTTCCGGGATCTTGACGCGCTTGAGGAAGTGCATGGCGATTTCTTCCGCCTGCTTCTTCGGCATCTTGCGCACCCAGATCGGCGCCAGCGTGCAGTTTTCCAGAATGGTCAGGTGCGGGAAGAGGTTGAAGTGCTGGAACACCATGCCGACCTCGCGGCGCACCTCGTCGATCTTCTTCAGATCGTTGGTGAGTTCGACCCCGTCGACGATGATCTGGCCCTTCTGGTGTTCTTCCAGGCGGTTGATGCAGCGGATCATCGTCGATTTGCCCGAGCCGGATGGACCGGCAATGACGATGCGCTCGCCGCGCATGACCTTCAGGTTGATATCGCGCAGCACGTGGAAGTCGCCATACCACTTGTTCATGTTGATCATGTCGACCGCGACCTCGGTCTCGGAGACGGTCATTTTCTTCGATTGGGCTTCAGCCATTTTATATTTCCCTCAATTTTATCGCTTGTGGCCGGTGTCGAGATGGCGTTCCACGAAACCTGAATAGCGCGACATGCCAAAGCAGAACAGCCAAAAAACGAATCCGGCGAATACAAGACCCGTTACCGGCGTCACAGCGCTTGCCCAAGTCGCATCCGAAAAGTTCTGACGAACGATACCGAGCAGGTCGAACATGCCGATGATCGCAACCAGCGACGTGTCCTTGAACATGCCGATATAGGTGTTGACGATGCCGGGAATGACCAGCTTGATCGCCTGCGGCAGGATGATCAGCCGCATCTTCTGCCAGTAGCCGAGGCCGAGCGAGTCGGCGCCCTCGAACTGCCCCTTCGGTATCGCCTGCAGGCCGCCGCGGATGACTTCGGCCATATAGGCAGAGGTGAAGATCGCGACGCCGACGACGGCACGCAGCAGTTTATCGACAGTCCAGCCCTGCGGCATGAACAGCGGCAGCATATAGCTCGCCATGAACAGCACGGTGATCAACGGTACGCCGCGGATGATTTCGATGAAGGTCACGCACAGTATGCGCAAGACCGGCATCTTGGAACGGCGGCCGAGTGCAAGCACGATGCCGAACGGGAACGAGACTGCGATGGCGACGAAAGCGATCACCAGCGTTACCAGCAGGCCTCCCCAGCGTTCCGTTTCCACCGTCTCAAGGCCGAAGCCTCCGTGGAGCAGGAAGAACGAAACAACTGGCAGTACGAAGAATGCCAGGATTGCGTTCAATCCCTTTCGGGGAACCGACGGTATCAGCAACGGAGCGAAGCTGGCGATCATCAGGATGCAGACGAGGATGGGCCGCCAGCGCTCGTCCGGCGGATAAAGGCCGAACATGAAGATGGCGAATTTTGCGCGGACAAAGGCCCAGCATGCGGCGTTCCAGCCATCCGGCTGCGTACCGCCTTGAACAGTGGTAGCGCAGAAGGTGCGGTCGGTCCCGCTCCAGACTGCATTTAGGAACAGCCAGTCGATCAGGTGCGGGATCACCCAGGCAAGGAAGGTGATGGCAAGCACGGTGAGGACAATGTCCTTGGGCGTGGCAAACAGGTTCTTTTTCAACCAGTGCCACGCGCCTCTTTCACTGGCGGGTGCCGGCTGCGCCGTGAGAAGCGCCTTGCTGACGAAGTGTTGATCTACGCTCGACATCCTATCTCTCCACCAGGGCCATCTTGGCGTTGAACCAGTTCATGAACAGCGATGTCACGATGCTCAAAGCGAGATAGATGATCATCCAGATGATGACGACTTCGACGGCCCGGCCGGACTGATTGAGGATCACGCCGCCGACGGCGACGAGATCGGCATAGCCGATGGCGATGGCAAGCGACGAGTTCTTGATCAGATTGAGATACTGGCTCGTCAGCGGCGGAATGATGATGCGCATTGCCTGCGGTATGACGATCAGCCGGTTGATCGCCGACGCCCGAAGGCCAAGTGCGCCTGCTGCTTCCGATTGACCCTTCGGCACGCCACGAATGCCGGCACGTACGATCTCGGCAATGTAGGATGCGGTATAAAGGGACAGCGCAAGCAGAAGCGCAAGGAACTCCGGACCTATGACCGTGCCGCCCGTCAGGTTGAATTTGCCGGCAATGGGATAGTCGAAGGAAAGCGGCATGCCCGTTACCAGGAAGACCAGCAACGGCAGGCCGATGAGGATGCCGATCGATACCCAGATCGTATGGAATTGCTGACCGGTTGCCGCCTGACGCCTGTGCGCCCAGCGCGCCACGAAAAATACGACGGCTATGGCGATGAGAAAGGCGATACCGACGGCCCACATGCCCGCGCCGAAGATCGGGCTCGGAAAGGCGAGGCCGCGATTGCTGAGATAGCTGAAGAAGGGCAGGTGCACGGCATCGCGCGCCTGCGGCAGCAGCACCAGAACACCGCTATACCAGAAGAAGATGACGAGCAGAGGCGGGATGTTGCGGAAGATTTCGACATAGGCCTGGGAAAGTTTTGCAATCAGCCAATTATGCGAAAGCCTGCCGATGCCAATGAGGAAGCCGACGATGGTCGCGGCGACGATGCCGACCACCGAAATCAGGAGTGTGTTCAGCACGCCGACGAGAAGGGCGGTGGCATTGGTCGAATCGCTGGAGTAGGGAATCAGCGCTTGCCCCAGGTTGAAGCCAGCGCGTCCTTCCAGAAAGCCGAAGCCGAATGAGCGGTTCAATGCGCGCAGATTGTCGATGGTGTTCGTGACGACAAACCAGCAAAGTCCCGCGAGAATGATGATAGTGAGCGCCTGATAGAAGGCACCCCGAACTTTGGGGTCGTATAGCGCCGCCGATAGTGCCGAGCGCCCGCCTTCAGGCGAGTTTACAGTAATTGCCATATAGAATTTTTCCCCAATGTGCCTGTTTCAGGCTTGTTTTCTTGAGGGGAGAGAGGCGAAGCCGCCTCTCTCTTAAAGCTAGGCTCTTTGCGACTTAGCGCACCGGCGGTGCGTACTGAATGCCGCCCTTGCTCCACAGAGCATTGAGACCCCGAGCGATCTTCAGCGGGCTGCCTGCGCCGATGTTGCGGTCGAAGACTTCGCCGTAATTGCCGACGCCCTTGATGATGTTATAGGCCCAGTCGTTGGTCAGGCCGAGGTCGGTGCCGATCGTAGAACCCTGTTCTGCGCCGAGGAAGCGCTTGATGTCCGGATTGGCCGAGTTCTTCATCTCGTCGACGTTCTTCTGGGTGATGCCGAATTCTTCGGCGTTCACGAGCGCGTAGGCCGTCCAGCTGACGATGTTGAACCACTGATCGTCACCCTGGCGAACGGCCGGGCCGAGCGGCTCCTTGGAGATGATTTCGGGCAGAACGACGTTGTCGTCCGGGTTCTTCAGCGTCAGGCGCAGTGCATAGAGACCAGACTGGTCGGTGGTGTAGACATCGCAACGGCCGGAATCATAGGCCGTGTTGACTTCTTCGAGCTTGTCGAAGACGACCGGATTGTATTGCAGGTTGTTGGTCTTGAAATAGTCTGCCAGGTTCAGCTCGGTCGTCGTGCCGGACTGGACGCAAACTGCCGCGCCGGAAAGTTCGAGCGCCGATTTTACGTTCAGCTCCTTGCGAACCATGAAGCCCTGGCCGTCATAATAGGTGACCGGACGGAATTTTAGGCCGAGTGCGGTGTCGCGGTTGATGGTCCAGGTGGTGTTACGGGAAAGCACGTCGATTTCGCCGGACTGCAGCGCGGTGAAGCGGTCCTTGGCGCTGAGAGGCGTGTACTTCACCTTGGTCGGATCGCCGAAGACAGCTGAAGCGACAGCCTTGCAGAAGTCGATGTCGAAACCGGCCCAGTTACCGGATGCGTCCGGCTGTGCAAAGCCGAGAAGGCCGGTATTCACGCCGCACTGGACGAAGCCCTTGGCCTTTACGTCGCTCAGCGTCGAAGCCGAAGCGCCGGACGCGGTGTAAGCCAAGGCTGCGACTCCGAGGAATGCGGAGAGAGCAATCTTTTTCATTTTCCCTACCTTTGTCTATTTGTTTTATAGTTAAACTGTATCGCGTCCGAAGCAGGTTCCTGGAGAACCGTGTTCCTTCCCTTTCTCGGTGCGAGTGGCGCTATCACAGTCGCAAATGGTGTAGCGGTCAAGAGATCGCCCCAATTATTGCGGTTTTATTCGGCATTTTTGCTTCTCGGGGGCGAAAAATGGGCATTTGGCGCCAAAATGAGCGGCATTTTGCCAAAAATCTGCGCGAAAACTGGGTTTTGGCCGTCATTTTTGTTATTTTAGCCTTCTAATAATGTATGGCGTTGGAATGATCGGGGTTGACCCCACTGGACTTGGCCGCCACAAATCCAGCTTCCAACAGCGCCAAAGGCATATCCTGACATGAAAGACAAAGACACAAACCTGCCGAACGCCGGCATCAACACGCGCTTGTCCCATATCGGCAATTCGCCGTTCGACTATCACGGCTTCGTCAATCCACCTGTCGTGCGTGCCTCGACGGTGCTGTTTCCCAATGCGCGCGTGATGGAGACGCATGACCAGAAATATACCTACGGCACACGGGGCACGCCCACGACGGATGCGCTATGCGAAGCAATGAACGCGCTAGAAGGTTCGGCGGGAACGATCATCGTACCCTCCGGGCTTGCTGCGGTCACCGTGCCGCTTCTCGCCTATCTCTCCGCAGGCGATCACGCGCTGATCGTTGATTCGGTTTACGGCCCCACGCGCTTCTTCTGCGATACCATGCTGAAGCGCCTCGGCGTCGAGGTCGATTATTACGATCCGTCGGTTGGTGCCGGTATCGAGCGGTTGATCAAGCCGAACACCAAGCTGGTCCATACGGAATCGCCGGGGTCAAACACCTTCGAAGTGCAGGATATCCCCGCAATCTCGGCGGCGGCTCATCGTCACGGCTGCGTCGTGACCATGGACAATACCTGGGCAACGCCGCTCTATTTCAAGCCGCTCGACCATGGCGTCGACGTTTCCATTCATGCGGTGACGAAATACCCCGCCGGTCACTCCGACATTTTGATGGGCACGGTTTCCGCCAACGAGACGCATTGGAAGCGGTTGCTGGACGCTCACGGTCAGCTCGGCCTTTGTGGGGCGCCCGACGACGCTTATCAGGTGCTGCGCGGCTTGCGTACCATGGGCGTACGCCTGGATCGGCATCAGGAAAGCGCGCTTGCTATCGCCCGGTGGCTCGAAGATAGGGAGGAGGTCGCTCGCGTCTTGCATCCGGCCTTGCCGAGTTTCCCCAGCCACGAACTCTGGAAGCGCGACTTCAAGGGCGCGAGCGGGATTTTCTCCTTCGTTCTGGCCGTCGACGATCCCCAGAAATTCAAGGCGAAGGCGCATGCCTTCCTCGATGCCTTGCGAATTTTCGCTCTCGGCTATTCCTGGGGCGGTTTTGAAAGTCTGGCCCTGCACGTCAACCTCAACGACCGTCGCGTCACCAAGGTCCCGACGGAGGGGCCGGTCATTCGCCTGCAGGTTGGTCTCGAAGACGTGCCGGATCTCAAGGCGGACATCGAAAAGGGCTTTGCCGCCGCCAAAGAGGTTTGATCAACCGATGGCGCGGTAGCCGTAGATCCAGTCCATGTCCGCCGCGAGGCTTTGCGGCGGGCGGAGGGAGAGAACGAGGTCGCGCGCGATCCGGATCGGGCCGCGGGCATGATAGGCGAACTGATTGAAGGCGGCGCGTTGCCTCAGGCGCGCAATCCGTGGCGCGCGATGCTTTTCATAGAGTTCGAAGGCTTCCGCCGGCGAGCGGCCCGAAAGCATGCCGGCAAGCTCGAAGGCGTCCTCGATCGCCATGGCGGCGCCTTGCGCCGCAAACGGCATCATCGCATGCGCAGCGTCTCCGATCAGGATCGTATCGCGACCATTATGCCACCGGCCGTCCTTCATCTCGTAGAGCGGCCAGAAGCTTGTCTGCTCCTGAGCCTCCAGCATTTGCAGGATCGCACCGTTCCAGCCGGAAAAGCCGCGCAGCATCTGCTCGCGCTGCGCCTTGCTGCCAGTCGCATCCCAATCGCGGCTTGTGCTGCTGCCGGAGACGATGGCGACGATATTGAAGGCGGCATTTTCCCGGATGGGATAGCAGACGAGGTGGCTGGAAGGACCGAGGAATGCCGTGACGTTCGCCTTGTCCAGCAGGGGCGGGGCCGCCGCCTGCGGAATGGAGAAGCGCCAGGCAATATTCCCGGAGAAGAGCGGCGAGGGCGCATTGGGCACCATCGCATGCACTTTCGACCACACGCCGTCTGCGCCGATGACGAGATCGAATCCCCTTCCGGCGCTCTCTTCCAGTGTCTGCTTGTCCTTGATATCGATGTGCCGGCCGAGGTGCAGCCTGCATAAGTCATTGGCCGTTACCGCATTGAGGAGCGCCTTTTGCAGGGTCGCGCGATGCGCGGCACCATAGGGGGCACCCCATCGCTCTCGGGCAAATTTTCCACAGGGAATGGAGGCGACCGGCCGCAGCGACGAGCCAGATACGAGTCGGACTTCCTCGGGCTCCAGCCAAACCGGTCTGAGCGCGTCGAGCACGCCGAGCGTATCGAGGATGCGGGAGGCATTCGGCGAAATCTGCAGGCCCGCACCGACTTCGGTCAGCACCTCTGCCTGTTCGAAAATGTCGGAGGCAATCCCGTGTCTCGCCAGCGCCAGAGCCGCCGTCAATCCGGCTATTCCGGCGCCGATGATTGCGGCTGCTTTGATCGGCATTTTCTATGTCCGATCGGATGCTATGGCGTCAGGCCGCCTTGAAATGGAAGACGCAGCCGGCCGGATTCGTCTGATCCGCCTTCAGCGAAGGATTGTAGCGGAAGAGCGTCGAGCAGTAGGAGCAGACCTTTTCGCTCTCGTCGCCGAGGTCGATGAAGATGTGCGGATGATCATAGGGAACCGAAGCGCCAGTGCACATGAATTCCTTCACGCCGATTTCGATGACGCGATGTCCGCCGTCGTTCTGGAAATGGGGAATATTGTGGCCGGCCATGATGATCTCCGAATGCGTCTTGCCTTAAGCGGCATGATGGTTGCGCCAGACTTGGTCGCCCCTCTTTATAATCCTTCTTCCCGATTGTGTAGTGCGAAAGTCCGGCTTGAGGCAGAGATTTTCGCAGGCATAGGGTTCATTTGATATCGCCGATAAAATATGGTCCGGCGCCAACAGGACCCAGTTTGTGAAGACGACGCCATGAATCTCAATGCTCCCTCGATGTCCCATTTTATCAGAGACGGATTGAAGCTTGCCTTTTTCGATGACGGCGATCCGAGCGGCCCGCCAGTGCTGCTGATTCACGGCTTCGCTTCCACGGCGATTGCCAACTGGGTCAATCCGGGCTGGCTGAAGACGCTCGGCGAGGCGGGCTATCGCGTGATCGCCATCGACAACCGTGGCCACGGCTCGAGCGACAAGCTCTATGATGCCGATGTCTACCATCCGTGGATCATGGCAGAGGATGCCGTCGCCCTTCTCGATCATCTGGGCATCTCCGAGGCGCATGTCATGGGCTATTCCATGGGTGCGCGTGTTTCGACCTTCATGGCGATCGCTCATCCGGATCGCGTCCGCTCTCTGGTTCTCGGCGGTCTTGGCATCGGCATGGTCGAGGGCGTCGGCGATTGGGATCCGATTGCGGATGCGCTGGTGGCGCCGTCGCTCGATGATGTCACCCATGCACGCGGGCGCATGTTCCGGGCCTTTGCCGAACAGACGAAAAGCGATCGGCAGGCGCTGGCCGCCTGCATCCAGGGCTCACGCGATCTGGCGTCGAGAGAGGATGTGGCAAGGATCGAGACGCCGACCCTGATCGCCGTCGGCACCAAGGACGATATCGCCGGCTCGGGCCAGGAGCTGGCCGCATTGATGCCGAATGCCGAGGCCATCGACATTCCGAACCGCGATCACATGCTCGCCGTCGGCGACAAGATCTTCAAAGCGGCGGTTCTCGAATTCTATCAGCGCCTTGGTCAGCGCTAAGTCACTTGCCGGTGAAGTGTGGTTTTCGCCGCTCTGCAAAGGCAGCGCGGCCCTCTGCATAATCGGCGCTGTCGAATGTCTCCGCGCCGATCACTTCCGCTTCGCGCAGCAGGTCGCCGTTCTGCTCGATGACGGCGCGGATGGCGAGTTTCGAGGCATGCAGCGCGATCGGTGCATTGGCGGCGATGGCATGGGCGAGGGCGGAGACTTCGCCATCGAATGCCTCCGAGTCGATTTCCTCCAGAAGAAAGCCAGCGGCAACCAGCTTCTCGCCAGACATGGGTGCGCCGGTAAACAGCGTGACCTTGGCCATCTGCGCTCCGAGCGCGTTGACGATGTCCTGCACGGCGTCGGCGGGATAGGCGACGCCGAGGCGGACGGCGGGCATGCAGAATCGCGCGCCCCGTTCGGCTATTCGAAGATCGCAAGCCGCCGCCAAGCCGAAGCCACCGCCATAGCAAATGCCGCGGATTGCGGCGATTGTCGGCACGCGGCAGTGACGGATAGCCTCGAAAGCCTGGCTGTTCAGCGCCTCATAGGCGACCGCGGTCTCGGAATTCTTGCGCACGCTGTCGAATTCGCTGATATCGGCGCCGGCCGAAAAATCCGCGCCCGCGCCGCGCAAAACAATCACATGCGCATGGGCTTCGTCGGTCAAAATGCGCACGGCCTGCGGGATGGCGCGCCACATGGCAGCCGTTAGGGCATTCTTTCGGTCTGGGTTGCCGATGGCAATCGTACCGATCGCGTCGCTGCATGTAGCGCGAATGAGACCGCTGGCAAAGTCATGCTCGAAATTCATGCGCGATCAACCCATTTGTCTTGTCTGGCTTTTATTCTATATAATGTACCCCTGACAGAAAATCGGGAGACCGCCAATGGTCGCAGCAACGGATATTCGCCAGGTAGAAGGCTTGGGCGCAGTGAAGGTCATGGACCCGATCTGGGACAGCATGCGCGAGGAAGCACGTGCCGCTGCCGAAAAGGACCCGCTCCTTGCCGCCTTCCTCTATTCGACGATCATCAATCACCGTTCGCTGGAAGAATGCGTCATCTATCGCATCTGCGAGCGGCTCGACCATCCGGACATGCAGGCCATTCTCCTGCGCCAGACCTTTGAAGAAATGCTGGTCGACTGGCCGGAATGGGGATCGATTCTGCGCGTCGA
Organism: Rhizobium pantanalense; assembly: GCF_030182525.1. Classification (NCBI taxonomy): domain Bacteria; kingdom Pseudomonadati; phylum Pseudomonadota; class Alphaproteobacteria; order Hyphomicrobiales; family Rhizobiaceae; genus Rhizobium; species Rhizobium pantanalense. The sequence goes on from NZ_JAQJCH010000005.1 coordinate 149,796, forward strand.
TATCCAGGCCGTCTATGATCGCGATCCCGCGTGCCTGCGGTTCCTGGAGCCCGTGCTCTACTTCAAGGGCTTCCATGCGCTGCAGACGCACCGGCTTGCGCATTGGCTCCATAATCGCGGCCGCCGCGATTTCGCGCTCTATCTGCAGAGCCGCTCCTCCAGCGTTTTCCAGACTGACATCAATCCGGCGGCGCGCATCGGCAAGGGCATCTTCCTCGATCACGCGACCGGCCTTGTCGTGGGCGAAACGGCTGTGATCGGCGATAACGTCTCGATCCTGCACGGGGTCACGCTCGGCGGCACCGGCAAGGAAGGCAGCGACCGCCATCCGAAGATCGCCCACGGCGTCCTGATCGGTGCGGGGGCCAAGATCCTCGGCAATATCCAGGTCGGCCATTGCTCGCGCATTGCCGCCGGCTCCGTGGTGCTGAAGGAGGTGCCCGCCAAGACGACCGTTGCCGGTGTTCCGGCCAAGGTGGTCGGAGAAGCAGGGTGTTCCGAGCCCTCTCGTTCGATGGATCAGCTGCTCGCCGAGCAATTGATCGTTGACCAGATCATGGGTGCAGGAATCTAGGAAATTCCAGTCCGATTTTCCGAGGCTTGCGCTGCCGTTGGATAGCTATGCGCGGGTCCGGTCTTTACACCGCCGCTTTTCCTATGCAAGAAGCGGCCAACAGAGATCCTCACGGAGAAGCATTGTGAAGCCTGAAGAAATCAAGAAGCTCGACGCCTATTTCAAGCGCACGTTCAATCCGCAGGTCGTGGTGAAAGCCCGCCCGCGCAAGAACGATTCTGCGGAAGTCTATCTCGGCGAAGAGTTTCTGGGTGTCGTCTATATCGACGACGAAGATGGCGACCGCTCCTATAATTTCTCGATGGCCATTCTGGACGTCGATCTCTGATTATATCAATCTCTTATAGTGATCGAATATTCGGGCCGTATTTCATTGAAATACGGCCTTTTTCTTTGACGTTTGCCAATTTGATCATTCCGCCGCCGTTCTGATCGCTTGCGGCTTCTTTCTGACCAAATGCCAATATTTTAATCAAAGCCTGTGGTTGCAGGCCCGATGATATATATTAGGAAAAACAGAATGATGGGGCGCACCCATTATTCTCGACCCCGCGCTGTCATTCAAAATGCAACCGAAAGGGGATATTGCGATGCACAAGACTACTTGACTAATTGTGCGTCGCATTTAACCTTTATCCCTGTAAACCGGCCGCCGGCCGGCCAACAAGGGACGGAGAAGCATGTTCAATTTCGATGAAGCGAACAAGAAGGGCAAGGAAGCCATGGACACGGCGCTGAAGAGCTATTCCGATGTCACCAAGGGCTTTCAGGCAATTGCTGCCGAAGCTGCTGAATACTCCAAGAAGTCTTTCCAGGATGGTGTTGCACACTTCGAAACGCTCGCCGGCGTCAAGAGCTTCGAAGCTGCCTTCGAACTGCAGAGCAGCTATGTGAAGTCTTCCTACGAAAACTTCATTGCCGAAGCCACCAAGCTCGGCGAAATGTATGCCGATCTCGCTAAGACTGCCTACAAGCCTTACGAAGCGCCGGTCGCGGCTGCGACGAAGGCCGCCAGCAAGGCAACGGCAACGGCGACTGCCGCTTAAACTTTCGCCGAAAGGCAAAATTTCCGGAAGGACCGGCTGCGCGATGCGTGGCCGGTCTTTTGCGTTTTGGCGAGCCGAACCGGACGTGGCGATATGCAGCGACTTTTTTGACCGCAGCCCTCTTTGTCAGCGAATTGTGATTGCAGTGTCCAGCAAGGGGCTTAAAATCACGCCAATATGAACTAAGTTAGAGGTTCGGATATCCGGCCCGACCAAGTGAAGAAACCAACCCAGTGCCCAACCCCAGTGCCAAGTCGGAATGCGATAGCTTCTGCCGGATGATTTGAGGAATGAATGAAATGATCGCTGAGCCGATCCGGATGCAAAACGATAGCGAAAGGAACGGGGACAACGGAAATCGCGGGACCTCGGTGATTACGCGCACCAAGCCCAAAACCAAGAAACCCAATCTATACCGCGTGCTGCTTCTGAATGATGACTATACGCCCATGGACTTTGTGATCCATATCCTGGAGCGTTTCTTTCAAAAGGATCTCGAAAGTGCCACCCGCATCATGCTTCATGTCCACAACCACGGCGTGGGCGAGTGCGGGATATATACATATGAAGTAGCCGAAACGAAGGTGAGCCAGGTGATGGACTTTGCCCGGCAGCACCAGCATCCGCTGCAATGTGTTATGGAAAAGAAGTGAGGATCTGAACGTGCCAACATTTTCGCCTAGTCTTGAGAAGGCGCTGCATCAGGCACTGACCTACGCGAACGAGCGGCATCACGAGTATGCCACGCTGGAACATCTGCTTTTGGCGCTGGTAGACGACGCCGATGCCGCAGCTGTCATGGGCGCGTGCAATGTTGATCTCGACGCGCTCCGTAAGACTCTGACTGAATACGTCGATAATGAACTCTCCAACCTGGTCACGGGTTACGATGAGGACTCGAAGCCGACTTCCGGCTTTCAGCGTGTCATCCAGCGTGCCGTGATCCATGTGCAATCTTCTGGCCGCGAGGAAGTGACGGGCGCCAATGTTCTCGTCGCGATTTTCGCGGAACGGGAAAGCCATGCGGCCTTCTTCCTGCAGGAGCAGGAAATGACCCGCTACGACGCGGTCAACTATATCTCTCACGGCATCGGCAAGCGCCCGGGTTCCTCCCAGACCCGCACGCCGCGCGGCGCCGAGGAAAGCGAATCCGAAAGCAAGCCGACCTCCCGCGGCGAGCAGGAGGAGGGCAATGGCAAGAAGCAGCAGGACGCGCTGAAGGCCTATTGCGTCAACCTCAACGAGAAGGCCAAGAACGGCAAGATCGATCCGTTGATCGGCCGTAACTCCGAGGTCAACCGCACCATCCAGGTGCTGTGCCGTCGCTCGAAGAACAATCCGCTCTATGTCGGCGACCCTGGTGTGGGCAAGACGGCGATTGCCGAAGGTCTTGCCAAGCGCATCGTCGAGGGCAAGGTTCCCGAAGCGCTGGCCGATGCCACGATCTTCTCGCTCGATATGGGCACGCTGCTGGCCGGCACGCGTTATCGCGGCGATTTCGAAGAGCGACTGAAGCAGGTCGTCAAGGAGCTCGAAGAGTATCCGGGCGCCGTGCTGTTCATCGACGAGATCCACACCGTCATCGGTGCAGGCGCCACCTCTGGCGGCGCCATGGATGCATCGAACCTGCTGAAGCCCGCCCTTTCCTCAGGCGCGATCCGTTGCATCGGTTCGACTACCTATAAGGAATACCGTCAATTCTTCGAGAAGGATCGGGCACTCGTCCGTCGCTTCCAGAAGATCGATGTCAACGAGCCGAGCATCGAGGATGCCATCGAAATCATGAAGGGCCTGAAGCCCTATTTCGAAGAGTATCACCACCTGCGCTACTCGAACGACGCCATCAAGACGGCTGTCGAGCTGTCGGCTCGCTATATCTCCGACCGCAAGCTGCCGGATAAGGCGATCGACGTGATCGACGAGACGGGTGCCGCCCAGATGCTGCTGCCGCCGTCCAAGCGCCGCAAGCTGATTACCGAAAAGGAGATCGAAGCGACGATTGCGACGATGGCCCGCATTCCGCCGAAAACGGTTTCCAAGGATGACGAGATGGTTCTCGCCAACCTCGAACAGGAACTGCGTTCGGTCGTCTACGGCCAGGATACGGCTATCGAAGCGCTTTCGACCTCGATCAAGCTGGCACGTGCCGGCCTGCGCGAACCGAACAAGCCGATCGGCTGCTACGTCTTCTCCGGCCCCACGGGCGTCGGCAAGACCGAAGTCGCCAAGCAGCTTGCCTCGTCGCTCGGCGTCGAACTACTGCGCTTCGACATGTCGGAATACATGGAGCGTCACACGGTTTCCCGTCTGCTCGGTGCACCTCCCGGCTATGTCGGCTTCGACCAGGGCGGTCTCCTGACCGACGGCGTCGATCAGCATCCGCACAGTGTGGTTCTGCTCGACGAAATCGAGAAGGCGCATCCGGATATCTTCAATATCCTGCTGCAGGTCATGGACCATGGCGCATTGACCGACCACAACGGCAAGAAGATCGACTTCCGCAACGTCATCCTGATCATGACGACCAACGCGGGCGCTTCGGAAATGGCCAAGGCCGCGATCGGCTTCGGCTCGTCCAAGCGTACGGGCGAGGATGAAGAGGCGCTCAACCGCCTGTTCACCCCGGAGTTCCGCAACCGTCTGGATGCTGTCATTCCCTTCGCGCCGCTGCCGACGACCGTTATCCACAAGGTCGTGCAGAAGTTCATCATGCAGCTGGAAGCGCAGCTTTCCGAACGGAACGTTACCTTCGACCTGCACGAGGACGCCATCGCATGGCTGTCCGAGAAGGGTTACGACGACAAGATGGGCGCTCGTCCGCTGGCGCGCGTCATCCAGGAAAACATCAAGAAGCCGCTGGCCAACGAAATCCTCTTCGGCAAGCTGAAGAAGGGCGGCGTCGTCAACGTCACCGTCGGCAAGAAGGAAGACGGCTCGACCGGCATCCTGCTCGAGGCGATCGCCGACACCGCTCCGATCCGGCCGAAGCCGGAAGCCGAAGTGGGCGATGTGCCGGCCGAAGTGGAAGAGGATGACGGCGATACCACCGTCAAGGCCAGAAGCCGCGTCGGCAAGGCTGCAACGGCAGCCGACAGCCGCCGCTCGGCCAAGGCCTCCACTTCGAGCGAAAGCGACGAGTCCGAAGGCAAGTCGCCGCGCAAGGGCGGTGGCACGGTTCCGAAGGTTCCGCGCAAGTAATCACCGATCGGTGATTTGAGAAAAATGAAACGGCTGCATTAGGGATAATGCAGCCGTTTTTATATGGTTATGAAGAAAGCCTCAGGAATGACTCGAGGAACTCAGCCCATCAGGCCAGCGCTTCGATGATCTTCCGGGCGTTTTCCGCCAGCACCGCGCCATCTTCCATCTTGCCCGAATGCGGCTTCAGCGCGACGCCCTCGATGCGCGGGATAACGTGGAAATGCAGATGGAAGACGGTTTGTCCCGCGGGGGGCTCGTTGAACTGCGCGATATAGACGCCGTCGGCATCAAAGGCTTCCCGAACGGCGACGGCGATCTTTTGTACCACAGTGATTGCGTGCTGCAACGCAGCCGGATCGGCGTCGAAGATGTTGCGGGAAGGTGACTTCGGCAGCACCAGCGTGTGGCCAGGCGACTGCGGCATCACATCCATGAAGGCAACGGTGTGCTCGTCCTCATAGACGCGGTAAGACGGGATCTCGCCTTTCAGGATCTTTGCGAAGATATTGTTGTCGTCATAGGCGGGGCTGGTCATCCAGTGTCTCCTCGTCTTGCTTTTATAGTTGTTGCGAACCGTTAGATATCCTGCCGTTCGCCTTTGCGGAAGGGGCTGTGCTCGGTGAGGATCTCGCTCATCTCTTCCACTTGCTCCCGCTCATGCTTCAGGTAATCAGCAACGGCGCGTCGCAGGCCCTGATGGCCGATATAATGCGCGGAATGCGTGATGACGGGAAGATAGCCGCGCGCCAGCTTGTGCTCGCCCTGTGCTCCGGCTTCCACGCGCTTCAAGCCTTTGCTCAGCGCAAAATCGATCGCCTGATGATAGCAGACCTCGAAATGCAGGAAGGGATGATCCTCGATGCAGCCCCAATGGCGACCGTAGAGCGTCTCGCCGCCAATGAAGTTGATGGCGCCGGCGATATAACGTCCTTCGCGCTTGGCCATGACGAGCAGGATGTCGTCGGGCATGCGCTCGCCGATCAGCGAATAGAATTTTCGGGTGAGATAGGGGCGGCCCCATTTGCGGCTGCCGGTATCCATATAGAAGGCGAAGAACTGGTCCCATATTCCTTCCGTCAGGTCTCTGCCGGTCAGCCAGTCGATGGTAATGCCGTGCTCGACCGCCGCACGCCGTTCCTTCTTCAGCGCCTTGCGTTTGCGCGATGCCAGTGTCTCCAGGAACGCGTCGTGATCGAGGTAGCCCTCGTTGATGAAGTGGAACTGCTGGTCGGTGCGATGCAGATAGCCGTCGGTTTCGAAAACCGAAACCTCGTCTTCCGGCAGGAAGGTGATATGCGCCGAGGAAACGCCGAGCTGTCGAGTGACTTCTTTCAGGCTTTCGGCGAGCGCCGGCTGCAGCGCGCTTCGGTCCTGCCCTTCGGCAACCAATAGGCGCGGCCCAGTGGCGGGCGTGAAGGGAATAGAGCATTGCAGTTTCGGATAATAGCGGCCGCCGGCACGCTCGAAAGCATCGGCCCAGCCATGGTCGAAGACATATTCGCCCTGACTATGGCTCTTTAGGTAGCCCACGACGGCACCGAGCAATTCGCCGCTTTCGGTTTCCAGTAGCAGGTGATTGCCGAGCCAGCCGGTCTTGTCGGTGGCGGAACCGGACTCCTCAAGCGATGAGAGGAAGGCGTGCGAGACAAAGGGATTGTAGGGCAGGATTCTGCCGGTTCTGGACGCTCCGGCCAGCTTCGACCAGCTCTCCGGGGCGATATTCTTGAAGGATCGTTCGACTCGAATGGATAATTCGTCTGTCATCAAACTCTTGCGCTTGGAAGGAAAGAAGGGCTCTCACCGCTGCGCCATCCGCCCGAAGGGCGCACTGTCGGCGCAGCGGCAATTTGGGTATGCGCAAAGCCTCTTCTTCAATCGATGCCGATTTACGAGGCCAGGCGCGGATCAAAACCTTCGAAGGTCATCTGGTCTGCATTGGCAAATGTATGTTTGCGGGCCGCTTCGTCGCGCACGGTCCAGGTGATGACCGGAATACCGCGCTGGCGTTGCGCCGTAACAAAGGGGTTCGGCAGGTGGCCGTAGAAGTACGAGATGAAGTCTAGCCCAAGATGCATGGCTTCGTCATGCTGAAAAAACGTCTCAGGCTTGTTTCCTTCAGCCGTCAGTCCCACAGGGTAGGGCGCTTCCAGTGTCTTGAGGTCCTTGAGCAGCCAGCGGTCGAAGCTCATCAGCGCCACATGCCCCTTGTAGCCTTCCAGCACTTCGATCACGGATTCGGCGAAGCCATCGTCATCGCCTTCGCGCCCTTTCAGCTCCAGCACCAGCGGCACTTTGCCGTCGCAGAGGTGCAGAAGCTGCTTCAGTGTCGGGATCTTGTCCTTGGTACCGCCGACCGACAGCAGCCCGAGCTCGGCCGAGGTGCGCTCGCGCACTTCGCCCGGCAGATTGCAGACGCGCTGGAGATCGTCGTCATGGAAGACCACGGGAACACCGTCCGAGGCGTAGTGCAGGTCGCATTCGATGGCAAAACCCGCCTCGATAGCGCGGCTGAAGGCCGAGAGTGTATTCTCCCAGACTTGCCTGTTCATGTCATGATAGCCGCGGTGAGCGACGGGACGCTCGGTCAACCAGGTAAGCTTGCTCATTATGCAATTTCCAGAATGGCGTCAATTTCAACGGCGGCATTGAGCGGCAGGGCGGCCATGCCGACGGCGGCGCGGGCGTGCTTGCCGGCTTCGCCTAATACGTTTGCCAGAAGATTGGAGGCCCCGTTGATCACAAGGTGTTGTTCGACGAAATCGGGCGTCGAGGCGACGAAGCCGTTGAGCTTGATCAGCCGCTTGATCCGGCCGAGATCGCCGCCGAGGGCAGCTTTCGCCTGGGCGAGAATGTTGATGGCGCAAAGTTCGGCCGCGCGGCTTCCCGCCGCGACGTCGACGTCCTTACCGAGATGGCCTGTCACGCCGATCTTGCCATTTTCCATCGGCAATTGGCCCGACAGATAGAGAAGATTGCCGCTGATGACATAGGGAACGTAGTTGGCGGCAGGTGCTGCAGCCTGCGGCAGAACGATGCCGAGTTCCTTTAAGCGGCTCTCGATAGCGTCGGACATTTTCATCTCCCGTTTTGTTGTAAAAACTTCAAAAATCCGGCATCAAGACTAAATTCGGTCACTTAGGATCGGCAGCCTCGTTTCAGCCGAAAGCGTTCTTATAACATCGCGTGTGAGTCCAACAGGAGATAATGAATGTTCCGCTCGAGTCTTGCTGCTACCGTTTTTTCGGGCCTGAGCATTCTGTCGCTGGCGGTTTCGGCAGCCCATGCGGCCGGTCCGAGCGGGCTGATCGCGCATCGCGCGGTCTATGATCTCGAACTGAAGGATGCCTCCGATCGCTCCGGCATTTCCGGCATGGTCGGCCGCATGGTCTATGAGTTCGAAGGCTCCGATTGCACCGGATTCACCACCAATTTCCGCTTCGTGACGAAGATCGACACCGGCGATTCCACCCGAGTCAGCGACCAGCAGACGACGACTTTCGAGGATCTCGGCAAGCGCCTGTTCCGCTTCGAGACCAAATCCTATACCGACAACCAGCTCGACAAGGATGTGCGCGGTGCGGCAAGCGACGACCAGAAGGGCATCAAGGTCGATCTCACCCAGCCGCACAACAAGCAGGTCCAGATCATCGAGAGCCGTTTCCCGACGGAGCATATGCTCGACATCATCCACAATGCGAAGCTCGGCAAGAATTTCTTCGAGGCACAGGTTTTTGATGGTTCGGATGACGGCGACAAGCCGCTGATCGCGACCACCGTCGTCGGCAAGGAGCAGATGCCGGCCACGGACGATCCCGATGCCGAAAAGGCTGGCGCCTTCTCCAAGACGCCTTTCTGGCCGGTGACCGTGGCTTATTTCAACGAAAAGTCCGCGGGCGATGCCATGCCCGTCTACCGCATGTCCTTTAAACTCTACGAGAACGGCATCACGCGCGACCTCACCATGGATTATGGTGACTTCGTGCTGACCGGCAAGCTCACCAAGCTTGAAGTTCTCGGTGCGAAGGCATGTCAGTAGCCTGCTGCGGGACGGATTGAGAACGGATCGAGATAAGAATCGGCTATTTTGAGCCTCAAGCCTTGCATTCCAAGCGAATCGAATGTATGGCCACCCGCATTCCACACGTAAGGCATGGGATTGTCCGGGAGAAATCCGGATTTTTCCGCCCGGTGGCATTCTCGAAGAGGATGCTGTTCGCCTTGCGGAGGTTCAACCGGAAAAGGATACAAAGGCATGGCATTGCCCGATTTTTCTATGCGCCAGCTTCTCGAAGCAGGTGTTCACTTCGGCCATCAGACGCATCGCTGGAACCCGAAGATGAAGCCGTACATTTTCGGCGATCGTAACAACATCCACATCATCGACCTCGCCCAGACGGTTCCGATGCTGAGCCGCGCTCTACAGGTTGTCAGCGACACCGTTGCCCGCGGCGGCCGCGTTCTGTTCGTCGGCACCAAGCGTCAGGCGTCCGAACTGATTGCCGACAGCGCGAAGCGTTCGGCTCAGTACTACGTCAACGCCCGCTGGCTCGGCGGCATGATGACCAACTGGAAGACGATCTCCAACTCGATCCAGCGTCTGCGCAAGCTCGATGAAATCCTCTCCGGCGAAGCCCAGGGCTTCACCAAGAAGGAACGTCTGAACCTCGAGCGTGAGCGCGAAAAGCTCGACAAGGCCCTCGGCGGTATCAAGGACATGGGCGGCACGCCGGACCTGATGTTCATCATCGACACCAACAAGGAAAAGATTGCGATCGACGAAGCCAAGCGCCTCGGCATCCCGGTCGTCGCCATCATCGACTCGAACTGCGATCCGGACCTGATCGATTATCCGATCCCGGGCAACGACGACGCTTCGCGCGCCATCGCTCTTTACTGCGATCTGATCTCGCGTGCTGCCATCGACGGCATTGCTCGCCAGCAGAGCGCATCGGGCCGTGACCTCGGCGCTTCCGAAGAAGCTCCGGTCGAGCCGACCCTGGCGGACGGCACCGAAGCCTGATCGCGCCCAAGGGCGGACGCAATCCTGTCCGCCCGAGCGTATTGACATCCGGGACAAGGCCGTTGCGACTTCAAGGAGTTCGAGCGGCCTTGTTCTGTTTCAAGGAGCGCATGGCCCGGGCAGTAGAGCAGGGCCTGTTCCAATCAAGAATTCCAGAGTATGACGCGGCTTCATAACGCTGTCATACTTACGGGTACATTTCGTCCCTCAAATCGGTGCCGCTTCGGCTTTATGCCGCTTGCCGCACCGTATGAACCGACAAGAGGAAGCTTATGACCGAGATTACGGCTGCATTGGTGAAAGAACTGCGCGAAAAGTCTGGCGCAGGCATGATGGATTGCAAGAAGGCGCTGACCGAGACGAACGGCGATATCGAAGCCGCGATCGACTGGCTGCGCGCCAAGGGCATCTCCAAGGCCGACAAGAAGTCCGGCCGCACCGCCGCTGAAGGCCTGATCGCCATTGCCGGCGCCGGTCACAAGGCCGTTGTCGTCGAGCTCAACTCCGAAACCGACTTCGTTGCCCGCAACGACGCCTTCCAGGACCTCGCTCGCGGCATCGCCGAAGTTGCGCTCTCCACTGACGGCACGGTCGAAGCCATTTCGGCTGCGACCTATCCCGCATCCGGCAAGCCGGTCGCCGACGCCATCAAGGACGCGATTGCTACCATCGGCGAGAACATGACGCTCCGTCGTGCCGCCAAGCTGGAAGTCGAGCACGGCGTCGTGGCGACCTACATCCATAACGCCGCCGGCGACGGTATCGGCAAGCTCGGCGTTCTTGTCGCCCTGAAGTCGGTCGGTGACAAGGCTGTTCTGACGTCGATCGGCCGCCAGATTGCCATGCACATTGCTGCTACCAACCCGCTGGCCATCCGCGCCGAAGAAGTCGACGCCGCCGTCGCCGAGCGCGAACGCAACGTCTTCATCGAACAGTCCCGCGAATCCGGCAAGCCGGAAGCCATCATCGAAAAGATGGTCGAAGGCCGCATGCGTAAGTTCTTCGAGGAAGTCGCTCTTCTCTCGCAGGCTTTCGTCATCAATCCGGACCTGACGGTCGGTGCTGCCCTCAAGGAAGCTGAAAAGACCGCCGGCGCCCCGATCGAAATCACCGGCATGGCCCGTCTGCTGCTCGGCGAAGGCGTCGAGAAGGAAGAAAGCGACTTCGCTGCAGAAGTTGCAGCTGTCGCCAAGGGCTGATCTGAGCATTTCCAGGAAAAGTGCGTAGCGGTTTTCCGTTCGGAATGCGTAAGGAAACAAAACGATAGGGCTTTTCCGCAATTTGAAGAGGTGCGGAAAAGCACGGTCGAAAAGAGACATATCTCGGTTTGGTGAAACCATATCAGGGAAAACGTATGGGCATCGCGTGACAACGCGGTGCCCTTCGTGTATCCGGCTTTCACAATCATTCCCCCGGTGATCACTTCAAGGAGCTACGATGTCCCAGCCGATCTACAAGCGCGTGTTGCTCAAGGCCTCTGGTGAAGCTCTGATGGGCAGCCAGGGTTTTGGTATCGATGTCACCGTCGCCGACCGGATTGCCGGTGATATCGCACAGGCGCGCGCTATGGGTGTCGAAGTCGGCGTCGTGGTCGGCGGCGGCAATATCTTCCGCGGGGTAGCCGTGGCCTCCAAGGGCGGCGACCGCGTGACCGGCGACCACATGGGTATGCTCGGCACGGTCATCAATGCGCTGGCGCTGGCGACCTCGCTGCGCAAGCTCAATATCGATACCGTCGTGCTCTCGGCCATCTCCATGCCGGAAATCTGCGAAAGCTTCTCGCAGCGCGCCACGCTCTACCACCTCTCGCTCGGCCGCGTGGTCATCTTCGCCGGTGGCACCGGCAATCCCTTCTTCACGACCGATTCTGCAGCTGCGCTGCGTGCCGCCGAAATGGGCGCTGAAGCGATCTTCAAGGGAACTCAGGTCGATGGCATCTATTCCGCCGATCCGAAGAAGTTCCCCGATGCCGAGCGCTTCGATCATTTGACCCATAGTCAGGTGCTCGAAAAGGGGCTGGCCGTCATGGATGTCGCCGCCGTGGCGCTTGCACGCGAAAATTCCATTCCGATCGTCGTCTTCTCCATTCACGAGAAGGGCGGCTTCGCGGAAATCTTGACCGGCGGCGGCCGCAAGACCATCGTATCAGACAACTGACATTCCTGTGACGCCGGGTCAGCCCCGGTGTCGCCTCATTACAGGGGAGCATAGACATGAGCGAAGCCAGTGATCTCAAGGAACTGAAGCGCCGTATGGATGGCGCTATTGCTGCATTCAAGAGCGACATCGCCTCACTGCGCACCGGGCGCGCATCCGCCAACATCCTCGATCCTGTGACGATCGAAGCCTATGGCTCGCGCATGCCGCTGAACCAGGTGGCCAATATCACCGTGCCGGAGCCGCGGATGCTGACTGTGTCGGTGTGGGACAAATCGATGGTCAGCGCCGTCGAGCGCGCCATCCGCGAATCCAATCTCGGCCTCAATCCGATCGTCGATGGCCAGAACCTGCGCATCCCGCTACCGGAACTTAACGAAGAGCGTCGCCGTTCGCTGGTGAAGGTCGCGCATGAATATGCCGAAAAGGCGAAGGTGGCGATTCGCCACGTGCGCCGCGATGGCATGGATGGCCTCAAAAAGGCCGAAAAGGATGGCGTAATCGGTCAGGACGAGAGCCGCTCTCTCTCTGAACGTGTGCAGAAGATGACGGATGAGACGATTTCGGAAATCGACCGCTTGCTAGCCGACAAAGAAAAGGAAATCATGCACGTCTGATCGCATGCTGGGGAGTGTCGCGCTTTCGATTTTCGCAATATTGAAAGCGGCGGCTGCGCCCTAGATTATGAGGCCAGAGCATCTTTCCGCCGAACGAAACCGGACCCATATGTCAGCTCCTACGTTCTCTGTCGTACCCGAACACGTTGCCATCATCATGGATGGCAACGGACGCTGGGCCAATGCGCGCGGTCTGCCGCGCACCATGGGCCACCGCAAGGGCGTGGAGGCGGTTCGGGAGACGGTGCGGGCGGCAGGCGACATCGGCATAAAATATCTGACGCTGTTCGCCTTCTCCTCGGAGAACTGGCGCCGGCCCGAGGCGGAGGTGAGCGATCTCCTCGGCCTCCTCAAGGCCTTCATCCGGAGGGACCTTGCCGAGCTTCATCGCCAGAATGTGCGCATCCGCGTCATCGGCGATCGCACCGGCCTGCGCGGTGATATCCTGCCCTTGCTGATCGAGGCGGAGGAGACCACCAGGAACAATACCGCCTTGACGCTGGTCATCGCCTTCAATTACGGCTCGCGCGACGAAATCACGCGTGCGTTTGCCAGCCTTGCAAAGGATGTCGAGGCCGGGCGGCTGCGCCCGCAGGATATCACACCGGAGCTGGTCGATGCCCGTCTGGACACCGCCGGTATTCCTGATCCCGATCTCATCATCCGCACGAGCGGCGAGGAGCGGCTTTCGAATTTCCTGCTCTGGCAAGCCGCTTATTCGGAATTCATGTTCGTGCCGGACTATTGGCCCGATTTCAGCCGCGAGCTCTTCTTCTCAGCGTTGGAGAAATATGCTGCGCGCGACCGGCGTTTCGGCGGCCTTTCCGCCAAGCAGGCGGCGGCCGTGGGGTCGTGATGAGCCGCGAACTCAGGCTGCGCATCATCTCCGGCATCATTCTCGCCGTCATCGTTCTTGCTGCCACCTGGTATGGCGGCTCAGGCTTTCGTCTGCTCGCCGCCGTGATCGGTCTGCTCGTCTATTATGAGTGGTCGACGATATCGGATCTGCATGGCCGCGATCCTCAGGGAAACGCGCTTGGCTGGCTTGGGCTCGTATTGATAGCCGGTGCGACGGCATTGAGTGAATCCGTCTATTCCATCGAGGTTTTGGCCGCCTTCGTTGCCGTTACCGCGATCATGGTCGCCATACGTGGAAAGAGCTGGTGGCTGCCGGGCGGCATATTCTATTCCGGATTGACGGCCATTGCCCTTGCCGAGATCCGCGATGACGATTTTCGCGGCTTCGTGCTGATGCTATTCGTCTTTGCCACGGTATGGGCGACGGATATCTTTGCCTATTTCGTCGGCCGCGCTATCGGGGGGCCGAAGCTGGCGCCAAGCATATCGCCGGGCAAGACCTGGTCGGGCGCCATCGGCGGTGCTATCGCGGCCGTCATCGCGGGAACGGCGGTCGTCTGGAGCTTCTTTTCAGCCGAAGACCTGTGGATTCCTCTCCTTGCCCTGGTGCTTTCCGTCTGCAGTCAGATCGGCGACCTGTTCGAATCGTTCGTCAAGCGCAAGTTTGGCGTGAAAGACTCCAGCCATCTGATTCCCGGACATGGCGGCGTGATGGATCGGGTCGATGGACTAATTTTTGCTTGTTTTGCAGCGTTTTTGTTGGCTATCGTAATAACGCTGACAATGAGCGGCGAGACCTTTTCATTGGGCGGCGTTCTGCTCGGGGTCTGATACTGGAGCAATTCTAGGAAACTGCGCAGCGGTTTTCCGTCTGGAATTGCGAGAAAACAGAAAGATGGAACGGTTCGGAGCTTCCGTGAAAGCTGAACCGCTCTAATACGAACAGGATCGTTGCATGGGTAGCGCGGCTGGCTTCATCGGTTTCTTGACGAACAACGTCATCACATTTGTCTTTGTGCTGTCGTTGCTCGTTTTTGTGCACGAGATGGGCCATTATCTGGTCGGTCGTTGGTCCGGCATCCGCATCATGGCTTTTTCGATCGGCTTCGGGCCGGAGATTGCCGGATTTACCGACAGACACGGCACGCGCTGGAAGCTTTCCCTCATTCCGCTCGGCGGTTACGTGCGATTCTTCGGCGACGAGGACGCGTCCAGCAAGACCGATGTGGATCAGCTCTCGGCAATGACGGAGGAGGAGCGCGCCCAGTCCTTCGCTGGAGCCAGGCTCTGGAAACGGGCTGCAACCGTTGCGGCCGGACCGGTCGCCAATTTCCTGCTCGCCATTGTGATTTTCGCAGTCCTTTTCAGCGTTTACGGCCGCACGGTTGCCGATCCGGTCGTGGCCATGGTGACACGTGACGGTGCTGCCGCGGAGGCTGGCATTGAGCCAGGCGACCGCCTGATTGCCGTCGATGGCAACAAGGTGACGACTTTTGATGAAGTGCAGCGCTATGTCGGCCTGCGCCCGGGCCGCACGATCATACTGACCGTCGACCGCGACGGCCAGAATCGCGATTTCCGGATCGTTCCGAAACTGGTCGAGGACACCGATCAGTTCGGTAACAAGATGGAAATGGGCCGTATCGGTATCGCGCTCGTCGATCCGGTGGTGACGGCGGTGGAGCCGGCCGGACCGGCGGCAAAGGCCGGTGTGCAAGCGGGAGACCGCCTGATTGCAGTCGATGGCAATAATGCCGCGACTTATTACGATATCGGCCGTTATATCGCCGAGCGCCCCGGCAAGAGCATCGTGCTGACCATCCAGCACGATGGCGTGATCCGCGATTTGCCGATCGTGACCACGACATTGACGGATACGGACGCATCCGGAAACAAGAAGGATGTCGGCAGCATCGGCATCGCGCCGATTGATCCGTTGATCGCGTCGATCGGGGCCGACAGTCCGGCCCAGACGGCGGGCTTGGAGCTCGGTGACCGCATTCTTTCTGTGGATGGACGAGAGATCGGCTCCATCGGCGAAGTGCAGCGTTATGCGGCTGCTCATGCCGACAAGCCCATGGCGCTGTCGATCGAGCGCAATGGCCAGACCCGCGACGTAACGGTGACGCCGAGAAAGTCGGAGGAGACCGATGTCTTCGGCGCACGGACGGAGATTGCCACGATCGGCATCAGCGATGGTCAGAAGCCGATCAGGCTGCGTTACGAGGCTTACGGGCCGCTGCAGGCTCTTACCGAAGGTGTGAAACAGACCGGCAGCATCGTTTCCGGCACCTTCGAATATATCGGCAACGTCATTGGCGGTTACATGAAGGCAGATCAGCTTGGCGGGCCGATTCGGGTTGCACAACTCTCGGGGCAGATGGCAACCCTGGGTTTTGCAGCAGTGCTCCAGTTCGCCGCCATACTTTCTGTTTCAATAGGGTTATTAAATTTGATGCCGGTCCCGGTACTTGATGGCGGGCATCTGATGTTCTATGCGATTGAAGCCGTAAGGGGAAAACCTTTGGGTGCACGGGCGCAGGATATCGCTTTCCGGATTGGATTTGCGATGGTGCTCTCGCTCATGGTGTTTGCGACCTGGAACGATATTAGTTCCAGAATAGGCTAGTGGGGCGACGAGAGGAAAATTACGATTTATTTACGATGTTTCAAAGCCGTAGTGGCGAATGGGCCACGCTTTGAAATGAAGTAAACAGAAATTAACGTGCTCCCTTGCTTGTATGTCAAAAGCGGGTAAAACGACACACGTGGCCGGAATCGGGTTCGCTCGGGGCTGGGGACGATTGAAAAAAGGTAAGAAGTGAAATGAAGGCTGGTTCAAAATTTTTGAACGCAGTGTCGGCGGTAGCGCTGTCTGCAGGTGTTGTTGCGTCGGGCGCTGGTGTGATCACCCTTGCCTCTGCTTCTGTGGCTGAAGCAGCTGTTATTCAGCGGGTTGACGTTCGCGGTGCTGGACGCGTCGGCGAGACAGCCGTTCGGGACAATATCACGATCAAGCCCGGCAAGAGCTTCTCCGCCAGTGACATTGATGCTTCGGTGAAGCAGCTATATGCCACCGGATATTTCTCCGATGTCCACATTACCGTTTCGGGTAGCACGCTGGTTGTATCGGTCAGCGAAAACAAGCTCATCAATGCCGTGGTCTTCAACGGCAACCGCAAGATCAAGGACGACAAGCTTCAGGGCATCGTCCAGACGCACGCTGCCGGCCCGTATAACGAGGCGACCGTTCAGGCTGACGTCAAGACCATCAAGGATGCCTATGCATCCATCGGTCGTAACGATGTGCAGGTGACGACGCAGACCGCCGAGGTCGCGCCGGGCCGTCTGAACGTGGCTTTCGTCATCAACGAAGGCGAGCGTACCAAGATCGATAAGATCAATTTCTCGGGCAACCAGGCCTATGGCAGCGGTCGCCTTGCTTCGGTCATCGGCACGAAGAAGAGCAACTTCCTGTCCTTCCTGACGCGCAAGGACGTCTACAGCCCCGAGCGTCTGCAGGCCGACCAGGATCAGCTGCGTCAGTTCTACTACAATCACGGTTATGCCGACTTCCGCGTCGTCAGTGCCGATGCGACGCTGAACGAGCAAAGCAACGAGTACACGCTGAATTTCAACGTCGATGAAGGTCCGCGTTATACCTACGGCGATATCAACGTCATCTCGACCGTCGAAGGTATCAATGCCGACGAGCTGAAAGGTCTTGTCATCACTCACAAGGGCGATGTCTACAGCGCCAAGGATATCCAGACTTCGATCGAGAACATTTCCAAGCGCGTCGCGGCTGCCGGCTATCCGTTCGCCCGCATCACGCCGCGCGGCAACCGCGATCTGTCCGGCCACACCATCGGCATCGAATATCTGGTCGACCAGGGTGAGCGCGCCTATGTCGAGCGTATCGAAATCCGTGGCAACACCCGCACGCGCGACTACGTCATCCGCCGCGAGTTCGACCTGAACGAAGGCGATGCCTTCAACCAGGAAATGATTACGCGCGCGAAGCGCCGCCTCGACGCGCTCGGCTATTTCACCAAGGTCGATATCTCGACGGCTCAGGGCAGTGCTCCGGACCGCGTCATCGTCATCGTCAACGTCGAAGACCAGCCGACGGGCTCCTTCGGTATCGGTGCCGGTTACGCCGTCGGCAACAATGGCGGCCTGCTTCTGGAAGCTTCGGTTGAAGAAAAGAACTTCCTCGGTCGCGGTCAGTACATCCGTCTCGCCGCAGGTGCCGGTACGGAAGGCAATCGTACCTACAACATCTCGTTCACCGAGCCTTATTTCCTCGGTTATCGTCTGGCTGCCGGTTTCGATATCTTCAAGAACCAGACGTCGAGCGACGATTACTACGATTATTCGGAAGAAGGCTTCTCGCTGCGCGTCACCGCGCCGATCACCGAGAACCTGGCAACGACTCTGCGCTACAACTACAAGCGCCTGACTTATGACGGCACGAACGATTGGCAGAACAATCTTTCGGCTCCGTATCTCAACCTCGTTGAGAACGGCCCGTGGGTGCAGTCGACGGTTTCGCAGACCTTCACCTATAACACGCTGGACGATCAGAACCTTCCGCGTGAAGGCATCATTGCTAAGTTCACGCATGAGTTTGCGGGTCTCGGCGGCGACTCCGACTTCTACAAGTTGAGCGGTAAGGCTCGTTACTACCAGATGATCAGCGACGAAGCCGATATCATCGGCTCGCTGACGGTGGGTGCCGGCTACGTGATGCCGACGAATGGCAAGCTGAACGTCTTCGATCAGTTCACGCTCGGCGGCCGTGAAATCCGCGGCTTCGAGAATGCTGGTATCGGTCCGCGTTCGTCTCATGGCGATCCGCTTGGTGGTACCACCTACTTCACCGCTTCGGCTGAAGCGAGCATGCCGATGCCGGGCGTTCCCCAGGATATCGGTCTGCGTATCGCAGCTTTCGCCGATGCAGGCACGCTCTATGGCAACAAGGCGAATCTCTTCGGCGATACGCTTCACAATGACAGTTCGATCCGCGCATCGCTCGGTGCCGGTCTGATCTGGTCGTCGCCGTTCGGTGTCATCCGCGTTGACTACGCCGTGCCGGTCTTGAAGGAAGATTACGACAAGACTGAGAATTTCCGGTTTGGCATCGCCAACCAGTTCTGATATCGGCAGTCCAGAACTGCGGGCTTGAACACCGTTCTGGAGCTGGTGCTTATGGAACATACTGGTTTTTTCCCGCCCCATGGTGGCGTCAGCTTGAAACAACTGGCTGAGCATCTTGGGGCGGAACTGGCTGATGCGGCCTCTTCGGAGGTCGTCATCAGATCTATCGCTCCCGTCTATCGGGCAGGCGAAGGCGACATTTGTTATATCCTTTCCCGGAAGAATCGCGCTGAGCTGGAGACCTGCAAGGCTTCGGCTATCATTTGTCTTCCGGCGCTGAAATCCTTCGTTCCCGATCATATTCCGGTCCTTCTGTCGAAGAAGCCGCATACGGATTTCGCGATAGCTGGTGCATTGCTGCATCCTCAAGCCATGCGGCCGGTTACGTTCACCGCGAATCCGGCGACGATTTCACCCGCTGCGACCATCGATGCGACCGCTAAGCTGGAGGCCAATATCGGCATCGAGCCCGGTGCGATCATTGGCCCTGGTGCGGAGATCGGCGAGGGGACCTATATCGGCCCTAACGCCCTCATCGGGCCGGGTGTCAAGATCGGGCGCAATTGCAGCATCGGCGGCGGTGCGAGCGTGCTCTGCGCCTATATCGGCAATGGCGTCATCATCCATAATGGCACGCGCATCGGCCAGGACGGTTTTGGTTATGCGCCCGGACCGCGCGGCATGGTCAAGATCGTGCAGATCGGCCGCGTCATCATCCAGGACAATGTCGAGATTGGCGCCAATACGACGATCGATCGCGGCACGATGGATGATACCGTGATCGGCGAAGGCACGAAGATCGACAATCAGGTCCAGATCGGACATAACGTCCGCATCGGTCGTCACTGTGCTATCGTCAGCCAGGTCGGCATTGCTGGCAGCACGGTGATCGGCGATGGCGTGCAGATTGGCGGGCAGGCGGGCCTCAACGGGCATATCCACATCGGCGACGGCGTGCAGATCGGTGCCAAGAGCGGCGTGATGAACAGCATCCCGGCGGGCGAGCGCTATGCCGGTCTCCCTGCGCGGCCGCTATGGGATTTTCTAAGGGAATCGGCGGAGATCGCGAAGCGGTCAGGAGCCAGAGACAAGAAAGACGGGAGTGCGGAGCATGACTGAGGAAGCCAAGACGTCGCTGTCGTCGGCTGACATCATTGAAATTATGAAGCTTTTGCCGCATCGCTACCCCTTCTTGATGGTCGACAAGATCATCGAGATCGATAGCGATAATTCCGCGATCGGCATCAAGAACGTAACGGCGAACGAGCCGCAATTTACCGGACATTTCCCGGAGTCGCCGATCATGCCGGGCGTGTTGCTCATCGAGGGAATGGCGCAAACGGCCGGTGCGATCTGCGCCCGCAAGGACGGCATCGGCGGTAACCTTGTTTACTTCATGACGATCGACAACGCCCGCTTCCGCAGGCCGGTCGTCCCGGGCGACCGTGTCGAATTCCACGTCGTCAAGCAGAAGCAGCGTGGGACCATCTGGAAGTTCCATTGCGATGCCAAGGTCGACGGTTCGCTGGTCGCGGAGGCCGACATCGGTGCGATGATCGTACGGAAGGATCAGGAACAGGCATGAGCAGCATCGCAAAGAGCGCCCGCATCCATAAGCTGGCGGTTGTCGAAGACGGCGCGGTCATCGGCGAGAATGTTGTTGTCGGCCCGTTCTGCTATGTCGGCCCCAAGGTTGTGCTGCATGACGATATTCGGTTGCTCAACAATGCCGTCGTGACCGGTCGTACGACAATCGGCAAGGGAACGAAAATTTTTCCGATGGCTGTGGTCGGTGGTGATCCGCAGAGCGTTCATCATCATGGCGAGGAAACGACGCTTGATGTCGGCGAGAACTGCACGATCCGCGAAGGCGTGACGATCAATACCGGTACGGCCGATTACGGCGGCAGGACGATCGTCGGCAACAACAACCTTTTCCTTGCCAACTCGCATGTCGCTCACGACTGCCGCGTCGGCAACAATGTCATCATGTCGAATAACGTCATGCTGGCCGGACATGTCACCATCGAGGATCGCGCCATTCTTGGCGGCGGCTGCGCGGTGCACCAGTTCACCCGTATCGGCCGCCAGGCCTTCATTGGTGGTCTTACGGCTGCGAGCTACGATGTCATTCCCTATGGCATGCTGAACGGAAATCCGGGCGTGCTATCTGGGCTGAATGTCGTCGGCATGACGCGCGCGGGTATAGATCGCGCTGTCATTCATCGGGTTCGACGCGCTTACAAGAGTATCTTCGAGGCCGAAGGTTCGGTTCGCGATAATGCAGCCTCCATCCGTGATGAATATGCGGACTGCAAGGAAGCGATGGAAATTCTCGATTTCATCGCTGCCGATAGCGATCGCGCACTGTCGTCGCCCAATCGCGGCAAGGCCTGAGGTGGTTTCAACCGGCCAAAACGAAAAGGGCAGGCTGGCGATCATCGCGGGTAGCGGCCTTTTGCCGGTGTATGTTGCTGATGCCGCCCGGCAGGCCGGTGAAAACCCCGTCATCATCGCTTTAACTGACGAGGCGGACCGCGATTGGTCCGCCTTCGATCACGCCAATCTCGGTGTCGGCAATTTTGCCGGTCTCGAATCAATGTTCCGCAGACATGGCGTCGATCGCGTCGTCATGTCGGGCGGTGTTGCGCGACGCCCCTCATGGCGGCAGGTGCATCCGACCTGGCGTGTCATCAAGGAACTACCCTCCACCATCCGCACGCTTCTTTCGGGCGGCGATAATGCCGTCCTGCAGATGGTCATTCGCCTGATCGAAGCCGGCGGTGTTCGCGTCGTTGGCGCGCATGAAATCGCGCCCGACCTTTTGGCGACGACCGGGCCGCTTGGAAAATTCTCGCCAGCGGAAGAGGATCTGCGCGATATTGCACAGGGTGCGAAGGCGGCCCATGCGCTGGGATTTCTGGATGTGGGGCAGGGTGCGGTCAGCGTCGGCGGCCGTGTCGTTGCGCTTGAAGGCGCTGAAGGCACGGACAAGATGATCGAGCGGGTTGCCGAACTGCGCGCGGCTGGGCGCATTTCCACCCGTCGGCGCGGTGTGCTGGTCAAGCTGTGCAAGCCGCAGCAGGATATACGCGCAGATCTACCATCGATCGGCGTGTCTACGGTGTCAAACGCCAAGAAGGCGGGGCTGGCTGGTGTCGCCGTCGAAGCTGGCAGGGCTTTGATCCTCGACCGTCAGGCTGTCATTGCTGCTGCCGACGAGGCCGGCATTTTTGTCTGCGGCATTGATCGTGGGCTCAGCGCGGAGGGCTTCATGTGAGCAGCGCGCCTTTGAAGCTTGCCGTCGTTGCCGGAGAAGTCTCCGGCGATCTGCTGGGTGGCGATCTGGTCGCAGCCTTGAAGCGCCATAATGGTCCGGTCGAGCTGATAGGTGTCGGCGGCGAGGCGTTGGAGGCACAAGGTCTGCGCTCGCTCTTCGATTACTCCGAGCTCTCGATCATGGGCTTCATTCAGGTCATCAAGCGCCTGCCAAAGCTACTGGCCCGCATCCGGCAGACGGCAGATGCGATCATTGCTGCAAAGCCGGATGTGCTTGTGATCATCGATAGCCCCGATTTTACGCATCGCGTTGCCAAGCGGGTACGCAAGGTGCTGCCCGATCTGCCAATCATTGATTACGTCTGCCCCAGTGTCTGGGCATGGAAGGAATATCGCGCGCAGAAGATGCTCGCCTATGTCGACCATGTGTTGGCCGTATTGCCGTTTGAGCCTGCTGCTATGGAGCGCCTGGGCGGCCCGGCAACCACCTATGTCGGCCACCGCCTGACGGTCGATGCTAATCTGCTGGAAACTCGCCGTCAGCGCGCCTTGCGCGGTTTGGCAGTCCCCGATGCGCAAAAGAGGATCTTGCTTCTGCCCGGATCTCGTGCATCGGAGATTCGGCAGCTGCTCCCGGTTTTTGAGCAGGCTATCGAAGAACTTAGCCGGAGAAATAGTAATCTTCGTTTTGTACTGCCGACAGTGCCGAAACAGGAGGCGCTGGTTCGCTCGCTGACGGAAAAATGGCAGGTCAAGCCGGATATATTTGTCGGGCAGGGTGCCAAGTGGAGCGCCTTTGCCGAGGCCGATGCTGCCATGGCAGCCTCCGGAACCGTGATCCTGGAATTGGGCCTAGCCGGGGTTCCGGTGGTTTCGACCTATAAGACCGAGTGGCTGGCGAAATTCGTGCTGTCGCGGATCAAGATCTGGACGGCCGCCTTGCCGAACCTCATCGCCGACTATGCTGTACTGCCGGAGCTCATCAATGATGTTCTGCGGCCGGGAATGTTGGCCCGCTATATGGAGCGGCTGGCGAGCGAGACGCCGGAGCGTGCGGCGATGTTGGCGGGTTACGATCTGGTCTGGGAGCGAATGCAGACCAAGGAGCCCCCCGGTGATAAGGCGGCGCAGATTGTTCTGGACGTTCTAGCCCATAAAAAAACCGGTCATCTCTGACCGGTTTTTTTTTGTTTCAATACCGAAGCTTAGCGCTTGGAAACAGGCACATATTCGCGCAGCGGAGCGCCGGTGTAGAGCTGACGCGGACGGCCGATGCGCTGATGCGGATCCTCGATCATTTCGTTCCACTGAGCGATCCAGCCGACGGTGCGGGCAAGAGCGAACAGAACGGTGAACATGGTCGTGGGGAAGCCGAGAGCCTTCAGCGTGATGCCGGAATAGAAGTCGACGTTCGGATACAGCTTCTTCTCGATGAAATATTCGTCCGTGAGAGCAATGCGCTCCAGTTCGATCGCGATGTCGAGCAGCGGATCGTCCTTGATGCCGAGCTCGCCGAGAACTTCGTGCGCCGTCTTCTGCATGATCTTGGCGCGGGGGTCGTAGTTCTTGTAAACGCGGTGGCCGAAGCCCATCAGGCGGAACGGATCGTTCTTGTCCTTGGCGCGGGCGATGAATTCCGGAATGCGGTCGACCGTGCCGATTTCGTTCAGCATGTTCAGCGCCGCCTCGTTGGCGCCGCCGTGAGCCGGGCCCCAGAGGCAGGCGATGCCTGCTGCGATACAGGCAAACGGATTGGCGCCGGAAGAGCCAGCCAGGCGAACCGTCGAGGTCGAAGCGTTCTGCTCGTGATCGGCGTGCAGGATGAAGATGCGGTCCATGGCACGGGCAAGCACCGGATTGACGACATATTCTTCGCACGGAACGGCAAAGCACATGCGCAGGAAGTTCGACGCATAGTCGAGGTCGTTCTTCGGATAAACGAAGGGTTGGCCGATATGGTACTTGTAGGCCATGGCGGCCAGCGTCGGCATCTTGGCGATCATTCGCAGGCTTGCGACCATGCGCTGGTGCGGATCGGTGATGTCGGTCGAGTCGTGATAGAAGGCGGAGAGCGCGCCGACACAGCCGCACATGACGGCCATCGGATGGGCGTCACGGCGGAAGCCGGTGAAGAAGCGCGACATCTGCTCGTGCACCATCGTGTGGTGGGTCACGCGATAGTCGAAGTCCTTCTTCTGGGCTGCCGTCGGCAGTTCGCCGTATAGAAGCAGGTAGCAGACTTCCAGGAAATCGCCATGTTCGGCCAGCTGATCGATCGGATAGCCACGGTGCAGCAGAACGCCTTCGTCGCCGTCGATATAGGTAATGCTCGACTCGCACGACGCGGTGGAGGTGAAACCAGGATCGTAAGTGAAAGTGGAGGTGTTCTTATAAAGGGCACCAATATCAATAACACTCGGGCCGATGGTTCCGGTCTTGACCGGCAGGTCCACCGTCTTTTCGCCCCAAGTTAGTTTCGCGCTTTGTTCCGTCATGCTGATCCTCCAAGATTTGGCGGGATTGACGCCATAAAAAGCGCCAAAAGGTTAAGCGACTACCGACTAGCTATATGATCCAGAGCCTAATGCCAAGTTATCCTAACGCTGAATTGTGCAATGCAGTATCAACTTTTGGGCACTGCAGAAGCGTCCTTTCCTATGCTAGGCCGGGAAACCGGCCCAATTGAGCTTTGTTCCGCCGATTTCAGTTGAATTCACTGTGTGGTGACGGCACAAATCGCGCAGAAGCTGTAGTTTGGCGCGGGGACAGTCAACGAGTGCCTAATTTGGAGGCATCCGACCAGCAGGAAGAAAGCAGGGACGTTATCGCGTCCCCGCAAGGTCGCGCCTTTTCCACCACGATTACCCCTAGCGCCAAAGCGCGACAATGGGAACGAACACAGGATCAGGCGCCGCTGACGGCGCGTTTCCTGCGTGTTGCGAAGCATCTTGGCACCGCTGTCCTCGGCTTGATTGCGGAGGAGGCGGCTCATGGCCGCGCTGTTCTTTTCGCACCCATCTACATGGGGTTGGGTGCGATTACCTGGTTCGAGGCGCAATCCGATCCGCCCCCGCAGGCGGTTTTCGCAGGTCTCGTTCTGTTCGCCTTGGGCTTTTTTCTAAAGCGCGATGCGGGCAAGCTGCTTCACCATACTCTTTTCGCCAGTATGCTCATCTGCCTGGGCATGGCGCTGGCGCAATGGGAAAGCTGGCGGGTTTCCACCGTGATGCTCGACTCGGCCGTGACGACGACCGTGACTGGGCAGATCGAACGGCGGGAATCCTACGACAACGGACGCTGGCGCTATGTCGTCCGCGTCGAGGCAACGGAAAAGCCTTCTATTCGCCGCGTGCCGCAACGGGCTACGATTTTCGTGCGCAAGCAGGCGGAGCCGTTCGATTTGGGTGATCGGATCCAGGGCAGGGCGCGCCTGACGCCTCCGGCGGGACCGGCATTGACCGGCCTTAACGATTTTGCCTTCAGCTCATATTTCAACGGCATCGGCGCGAACGGCTTTGCCTACGGAACGCCGGAATTATTATCTCCATCCAGTGATAATTCTGCTGGCTCGTTATTGGACGCCGCTGATATCTGGCTCGCGGGCCTGCGCAACAGCATAGGTGACAGGATCAGGCAAACTCTGCCTGGAGATAGCGGCGCCTTTGCAGCAGCACTTGTCACCGATGAGAGACGTGCGATCTCGAAGGATACGACCGAGGCCCTAAGAATTGCTGGCCTGACCCACATCATTGCAATTTCCGGCCTGAACATGGCGTTGTCGGCCGGCATTTTCTACATCGGCCTACGCTACTTGTTCAGCCTGTTTCCCGGTGTCGCGCAGGCTTGGCCGACCAAGAAGTTCGCAGCTCTCGGCGCGCTTCTCACTGTAACGGCCTATTATCTCATCTCCGGCTTCGGCGTATCCGCCGAGCGTGCCTTCATCATGATGGCGATCATGCTCGTGGCCGTGCTTTTCGATCGGCCATCGATCAGCCTGCGCAACGTCGCACTTTCGGCCATTATCATTCTTGTACTGTCGCCGTCGCAAGTGCTCGGCCCGAGTTTCCAGATGTCCTATGCGGCGACGCTGGCGCTGGTGTCGGGATATTCGCTGTGGAAGCGGCGGCGGCATCGCGAAAACATTTTGCCGCGCGTCCGTCTATTAAGTCCGCTATTGTTCGTCATGCGCTTCTTCGCAGGCGTGACGTCGACCTCGTTCATCGGCGGCGCGTCGACAGCCATCTTCTCGATCGAGCATTTTCACCGGTTGGCGACATACGGACTCGCCGCCAATCTCGCGGCTATGCCCATCGTCTCCTTTGTCGTCATGCCATTCGGCATGGCGGCGATGCTGCTCATGCCGCTCGGTCTCGACGGACCTTTCTGGAAAGTCACCGGAGAGGGACTGGAGCTCGTCATCGTGATCGCGAGAACCGTAGCTGGTTGGGGAGGCGACATTACCTTCGGCCGCCAGCCGGCCTGGCTGATGCCGACATTCATTATCGGCTTCCTGATCATGAGCATATTGCGGACCCGGCTTCGCCATCTGGGCCTGCTATTATCACTCTTGTCCATAGGCTTGGCGGCATTCGGATCCGGCATACCGAAACCCGACCTGATGATCTCCGAAGATGGCGTCCTGGTCGCCTTGCGCCAGGACGATATACTCGCGACCAATCGCGAGAGACCGCAGGCCTTCATTTTCGAACAATGGCAAAAGGCATTGGTTGCGGCGGAACATCAGCCTCCGACCATGCTCCCTGCCGACAACCGACTTCCACAAATCGGCAAGGCAGATCGCCATAAGCGATTGAACAGTGAAGAACAGAAGGCTGTCCGCACGGCAATGGAGGAGGCCCTGGACCGCACCATGCAGGGCAGTTTCGCCTGCCAGAAAGGAGCATGGTGCGCAGCCATCCTCGAAAACGGCGCGATATTGGTCACCATCGAGAACGCAGCCTATCTACCCTCTGCCTGCGATATGGCGAATATCGTCGTAACGCCAATCCGATTGCGGTTGAACTACTGCCGTTCCGGAGCAATGCTCATAACGGGTGCGACATTGCGTAAAACCGGCTCCATCGAAATGATACTTACCGCAGACAAGCCCATTATCTCAGCCGCATTCGAGAACCCGCAACGTCCATGGACCAGGCATCGAATTTATAATTGGCGCACAGGCACATTCGACGCGCCAATTGCGCCAGCGTCACCCGTCGTCGACAATTCACCGGTCAGTGATAGCGACGAATAAGGCCCACGAGCTTGCCCTGAACTTTGACCCGGTCCGGCCCAAAGATGCGGGTTTCATAGGCCGGGTTTGCGGCTTCGAGCGCGATGGAGGCACCCTTGCGGCGGAAGCGCTTCAGTGTCGCTTCTTCATCGTCGACGAGTGCAACGACGATATCGCCGGGATTGGCCGTCGTCGAATTGCGGATAATGACCGTATCGCCGTCGAAAATTCCGGCGTCGATCATCGAATCCCCTCGAACTTCAAGCGCATAATGTTCGCCCGAGCCGAGCATGTCGGCGGGAACGGTGATGTCGTGCGTATTGTTCTGGATGGCCGAGATCGGAACGCCAGCAGCGATGCGGCCCATCACCGGCACCGACGCCGAGCTATTGTGATCGTCATTTGCCACCTTCGACGGAGCGGGCGGGGCAACGGACTGCGGCTTGCCGAGGCTGCCCTCGATGACGCTCGGTGAAAAGCCTCGGCGCTGCTGCAGGCTCGGATTATAGGCGTCGGGAAGCTTGATGACTTCGAGCGCTCTGGCCCGGTTCGGCAGCCGGCGGATGAAGCCTCGCTCCTCCAGCGCCGTGATCAGGCGATGAATACCGGATTTCGATGCCAGATCCAATGCATCCTTCATCTCGTCGAAAGATGGCGGAACACCGGATTCCTTCATGCGTTCGTGAATGAACAGAAGCAGTTCCTGCTGCTTGCGCGTCAACATCGTCTTGGAACCCCAGAATCAAGAAAAGCTGTGAAACAAATCCAGAACGGACACTATATGTTCCATATGTGTTCCGCAAGTGCTTAAATTTCGGTAAAGCCTTGTGAGGTCAGTTAAATAATTACCATTTGCGAATGGATCGGCTCGGAACATCGGGGCGCTGTATCTGCGTTAACCCACAGAAAAATAAGGGAAATGCCGCTCTACTCGCTTCCGCGACTTTGTCGTTCAGCCCGTGCGCCGAGCATTTGGACGAACGTGCCGCGCGACTGCATGAGCCGGCCATGGCAGAGAATCAGCAATCACGTTTGCGAGATTGCCTTCGATCCATGTCGTGTGCTCCGGGTGTTCCATGCTTCCATCTTGAATTGCGCGGGCGATGGGCGCAAATCTGCTTCCGCAAGCAAACAGGAGAAGCCATGATTTCGTCTCCGCATCCGCTGGATCATCTCGTGCTGCCGACCGTCAACATCGCTCTGGCACGCGAACGCCTCGGCAAGCTCGGTTTCACGGTGGCTCCGGATGCGTGCCACCCCTTTGGCACGCAGAATGCCTGCGTCTTCCTTGCCGATAAAACCTATCTCGAACCTCTGGGCGTCGCATCTCCGGAGCAATGCGAGAAGAGCATCGTGGATGGCAATGTTTTCGTCGCGCGCGACCAGGCTTATCGTTTCCGGGTGGGGGAGGATGGCTTCTCGGCCGTGGTATTCGGTACGGATGACGCGGTGGTGGATGATAAGCGTTTCAAAGCAGCTGCTATTTCGGCGGGTCGAATGCTGGATTTTTCGCGTCCGATGAAGATGCCGGATGGAACGGAAACCACGGCCGGCTTTCGTCTTGCTTTCGCCGCAGATCTGCGTGCGCCGGATTTTCTCGCTTTCTGCTGTCAGCGCGTCAATCCGCTGCCGGCTGACCGCGGCGTGCTCGAGCGTCACGAGAACGGCGTGACTGGTATCGCGCGGGTAGCGCTTTGCACGCCGAAGCCGGGGGCCTATCGCGGCTTCTTCGAGGAGCTTGTCGGTGGCCCGCGCATTATGGAGCATTCCTTTGGCCTGACGATCAAGGCCGCCAACGCCGATCTGGAGATTTTGACGCCGGAAGGAATGGAGGCATTCTATGATCTACCTGTTTGCACGAATGATCAGGGGCTCAGGGCGAGGGCAATCCTTTTCAAAACGCGCGATCTTTCCGTGACATCGTCGCATTTCACTGCTAACGGCGTCACCTATACGCGTAAGAACAATCGTCTATTGGCGAGGTTGGCACCCGGTCAGGGCGCGCTATTCGCCTTCGAGGAGATAATATGAGCACGAATTCCGAAGTCACCGTCGGCGAGGGTGCCTCCAAGGTTCTCTTTTCCAATACCGCGAAGCTGTCGCTGATCGCCGGTCCCTGCCAGATGGAAAGCCGCGATCATGCCTTCATGATTGCCGGCGTGCTCAAGGAGCTCTGCGGCAAGCTCGGCATCGGCCTTGTCTACAAATCTTCCTTCGACAAGGCGAACCGCACCTCGCTGTCCGGCAAGCGCGGCATCGGCCTGGAAAAGGCGCTGGAAGTCTTTGAAGACCTGAAGAAGGAATATGGCTTCCCGGTTCTGACCGATATCCACACTGAAGAGCAGTGTGCCATCGTTTCCAAGACGGTGGATGTCCTTCAGATCCCAGCCTTCCTGTCGCGCCAGACCGATCTTTTGGTTGCCGCTGCCAAGACTGGCCGCGTGGTCAACGTCAAGAAAGGCCAGTTCCTTGCGCCATGGGACATGAAGAACGTGCTTGCCAAGCTAAACGACAGCGGCAATCCGAACATCCTTCTTTGCGAGCGCGGCGCTTCCTTCGGCTATAACACGCTGGTCTCGGATATGCGCTCGCTGCCGATCATGGCGGCGATGGGCGCCCCCGTCATCTTCGATGCGACCCATTCCGTGCAGCAGCCCGGCGGACAGGGCGGCTCCAGTGGCGGCGATCGCCGCTTCGTCGAGACGCTGGCGCGCGCTGCCGTCGCCGTCGGCGTCGCAGGTGTTTTTGTCGAGACGCACGAGGATCCGGACAATGCACCGTCCGACGGTCCGAACATGGTCTATCTGAAAGACATGCCGCGGCTTCTCGAGAAGCTGCTGGCCTTCGACGCCATCGCCAAGGCTTGAAACGTAGCCGGCATTCAACAGGCTGACATGAATTTGCGTTACGGGCCTGCAGGAGTGCCAAATCGCGGCGCGGATCGCCATTGTAATTTCCGCGCCTTCGATTAAGACGATTTAAATCGATTTATAAACCAGCGAGCAGGAAGCTATCATGACCGCAATCACCGACATTATCGCCCGCGAGATTCTCGACAGCCGTGGCAATCCGACTGTCGAAGTCGATGTCTACCTCGAAGATGGCAGCTTGGGCCGTGCGGCGGTTCCGTCGGGCGCGTCGACCGGAGCACATGAAGCAGTCGAGCTTCGCGATGGCGGCAAGCGCTACCATGGCAAGGGTGTCGAGAAGGCCGTCGAAGCCGTCAATTCGGAAATCTTCGACGCGATCGGCGGCATGGACGCTGAAAACCAGATCCAGCTCGACAACATCATGATCGAGCTTGACGGCACGCCGAACAAGTCGCGTCTCGGTGCAAACGCCATTCTCGGTGTCTCGCTCGCCGTCGCCAAGGCTGCTGCCCAGAGCGCCAACCTGCCGCTCTACCGTTATGTCGGTGGCGCTCACGCCCGTCTGCTGCCGGTTCCGATGATGAACATCATCAACGGCGGCGCCCATGCCGACAACCCGATCGACTTCCAGGAATTCATGATCCTGCCGATCGGCGCTGACTCGATTCGCGAAGCCGTCCGCATGGGTTCGGAAGTCTTCCACGTTCTGAAGAAAGAACTGGCATCGCAGGGTCACAACACCAACGTCGGCGACGAAGGCGGTTTCGCACCGGGCCTTTCAAGCGCTCCGGCAGCCCTCGACTTCATCATGAAGTCCATCGAGAAGGCCGGCTACAAGCCGGGTGACGAAATCGCTCTCGGCCTCGATTGCGCCTCGACCGAATTCTTCAAGGACGGCAAGTACGTTCTCGAAGGCGAAGGCCGCACGCTGGAATCCGGCGCCATGGCTGAATACCTTGCAGAACTCGCGGCCAAGTACCCGATCGTTTCGATCGAAGACGGCATGGCTGAAGACGACTGGGAAGGCTGGAAGACGCTGACCGACCTGATCGGTAAGAAGACCCAGCTCGTCGGCGACGACCTGTTCGTCACCAACTCCGCTCGCCTGCGCGACGGTATCCGCATGGGCGTTGCCAACTCGATCCTCGTCAAGGTCAACCAGATCGGCTCGCTGACCGAAACTCTCGACGCAGTCGAAACCGCGCACAAGGCCAACTACACCGCCGTCATGTCGCACCGCTCGGGCGAAACGGAAGATTCCACGATCGCCGATCTCGCCGTTGCCACCAATTGCGGCCAGATCAAGACCGGTTCGCTGTCGCGTTCCGACCGCCTTGCCAAGTACAACCAGCTCATCCGTATCGAGGAAGCACTCGGCCCGCAGGCAAAATATGCCGGCCGCTCCATCCTGCGTGGCTGATATCTGACCTGTCGGATCCATCCGGATCCGCGGCAAATTATCGCTTGGGTCGAACCGCGCCTTCGGGCGCGGTTTTTTGTTGGCCCCGACTGTTAGAGTCAACGGACGGTTAATCTCTGCAGGTTAAATTAGCTCTAGGTGTTTGATTTGATGTGATCTTGTTCGAAGCGCATTGGCTTTGGGGAGATTGCGTAAAGCCAGAGCGTGACGAGCGAGTATGTGGACAAAGTATCATAAGAAGAGAAGGTTCGGCCGCCTCATCCTTCCCGCCATCACCATCGCTTTCGTGAGCTACTTCGGTTATCATTGCATTCATGGCGATTACGGCCTGAAGGCGACCGAAGTTTTCGAGCGGCGCCGCATCGATCGCGCCAAGGAATTGGCTGAGCTTGTCGCCAAGCGGGAGCACCTTGAAAAGGAGGTCGCGCTGTTGAGTGACGGCTCTCTGGATAAGGATATGCTCGATCAGTATGCGCGTTATCAGTTGACCTATTCCAAGGCGAACGAGATCGTCATCTTCAACAAATAGCCATAATTAACTGAATTCCGGTTAATCGTGTTTTTGTAAGTTATATCAAGAACTTACGAAGAATATGAGCCATGCAATTATAGCATTGCTGTGGCGGGCAATCTTCCTTATGTTACGCCTCACCATAAAACGAGGCTACTCAGACAGGGAGGGTTGAATGGCGCCGCGAAAAAACGCGACCGTTTCCAGCCGTAAGACAGCATCAAGGCCTGCCAAGGAAACCAATGGCGGCCCGATCGCAGATTTCGATCGTGATGCGGAGCTCAAGGCTTATCGTGAGATGCTCCTGATCCGCCGCTTCGAAGAGAAGGCCGGCCAGCTTTACGGCATGGGCTTCATCGGCGGCTTCTGTCACCTTTACATCGGCCAGGAAGCTGTCGTCGTCGGCATGCAGATGGCGCTGAAGGATGGCGACCAGGTCATCACCGGCTATCGCGACCACGGCCATATGCTGGCAACCGGCATGAGCGCACGTGGAGTCATGGCCGAGCTCACCGGACGCCAGGGCGGCTATTCCCGAGGGAAGGGCGGCTCCATGCACATGTTCTCCAAGGAAAAGAATTTCTACGGCGGTCACGGCATCGTCGGCGCCCAGGTTTCGCTCGGCACCGGTCTCGGCTTTGCCAACTGGTACCGCGGCAATGACAATGTCAGCGTTGCCTATTTCGGTGACGGCGCCGCCAACCAGGGCCAGGTCTACGAAAGCTTCAACATGGCGCAGCTCTGGAAGTTGCCTGTTATTTTCGTGATTGAAAACAACCGCTACGCCATGGGCACTTCGACCACTCGCGCCACCGCGCAGGCCGATTTCTCCAAGCGCGGCGCCTCCTTCGGCATTCCCGGCATTCAGGTCGATGGCATGGACGTACGCGCCGTCAAGGCCGCGGCTGACGAAGCCGTTGCGCATTGCCGTTCCGGCAAAGGCCCGATCATCCTGGAAATGCTGACCTACCGCTACCGCGGTCACTCCATGTCCGATCCGGCCAAGTACCGCTCCAAGGACGAAGTGCAGAAGATGCGCTCGGAGCACGACCCGATCGAGCAGGTCCGTGTTCGCCTGCTCGAAAAGGGCTGGGCGACCGAGGACGATCTGAAGGATATCGACAAGGATGTCCGCGACATCGTAGCTGACAGCGCCGATTTCGCCCAGAACGATCCTGAGCCGGATGCATCCGAGCTCTACACCGACATTCTGCTCTAAATCGGGGAGGGACACTATGCCCATCGACATTCTCATGCCCGCCCTTTCTCCGACGATGGAAGAGGGTACCCTTTCGAAATGGCTCAAGAAGGAAGGCGACAAGGTCGTTTCCGGTGACGTCATTGCCGAAATCGAAACCGACAAGGCCACCATGGAAGTGGAAGCCGTCGACGAAGGCACGATCGGCAAGCTGCTGATCGACGCCGGCACCGAAGGCGTCAAGGTCAACACCAAGATCGCTATCCTCTTGCAGGATGGCGAATCCGCCGACGCCATTTCATCCGCCAAGGCTGCTCCCGCTGCCGAGCCGGCAAAGACCGAGGCGCCAGCCGCTGCTGCTCCGGCGCCGGCTGCCGCACCCGTTCCCGCTCAGCCGAAGGCTGCCGCTCCTGTCGATCCGGAAATCCCGGCTGGCACCGAAATGGTGTCGATGACGGTGCGTGAAGCGCTGCGCGACGCCATGGCCGAAGAAATGCGCGCCAACCCGGACGTCTTCGTCATGGGTGAAGAAGTGGCGGAATATCAGGGTGCCTATAAGGTGACCCAGGGCCTGCTGCAGGAATTCGGCGCACGCCGCGTGATCGACACGCCGATCACCGAGCACGGCTTTGCCGGTATCGGCGTCGGCGCTGCGATGGCGGGTCTTCGGCCGATCGTCGAGTTCATGACATTCAACTTCGCCATGCAGGCGATCGACCAGATCATCAACTCCGCCGCCAAGACGCTCTACATGTCCGGCGGCCAGATGGGCGCTCCGATCGTCTTCCGCGGCCCGAACGGCGCTGCTGCTCGCGTCGGCGCTCAGCACAGCCAGGACTATGCCGCTTGGTATAGCCACATTCCGGGCCTTAAGGTCGTCATGCCCTACACGGCAGCCGACGCCAAGGGCCTGCTCAAGGCTGCCATCCGCGATCCGAACCCGGTCATCTTCCTCGAAAACGAAATCCTCTACGGTCAGCACTTCGATGTGCCGAAGCTCGATAATTTCGTTCTGCCGATCGGCAAGGCCCGTATCCACCGTCCTGGCAAGGACGTTACCGTGGTCTCCTTCGGCATTGGCATGACCTATGCCACCAAGGCCGTCGCCGAGCTGGAAGCCCAGGGCGTCGATGTCGAACTCATCGACCTGCGCACGATCCGTCCGATGGATCTTCCGACGATCATAGAATCGGTCAAGAAGACCGGCCGCCTGGTCACCGTCGAGGAAGGCTATCCGCAGTCCTCGGTCGGCACGGAAATCGCCACCCGCGTCATGCAGCAGGCCTTCGATTATCTCGATGCGCCGATCCTGACGATCGCCGGCAAGGACGTACCCATGCCATACGCCGCCAACCTCGAAAAGCTGGCGCTCCCGAGCGTCGCCGAAGTGGTCGATGCGGTGAAGGCCGTTTGCTACAAGTAAGGGGAGGGCTCATCGATGCCTATCAACATCACCATGCCTGCCCTCTCGCCGACCATGGAAGAGGGTAACCTCGCCAAGTGGCTGGTCAAGGAAGGCGACAAGATCAAGTCCGGCGATGTCATCGCCGAGATCGAGACTGACAAGGCAACGATGGAAGTCGAGGCTGTCGATGAGGGCACCGTCGCCAAGATCGTCGTTCCCGCTGGCACCGAAGGCGTGAAGGTCAATGCCCTGATCGCCGTGCTTGCCGCTGATGGCGAAGATGTCGCTGCGGCAGCTTCCGGCGCTGGCGCCGCTGCTGCTCCGGCTGCGAAGGAAGCCCCGAAGGTGGAAGCAGCACCTGCTGCTGCCCCGGCTCCGGCAAGCGTTTCTGCTCCTGCCGCACCCGCCCCGGCTCCCGCCGCATCGGCTCCGGCAGCAAACGACGGTCATCGTACCTTCGCTTCGCCGCTCGCTCGCCGTCTTGCCAAGGAAGCCGGCATCGATGTGACCGCAGTTTCCGGCACCGGCCCGCATGGCCGCGTGGTCAAGAAGGACATCGAAGCTGCTGTTTCCGGCGGCGCCGCCAAGGCTGCTCCCGCGGCAGCCCCGGCTGCACAGCCGGCAGCAACCGCTGCTCCGGCGGCACCGAAGGGCATGTCCGACGATGCCGTCCTCAAGCTGTTCGAGCAGGGGTCCTACGAGCTCGTGCCGCATGACGGCATGCGCAAGACGATCGCCAAGCGCCTGCAGGAATCCAAGCAGACGATCCCGCACTTCTACGTCTCGGTCGATTGCGAACTCGACGCGCTGCTGGCGCTCCGCACGCAGCTCAACGATTCCGCTCCGAAGTCGAAGGACGGCGTGCCTGCCTACAAGCTTTCGGTCAACGACATGGTCATCAAGGCCCTGGCGCTGGCATTGCGCGATGTTCCGGATGCCAACGTCTCCTGGACCGACAGCGCCATGGTCAAGCACAAGCATGCCGATGTTGGCGTTGCCGTTTCCATTCCGGGCGGCCTCATCACGCCGATCATCCGTAGCGCCGACCAGAAGACGCTCTCCACTATCTCCAACGAGATGAAGGATTACGGCAAGCGCGCCAAGGAGCGCAAGCTGAAGCCTGAGGAATATCAGGGCGGTACGACTGCGGTGTCGAACATGGGCATGATGGGCGTCAAGAACTTCGCCGCCGTCGTCAACCCGCCGCATGCGACCATCCTGGCCGTCGGCGCGGGCGAACAGCGCGTCATCGTCAAAAAGGGCGAAATGGTAATTGCCAACGTGATGACCGTCACGCTGTCGACCGACCATCGCGCCGTCGACGGTGCGCTCGGCGCCGAGCTTCTGGCAGCCTTCAAGGGCTACATCGAAAATCCGATGGGGATGCTCGTCTGAGCTTTGGCAACACGGAGGGCATGAATGACCAAGACTGTTCTGTGTTACGGCGACTCGCTGACATGGGGCTACAGTGCCGAAACGGTTGGCCGTCATGCCTATGAAGACCGGTGGCCGAGCGTGTTGCAAAAGGCGCTCGGCAACCAGGTGCGCGTGATCCCGGAAGGATTGAACGGCCGCACGACGGCGTTTGACGATCATCTCGCCGATTGCGACCGCAACGGTGCGAGAATCCTGCCGACGATCCTGCAGACCCACAATCCGCTCGATCTCGTGATCATCATGCTCGGTACGAACGACATGAAGCCGGTCGTCGCCGGTTCGGCCTTTGCCGCTCTGCAGGGCATCAGCCGCTTGGTCCAGCTCGTGCGCAATCATGCCTGGGGGTTCGACTACGAGGTGCCTGATATCCTCATTGTCGCCCCGCCGGCAATTACTGAGACGGCGAATGCCGCCTTTGCTGCAAGCTTTCTCGGCGCGGTCAAGGAATCGAGCAAGCTGCCGACGCTCTACAGCGATCTGGCCGACGAATTGGGTTGCGGCTTTTTCGATGCCAATACGGTCGCCGTCACCACGCCGCTCGATGGCGTTCATCTCGATGCGGAAAACACCCGGGCGCTCGGTCGCGGCCTCGAGCCGATCGTGCGGATGATGCTCGGTCTTTGATAGATTCAAGGCGCCGGCTTCGATCCGCCGCCACCAATAAGGCAGGAAACACATGGCTGAGAATTACGACGTCATTATCATCGGCTCCGGTCCGGGCGGTTATGTCGCTGCCGTGCGCGCCGGCCAGCTTGGCCTGAAGACCGCGATCGTCGAGCGCGAGCATCTGGGTGGCATCTGCCTCAACTGGGGCTGCATACCCACAAAGGCGCTGCTCCGTTCGGCTGAAATCCTGGATCACTCCAACCATCTCAAAGATTACGGCCTCATTCTCGAAGGCAAGGTGAGCGCGGATGTGAAGGCCGTGGTTGCCCGCTCGCGCGGCGTTTCCGCCCGCTTGAATACCGGCGTCGGCTTTCTGATGAAGAAGAACAAGGTCGACGTGATCTGGGGCGAAGCCAAGATCACCAAGCCAGGCGAAATCGTCGTCGGCAAGTCGACCAAGCCGGTCGTGGAGCCGCAGCATCCGCTGCCGAAGAACGTCAAGGGCGAAGGCACCTATACCGCCAAGCACATCATCGTTGCGACCGGCGCGCGTCCGCGCGCGTTGCCAGGCATCGAGCCGGACGGCAAGCTGATCTGGACCTATTTCGAAGCGCTGAAGCCGGATTTCTTGCCGAAGTCGCTGCTCGTCATGGGCTCGGGCGCCATCGGTATCGAATTCGCAAGCTTCTATCGCTCCATGGGCGTCGATGTCACCGTCGTCGAAGTCATGCCGACGATTATGCCGGTGGAAGATGCCGAAATCTCCGGCATCGCTCGCAAGCAGCTGGAAAAGCGCGGCCTGAAGATCTTCACCAAGGCGAAGGTCACGAAGGTCGATAAGGCTGCCAACAGCATCACGGCCCACGTCGAAACCGAAGACGGCAAGGTGCAACAGATCGTCGCCGATCGCATGATCTCGGCCGTCGGCGTTCAGGGCAATATCGAGAACCTCGGCCTGGAGGCGCTCGGCGTCAAGACCGACCGCGGCTGCGTCGTCATCGACGGCTACGGCAAGACCAATGTTCCCGGCATCTACGCCATCGGCGATGTCGCCGGTCCCCCGATGCTCGCTCACAAGGCGGAGCACGAGGGCGTCGTCTGCATCGAGAAGATCGCTGGCCTGCCGAACGTTCATCCGACTGACAAGAGCAAGGTCCCGGGCTGCACCTATTGCCAGCCGCAGGTTGCCTCCGTCGGCCTGACTGAAGCCAAGGCCAAGGAGCTCGGCCGCGATATCCGCGTCGGCCGCTTCTCCTTCGCCTTTAACGGCAAGGCGATCGCTCTTGGTGAAGATCAGGGTCTCTGCAAGGTCATCTTCGACAAGAAGACCGGCGAGCTTCTGGGTGCGCATATGGTCGGTGCGGAAGTCACCGAACTCATTCAGGGCTTCGTGGTCGCCATGAACCTGGAGACAACCGAAGAAGAGCTGATGCACACGATCTTCCCGCATCCGACCGTTTCGGAAACGATGAAGGAAGCCGTGCTGGATGCCTACGGCCGGGTGCTGAACGCTTGATAATTTCCTGCCATGCCCTTTATCCAGGGGGTGGAAAACAGGAAAGGAAATCAACATGTCTATCACGGCGGAAGGTTGGATCGTCTTTCTTCTCATCGGCCTAGTCGCGGGTTTCCTCGCGAGCCTGATCGTTGGAGGAGGCGGGCTCATCAGTTGTCTGGTGAGCGGCGTGATCGGTGCTTTCGTGGGCGGTTTCCTGTTCCATTATTTCGGGATATCGCTCGGCATTGAAAATGCGCTTGTCGTGGAGATCATCCACGCCACGGTCGGTGCAATCGTCGTGGTGCTCTTGGCGAGATTGATCGCCTAGAGCATCATCATTAAGACGCAAGGCGATGCCCGACAGAACTGTCCTAAAGGGCGCCTGAACGAGGGTTTGATGGAAAGCGTAGGTTGGCTGGGTCTGATCATCATCGGCGGTCTTGCGGGCTGGCTCGCGGGCAAGCTGATGGACGC
This sequence comes from Rhizobium pantanalense, assembly GCF_030182525.1. Taxonomy (NCBI): domain Bacteria; kingdom Pseudomonadati; phylum Pseudomonadota; class Alphaproteobacteria; order Hyphomicrobiales; family Rhizobiaceae; genus Rhizobium; species Rhizobium pantanalense. The sequence continues at coordinate 188,360 of NZ_JAQJCH010000005.1, forward strand.
GCGTTACGGCATCATCCTGAACATCATCCTCGGCATTGCCGGTTCGGTCGTGGCTGCAGCGCTGATGGTGGCCTTGCATGTCGGCGTTCCCGGCGGCCGGCTTGGCTTTTTCATCACCGGTTTCATCGGTGCATGCATTCTGATATTCCTCGCCAAATTCGCTCGGCGATGAAGGGCCGCATTTCAAGCGGCGGAAAGTAGACGTTCCATGGTCACCATTCTCGACACGATCAACCCGGACGCCAAGCGCGTGCGACACCCGGAAAAGGCGCATCGGCCGGATACGGAAGTCATGCGCAAGCCGGACTGGATCCGCGTGAAGGCGCCGACATCCAAGGGCTATGCCGAGACTCGCTCGATCGTGAAGGAGCACAAGCTCGTCACGGTCTGCGAGGAAGCCGGCTGCCCGAATATCGGCGAGTGCTGGGATAAGAAGCACGCCACCTTCATGATCATGGGCGAGATCTGCACGCGCGCCTGCGCCTTCTGTAACGTCGCGACCGGCAAGCCGAACGCGCTCGACATGGCCGAGCCCGAAAACGTCGCCAAGGCCGTCAAGCAGATGGGCCTCAGCCACGTCGTCATCACCTCCGTCGACCGCGACGATCTGGAAGATGGCGGCGCCGAGCATTTCGAGAAGGTGATCTGGGCGATCCGCGCCGCTTCGCCCTCGACCACAATCGAGATTCTGACGCCGGACTTTTTGAAGAAGCCTGGCGCTTTGGAGCGTGTGGTCGCCGCCAAGCCCGACGTCTTCAATCACAATCTGGAAACCGTGCCTGGCAATTATCTGACGGTTCGCCCTGGGGCTCGTTACTTCCACTCCGTTCGCCTGCTGCAGCGGGTCAAGGAACTGGATCCGACGATGTTCACCAAGTCGGGCATCATGGTGGGCCTCGGCGAGGAGCGCAACGAAGTGCTGCAGCTGATGGACGACCTGCGCACCGCAGACGTCGACTTCCTGACCATCGGCCAGTATCTGCAGCCGACGCGCAAGCATCATCAGGTGATGAGCTTCGTGACCCCGGAGGAATTCAAGTCCTACGAGACCGTGGCTTACACCAAAGGCTTCCTGATGGTCGCCTCCAGCCCGCTGACGCGCTCGTCGCATCACGCCGGCGATGATTTCGAGCGGCTTCGTGCTGCCCGCGAAAAGAAGCTGCTGCTGGCTGCCGAATAAGCCCAGCCGGATGAATTTACTTTCAAAAGAAACCGCGGCGAATGCGTCGCGGTTTCTTCGTTCTGTCATTCATTTGTCATCGAAGCGGCCTAGGAAACACGCCGCCGTTTGTTACCGGTATCGGCGCTTTAGATTCAATCATGGAGCTGGACCGTGGAGCAGACTATCGCGCCGTCGGCGCTTTCGCGTGCCGTCGATATTGAAGAGGCAGCATCTATTATCCTGCATAAGGCAGAGCGAATTCTTGTCATTGGCTGTTCCGGCACAGGCAAGAGCACGCTCGCGCAGGCCATCGCGTCGCTGCGTGGGTTGACCTATGTTTCGATGGATCGCGATATCTTCTGGCTGCCCGGCTGGAAATCGCGCCCGCGCCCGGAAGCCATCGCGCTGATCGAACAGGCGGTTGCCGGACCGCGCTGGATCATTGACGGCAACAGCCCCGGAACCTTGCCCTTGCGGTTGCCGCGCACCGATCTCGTTATATGGCGACGCCCACCGCGATACGTGGCACTCCGCGGTGTCATTTCGCGCTGGCTGCGCTACCGCGGCCGGTCGCGGCCCGAGATGGCGCCCGGATGCCCCGAGCGACTGGACTGGAAATTCCTGCGCTACATCTGGACATTCGAGCATGACGAAGCGCCGCAGTTTCAGGAGATGCTCGAACGACACGGCCGCAATGTGCCCGTCGTGACGCTGAAATCCTACCGCGATGGCGAAGACCTGCTTTCGCGTCTCCGAAGCAATATCTGAGAGGCCGTCATGGATCAGTTTTTGGTGCCGCCGTTGCGCAGCGAGATACGCGACCGTGAGGTAGCCGCTGAGCATATCCGCCGCGCAAATCGCATCCTTGTCATGGGCTGCTCCGGCGGTGGCAAATCAACCCTCTCGCAGAAGATTGCCGCCCGCTTTGGCCTTGCCTATGTCTCGATCGATCGTGACGTCCTGTGGCTGCCGGGTTGGGTTCAGCGCGATAGGGAAGAGCAGCGCGCCATCATCGTCGCCAAGGTGCAGGGAGAGCGATGGATCATGGACGGGACCAATCCCTCGACATTCGACATACGCCTGCCGCGCACGGATTTGGTCATATGGGTGCGGATGCCTCGCCTACTATGCATCTGGGGTGCCGTTTCTCGCTGGATCAAGTGGATGGGTCGCACGCGCCCGGAAATGGCGCTAGGCTGCATCGAGAAAGTCGATTGGGAATTCCTGCGGTTCATCTGGACGTTTGAAGAGAAGTTCGCGCCACGTGTGTTGGCTGGTCTCGCGCAGCACGGTCCCGATGTGCCGTTCTGCAATTGACCAGCCGATGGCAAATGCGCGAGCTGCTCGATTTGCTTGCAATCTCCGCCTGATTGCAATCAAACTTCAAGGCATCGGCTCGTTCGATTATGAGAGGTGAGACATGCCAGAACTGAGCAGCCTATCCGATGCCGTCGCACGCCTCAGGACATCAGACCGCATCCTCATCATGGGCTGCTCCGGCGGCGGCAAGACGACACTGGCGCAAAAGATCATTGCCTTCTTGGACTTGCCCTATGTCTCCATGGATCGAGAGTTTTTCTGGCTGCCGGGTTGGGTGAAGAGAGACAGGGCAGAAGAGCGGGCTCTCATTGCGGCGAAGGTTGCCGAGGATCGTTGGCTTATCGATGGAACGGGACCATCCAGCTTCGATCTCAGATTACCGCGTACACAGCTTGTGCTCTGGGTGCGTGTACCGCGCTGGTTATGTGTGTGGGGAGCTCTTTCGAGGGCGCTGCGATGGATTGGGCGGTCGCGCCCCGATATGGCGCCAGGCTGTCCCGAGCGCATCGACTGGGAGTTTCTGCGCTACATCTGGACATTTGAGGAGAAGTTCGCGCCGCGCGTGTTGGCTGGTCTCGCGCAACATGGTCCCGATGTCCCCGTTTTGCAGCTGAAATCCCGCGGCGAAATGCGTCAGCTTCTTGATCTTCTCGGCCGTCCTGCTTAATTGCGGCTCATGCCTCAGTTTGAAACTCATCGCTCCGTTCCGCATTCGCCCGACCAGATGTTCGACCTCGTCGCCGATGTGGAGCGCTATCCGGAATTCCTGCCGCTTTGCGAGGCGCTCACGGTCCGCAGCCGCAAGGAGCGGGACGGCAAGACCTTGCTCGTTGCCGATATGACGGTCGGGTATAAGGCCATCCGCGAGACGTTCACCACACAGGTGCTGCTGAACAAAGCGGAGCGTGCGATCGACGTGAAATACATCGATGGACCGTTCAAATATCTCGACAATCGCTGGCGCTTTCAGCCGGCGGAGAATGGCGGCAGCGTTATAGACTTCTTCATCGACTACGAGTTCAAGAGCCGCATTCTCGGCGCTTTGATGGGATCAATGTTCGATCGGGCCTTCCGCATGTTCACGGATGCCTTCGAGACGCGCGCGAACAAAATTTATGCTTGAAGCCGCGGCCGGTCATTGAGCTAGCGTGACGAGCATCTCCAACGCCGTCCGTAACGTAGCGAGCCGAACCTTGTCGCGGCCGATATCGCCATAGCGCATTTCGTGATGGATCAGCATACCACCGCGCGTCTTGGCGGCGAGGTGGACGAGCCCGACGGGCTTTTCGGCGGAGCCGCCGCCAGGGCCGGCAATACCAGTTACCGCTACGGCAAAATCGGCCCGGGAGCGGAAGAGGGCGCCATGCGCCATCTGCAGCGCCGTTTCCTTTGACACAGCGCCGAACTGCGCCAGCGTCTGCTCCTGAACGCCGAGCATCTCCATCTTAGCAGTGTTGGTATAAGTGACGAAGCCGCGATCGACGACAGCGGACGAGCCTGGAATTTCCGTCAGGGCGCCGGCAATCAGCCCGCCGGTGCAGGATTCGGCTGTGGCGACCATCCAGCCCTTTGCCGTGAAATCCGTCACGATCGTTTGCGCCAGTGCAAGAATCTCATCAGGGAAATGCATTATGCCTTGCCTCCGCGATAGACCACAGTCGCCGTCGCGATGGCCGCGATGCCTTCGCGGCGGCCGACGAAGCCGATCTTCTCGTTCGTCGTCGCCTTGACCGAGCAGCGATCGATGCTGATGCCCAGAAACTCCGACAGTTTGGCGCGCATGACGTCGCGATGCGGCCCGACCTTCGGCGCCTCGGCGATCAGCGAGACATCAGCATTCATGATGGTGCCGCCGCGTTCGCGCACGATCTTTGCCGCGTGCTCGATGAAGATGCGCGACGGTGCACCCTTCCATTGCGGATCGGAGGGCGGAAAATGATCGCCGATATCACCGGCGCCGCAGGTGGCAAGAAGCGCGTCCGTCAGCGCGTGCAACGCGACATCGGCGTCCGAGTGCCCTTTCAGCTTCTGGTCATGCGGGATGAAGACACCGCAAAGGGTGACGCCGTCGCCCGGCTCCAGCTGATGGACGTCATAGCCGTTGCCGGTGCGCACATCGGGCAGCAGCGCGGCACTGAGCTTTTCATCGGCCATGGCAATATCCCTTTTGATCGTCAGCTTCACATTGTCGGCGCTGCCGATCACCAATGTCACCGGTAGGTTACACCATTCCGCGATTGCCGCATCGTCCGTGAAATCGATTCTGCCATCGGCAGCGGCTTTTTCATGGGCGTCGAGAATATCGGCGAAACGGAAGGATTGCGGTGTCTGCGCGGCGTGAAGCCCGGTGCGGGGTACAGTGTCGACGACTAGCCCATCGGCATTGCCGCGTTTCAGCGTGTCTGTGACGGGCATAGCGGGCAGCACCGCTGGCGCGCCGTCTGCAAGCGCTGCGGCGACACGATCCAGCAGATCATGGTCGAAGAAGGGGCGGACAGCATCATGGATCATCACATGCGTGACGCCGCTGTCTTTCAACGCGCGCAACCCGGCAAGCACGGATTGCTGACGGGTTGCGCCACCGAAGGCGATTCCGATATCAGGCCGGCCGCCAACCTGTTCCAGTGCCGCCCGGAGCAGCTTCTCATCATCGCGGTGGATGACGACGACGATCTTCGACGCCTGCGGCCATGTCACGAATTTTTCAAGCGTATGCGCAATAACCGCTCTGCCGCCGATCGGGCGATATTGCTTGGGGCCTTCTTCCGGAGAGCCCGCCCGTTCGCCGCGCCCGGCGGCAACGATCACGATTCCCACCGACAACGGTTGCTTTGAATGCATTTGCGTCATAAACCCCCGAAGGATGAAAGGCTCCGTCTGCGGCATGCTTTGAAAAGCGTAGAGCTTTTTGAATAAGCACATGCTAAATAGATCGCCAAAACGGGATCCTGCTCCAGCAGGGTCTATCGCCTCGACTGAGTATTTTCCAGCATCTGCCCAAAAAATATCGGGATACTTCGAAACCCCTTGGCAAACTTTCAAAGCGTGTCTAAAAATAGTGCAGATGTATAGTGTGCCCGAAAGATAATCATTTGCTTTCTTCCAAGCTTGCAGCTCCATTTTCCATCGGTTCCGTATCCATCCGGAATCGTGTGATCCTGGCACCGATGTCGGGTGTGACCGATCTTCCTTTCCGGCAGCTCGCTTTACGCTATGGCGCCGGCCTGGTCGTCACGGAAATGGTCGCTAGTCGTGAGCTAGTTCAGGATACGGCCGAATCCTGGGCGCGTTTGAAGAGCGCCGGCTTGAAGCCGCATATGGTGCAGCTCGCCGGCCGTGAAGCGCATTGGATGGCCGAGGCTGCAAAGATCGCTGCGGATAATGGCGCCGATATCATCGATATCAATATGGGCTGCCCCGCGAAGAAGGTGATTGGCGGCTATTCCGGCTCGGCACTGATGCGCGACCCGGACCATGCGCTGACATTGATCGAAGCGACTGTCCGTGCGGTGAACATTCCCGTCACGCTGAAGATGCGGCTGGGCTGGGACGAGAATTCCATCAATGCGCCTTATATCGCGCGCCGGGCCGAAGAGGCCGGTGTCCAGCTCGTCACAATTCATGGCCGCACGCGCATGCAATTCTATGAGGGCAGGGCGGATTGGGATGCGATCCGCGCTGCGCGCGACGCGATCTCCATTCCGCTTGTGGCCAATGGCGATGTCGAAACGGCTGAGGATGCCGACGAAATCCTGCACCGCTCCGGTGCCGACGCCGTGATGATCGGCCGCGGTTGCCAGGGCCGCCCGTGGCACGCGGGTGTGCTGGCAGGGCATCGCGGGCCGAGCCGCCAGGAGATCGTCGATATCGCGCTCGAACACTACCGGATGATGCTGGAGTTCTATGGCGAAGCGGTCGGTATTCGCCATGCCCGCAAGCATCTCGCTTGGTATCTCGATCGTTATGCGCCGGCGACCACGGGCGCTGACAAGGCGAAAATCATGACGTCGAAAGAGGGCGGCGAGGTGGCGGCAACCTTCCAAGCCGCGCTGCAGGCAGGCGCTGATCTCGCTCACCGCATTCAGGAGGCTGCATGACTTCGAAAACCAGCTCCGGCGCCGGTGATATCTCGGCCAATTCCATGGCAATGGCGGTTCTCAATGCGATCCAGAATCCCGTCGTCATGGTCGATGAGGCGGGCTTGATTGCCTTCGCCAATTGGGAGGCGGAAGCTTTCTTCGGCGCCAGTGCGTCGCATCTGTCGCGCTACAAGATTTCGAGCTTCATTCCCTTTGGCAGCCCTTTGCTGGCGCTGATCGACCAGGTGCGTGAGCGCCGGGCGCCCGTCAACGAATACCGCGTCGATCTGAGCTCACCACGCCTTGGGCAGGATAAGCTGGTGGATATTTATGTCGCGCCGGTTTCCAGCGACCCTGGTTCCGTTGTGGTCGTGTTCCAGGAACGCTCCATGGCCGACAAGATCGACCGGCAGCTGACGCATCGCGCCGCGGCTCGTTCGGTCACGGGCCTTGCCTCCATGCTGGCGCATGAGATCAAGAACCCGCTTTCGGGAATCCGCGGTGCGGCACAGCTGCTCGAACAGTCGGTCGAGGACGACGATCGCGCGCTGACGCGCCTCATCTGCGACGAGACGGATCGCATCGTCTCGCTGGTCGACCGCATGGAGGTTTTCTCCGACGAGCGGCCGGTCGATCGCTTCCCCGTCAACATCCATTCCGTGCTCGATCATGTGAAGGCTGTCGCCAAGGCCGGCTTTGCCCGAAACATCAAGATCTCAGAGAATTATGACCCTTCTCTGCCGGCGGTCTTCGCAAACCGGGATCAGCTCGTGCAGGTCTTCCTCAATCTGGTGAAGAACGCCGCTGAAGCGGTGGGCGACCGTCAGGATGGCGAGATCATGCTGACGACGGCCTATCGCCCCGGCATCCGGCTTTCGGTTGCCGGCACGCGCGAGAAGATCTCGCTGCCGCTGGAATTCTGCGTCATCGACAATGGCCCGGGCGTGCCGGCCGATCTCGTGCCGCATCTCTTCGATCCGTTCATCACCACCAAGACGAACGGAACCGGTCTCGGCCTTGCGCTGGTCGCCAAGATCATTGGCGACCACGGCGGCATCGTCGAATGCGACAGCCAGAACCATCGCACCACTTTCCGCGTTTTGATGCCTGCCTCCAAGGGCATCACCTCAGAAGATGCCCCACTTCCGAACTCTACAGGGACTACTCGATGACAGCCACGATCCTTGTCGCCGATGACGATGCGGCCATCCGCACCGTGCTCAACCAGGCTTTGAGCCGCGCGGGTTACGATGTACGCATCACATCGAACGCTGCCACGCTCTGGCGTTGGGTTTCCGCCGGCGAAGGCGACCTTGTCGTAACCGACGTCGTCATGCCCGACGAAAACGCATTCGATCTGCTGCCGCGCATCAAAAAGGCGAGGCCGGATCTGCCTGTTCTGGTCATGAGTGCGCAGAATACCTTCATGACGGCCATCAAGGCATCGGAAAAGGGCGCCTACGACTATCTCCCGAAGCCCTTCGACCTGACCGAACTGATCGCGATCGTCGGTCGCGCTTTGTCGGAACCGAAGCGCAAGCCGGCGAAGATCGATGACGATATGCAGGACGGTATGCCGCTTGTCGGCCGCTCCGCCGCCATGCAGGAAATCTATCGCGTGCTCGCACGCCTTATGCAGACCGACTTGACGCTGATGATCACCGGCGAATCCGGTACCGGCAAGGAACTGGTGGCGCGCGCCCTACATGACTACGGCAAGCGCCGCAACGGCCCTTTCGTGGCCATCAATATGGCGGCCATCCCGCGCGACCTGATCGAATCGGAGCTGTTCGGCCACGAAAAGGGCGCCTTCACCGGCGCGCAGACCCGCTCGACGGGCCGTTTCGAACAGGCCGAAGGTGGCACGCTGTTCCTCGATGAAATCGGCGACATGCCAATGGATGCGCAGACCCGCCTGCTGCGCGTGCTGCAGCAGGGCGAATACACGACCGTCGGCGGCCGCACCCCGATCCGCACCGACGTCCGCATCGTCGCCGCCACCAACAAGGATCTGAAGCAGGCGATCAATCAAGGCCTGTTCCGCGAGGATCTCTATTATCGCCTCAACGTCGTGCCGCTCCGTCTCCCGCCCCTGCGCGATCGCGCCGAGGATATTCCTGATCTCGTGCGCCATTTCATCCAGCAGGCCGAAAAAGAGGGGCTGGGTTCCAAGCGTTTCGACCAGGAAGCGCTGGAGCTGATGAAAGCTTATCCTTGGCCGGGCAACGTCCGCGAGCTGGAAAACCTCATTCGCCGGCTGATGGCGCTCTATCCGCAGGATGTCATTACCAAGGAGATCATCGATGCGGAATTGCGTGCCGATGTGCCTGACAGCCCGATCGAAAAAGGGCCTGTTCGCACCGGCTCCATGACCATTGCGCAGGCGGTGGAAGAAAACATGCGAACCTATTTCGCCAGTTTCGGCGAAAATCTGCCGCCGCCAGGTCTCTACGATCGCGTGTTGACCGAAATGGAATACCCGTTGATTCTCGCCGCCCTGACCGCCACACGCGGCAATCAGATCAAGGCGGCAGATCTTTTGGGCCTGAATCGCAATACGCTGCGCAAAAAGATTAGAGAACTGGGTGTTTCAGTTTACAGAAGCTCCCGCACGGCTTGACAATGCAATCCGATGCGTTGCATTTTCGCCACAATGCGTTGCTTAAAGGTCACGCAGTTGATTCGTCGTTTTTGCAGTGGCGATTCGTCTGGCCAGCTCTCCAAAAGGCAAGAGTTTGTCCGATTTTTCAGCTACTTGCAACGACGACCTGAAGTAAAGGTTTCGCTCCTTGGCGAAGCCGGACGACAGTTCCCGCCTCTGCCTGTCACTCGCATGAAGGTCGTAATTGGCCATGCATTTGACCAGGGCGCCGACCGTCGCTCGGGCGTGGAGATTGATGGGAATGATACAGGACGCGGTGTCGCCGGCGGCGAGCGACCAGACGGTTGTCAAGGTGACGGATCGTCGTGCTTCCTTTGCCCTACCTGGTCTGATCCTGGCCGGCGGCGCGCTTTTGTGCGCCATCGCGACCTTGCTGATGCTTCTTGGGCTGACACCGGTTGCCCCAACATCATCTGTCGTTTTCACCTCGGTCGTTATCAATGGACTTTTCGTTCTGGGTCTGATCGCTCTGATCGCCCGCGAAGTGGCGCGGCTGATGAAGGCGCGCAGCCGTGGCCGTGCGGCAGCCCGCCTTCATATCCGCATCGTCGTTCTTTTCTCGATCGTCGCGATCACACCGGCCATTCTCGTCGCCATCGTTGCCAGCCTGACGCTCAATGTTGGCCTGGATCGCTGGTTTGGCGTGCGCACGCAACAGATCATCAGCTCCTCGCAGAACGTCGCTCAGGCCTATTTGATGGAGAATGCGAGTTATCTACAGGGCCAGACCGTCTCGATGGCGAATGACCTGGAGCGCAACCGCTCGCTCTTCAACCTCGATCGCACCGGTTTTGCTGATCTGATGACCCGGCAGGCGCGGGGACGCGGCTTGCTGGGCGCCTTCCTCGTGCGGCGCGACGGCACCGCCATCGTTCAGGCTGATATCAAGACCGAACGCCCGCTGCCGGCCATCCCGAAGGATGCGTTGGACTCTTCAGCCAATGGCCAGCCGACGCTCATCCCGCCGGGTGTGACCAACCTCGTCGGCGCGGTCATCAAGCTGGATGAGCTTCCGGGTTCGTTCCTCTACACCGTGCGCGCTGTCGACCCACGCGTCATGAATGCCATGCGCATGGTTGAAGACAACACCGTCGAATACAAGGCGATGGAAGCCGGCCGCATGTCGCTTCAGATTGCCTTCGCCGTTCTCTATATCGGCTTTGCTCTGATCGTGCTTTTGGCGGCAATCTGGACCGCTATCGCGATCGCTGATCGCATCGTCAGGCCCATCCGTCTCCTCATCAGTGCTGCGGACAATGTTGCTTCGGGGAACATGAACGTGCTGGTGCCGGTACGCTCGGCTGACGGCGACGTCGGCAGCCTGTCGCGCACCTTCAACAAGATGATCTCGGAAATTCGCACGCAGCGCGATGAAATCCTTGAAGCGAAGGACGAGGTCGATGACCGCCGCCGCTTCATCGAAGCTGTGCTTTCGGGTGTGACGGCGGCCGTGATCGGTGTCGAGCACGATCGGCGCATCACCATCGTCAACACCTCGGCCGAAGACCTGCTGACGCTCAAGAGTGACGAGCTCATCGGCAAGAATCTGTCTGATATCTCACCAGAGGTCGACCAAGTCGTGACGGAAGCGACGACGCGCCATCGCAGCGACTTCCGCAAGCAGATCAGCCTTGTTCGCGGTGGGACTGTGCGCACGCTCAGCGTTCAGGTAACGCGAGAGGAATCGCGCGACGCCAATGAATCCTATGTGATCACGCTCGACGACATCACCGATCTGGTCATTGCGCAGCGTTCGACAGCCTGGGCCGACGTTGCGCGCCGCATTGCCCATGAGATCAAGAATCCGCTGACACCCATTCAGCTGTCGGCTGAGCGCATCCGCCGCCGTTTCGGCAAGAATATCGCCGATGCCGACCGTCCGGTCTTCGACCAATGCACGGATACGATCATCCGGCAGGTCGGCGATATCGGCCGCATGGTCGACGAGTTTTCCTCCTTCGCCCGCATGCCGAAGCCGACCATGGAGCCGACCGATCTGCGCGATATTCTGCGCGACGCCGTGTTCCTGCGCGAAATGGGCAATACACATGTCCAGTTCGGGCGTGAGCTGGGCGACGAACGGCTCGAGGGCATGTTCGATGCGCGAATGCTCGGCCAGGCCTTCGGCAATCTCATCAAGAATGCCGTCGAGGCAATTGAAGGCGTACCGAGCGACCAGGCTCGCGAGCAGCCAAAGATCCTCGTGCGCTCATCGCTCGATCCGGATCGCGATCGCTTCACTGTCGACGTCATCGACAATGGCCGCGGCCTGCCGGTGGAAAACCGGCACAGCATTCTCGAACCCTATATGACGATGCGCGAGAAAGGCACGGGCCTTGGCCTCGCCATCGTCAAGAAGATCATTGAAGACCATGGCGGGCAGATCGAACTCCACGACGCGCCAGCCGATTTCGACCAGGGCAGGGGGGCCATGATCCGCGTGCATTTGCCGCGCCGTGAGCAAGCCGCCGTCGCCCATACAGAAAATGACAAGGAAAGCGTCTATGGCATCTGATATTCTCGTAGTCGACGACGAGGAAGACATTCGCGAAATCGTTTCGGGAATTCTTTCGGATGAGGGCCACGAAACCCGCACTGCGCATGACAGCGACAGCGCGCTCGCCGCGATTTCCGATCGCGCGCCGCGGCTGATCTTCCTCGATATCTGGATGCAAGGCAGCAAGCTTGATGGTCTGGCGCTATTGGATGAGATCAAGGCGCGCCATCCGGAGCTGCCCGTGGTTATGATTTCGGGTCATGGCAATATCGAAACGGCCGTGTCCGCCATCAAGCGCGGCGCCTTCGATTTCATCGAAAAGCCGTTCAAGGCCGATCGCCTCATCCTGATTGCAGAGCGCGCGCTCGAAAATTCCAAGCTGAAGCGTGAGGTCTCGGAGCTCAAGCGCCGCACCGGCGACGCTGTGGAATTGATCGGCACTTCGGTGGCCGTTTCGCAGCTGCGCCAGACCATCGATAAGGTGTCGCCGACCAACAGCCGCATCATGATCTTCGGCCCGTCGGGCTCCGGCAAGGAGCTTGTGGCCCGTATGATCCACAAGAAGTCGACCCGTGCCAATGGTCCGTTCGTGGCGTTGAACGCCGCCACCATCACGCCGGAGCGCATGGAAATTGCCCTGTTTGGCACCGAAGGCTCGCCGGGGCAGGCGCGCAAGATCGGCGCCCTGGAAGAGGCCCACCGCGGTATCCTCTATCTCGATGAAGTCGGGGAAATGCCGCGCGAGACGCAGAACAAGATCCTGCGCGTCCTCGTCGACCAGCAGTTCGAGCGTGTCGGCGGCTCGAAGCGCGTGAAGGTGGATGTGCGCATCATCTCGTCTACCGCCTATAACCTCGAGAGCCGCATTGCCGAGGGGCTGTTCCGCGAGGATCTCTATCACCGCCTCGCCGTCGTGCCTGTGCGTGTGCCGGCCCTTGCCGAGCGCCGCGAAGATATCCCCTTCCTCGTCGATCAGCTGATGCGCCAGATATCCGAGCAGGCCGGCATCCGTCCACGCCGGATCGGCGATGATGCCATGGCCGTGCTGCAAGCGCATGACTGGCCGGGCAACATCCGCCAGCTGCGCAACAATATCGAGCGGTTGATGATCCTGGCGCGCTCGGACGGCGCGGAAACGCCGATCACGGCGGAAATGCTGCCGACCGACCTTGGCGACATGCTGCCGAAGGTCTCCGCCAAGAACGATTATCACATCATGACATTGCCGCTGCGCGAAGCCCGCGAAATGTTCGAGCGCGATTATCTCATTGCTCAGATCAACCGTTTCGGCGGCAATATCTCGCGCACGGCGGAATTCGTCGGTATGGAGCGCTCGGCGCTGCACCGCAAGCTGAAGTCGTTGGGCGTCTGATCAGGCGCCCGACATTTCAAACATTACAGAATTCGGATCAGGGGCTTCCATGCCGAGAATAGCTTACGTCAACGGCCGCTACGTCAAGCACCGCGATGCCATGGTGCATATCGAAGACCGCGGGTATCAGTTCGCAGATGGCGTCTACGAGGTGTGCGAGGTTCGCCATGGCGTGATTGTCGATATGACGCGCCATCTCGATCGCCTCAACCGTTCGCTGGGCGAGCTGCGCATCGCCTGGCCGATGACGCGTCAGGCATTGATCTTGGTGATTCGCGAGACCTTGCGCCGCAATCATGTCCGCAATGGCCTATTCTATCTGCAGGTGACGCGCGGCGTTGCCCGGCGCGATCACGTCTTCCCACCGGCCGGCACGCCATCCTCGATTGTCGTCACCGCCAAGAGCACCGATCAGTCCGTGATTGCCAAGAAGAACGCCGATGGCATCAAGGCGATCACCGTCCGCGACAACCGCTGGGATCGCGTGGATATCAAGTCGGTCGGTCTGCTTCCGAACGCGATGGCCCGTCAGCAGGCCAAGGAGGCTGGCGCGCAGGAAGCGATCTATATCGATCACAACGGCATGGTGAAGGAAGGTGCGGCGACCAACGTCTGGATCGTCGATCACGACGGGAATCTCGTCACTCGCCCGGCCGAACACGGCATCCTGCGCGGCATTACCCGCACGACGCTGATGGACGTCGCAGCCAAGCTCGATGTGACGATCGTCGAGCGATTCTTCTCGGTCGAGGAGATGATGAAAGCCCGCGAAGTCTTCATAACGGCGGCGACAAGTATCTGTTTTCCGGTCGTTTCTATCGATGGCGAGACGATAGCGAACGGTCATCCGGGCAGCATGTCACAGAAAATTCGTGAAGCCTTTTTCGACGTTGCGGAAAAGACTGCGATTTGATACCAACATTCGCTGGGGGGAGAGAATGAGGGTATCTCCCGTCCGGGACCTCTGTATACCATGACATTCAACCGGCTCAGGTCGGCAAAAAAGAAAGAAGCGGCGCGATGGCGGAACGTTCTCAGAACTTGCAGGACTTGTTTCTCAATACTGTTCGCAAGCAAAAGATTTCACTCACAATTTTCTTGATTAACGGCGTGAAGCTCACAGGTGTCGTAACCTCATTCGACAATTTCTGTGTCTTGCTCCGCCGCGATGGCCATTCGCAGCTCGTGTACAAGCATGCGATCTCGACGATCATGCCGGGTCAGCCCATGCAGATGTTCGAGAGCGAAGAAGCCGCATCCTAACTGGGACTTGCCGTTATCACGACACGCGATACCAAAAATGATTCCCTCATCCCGGAAACCGTAAAACACCGGGATGATATGCGCGCTGTTGTCGTCGTCCCTGTGCTCAAACAGGCGCGTGCAACACGGACAGCTCAAGCCGACAATGCCATCTCTGTCACTCGACCGCCCGAAAGCCGGCTGGAAGAGGCCAAGGGCCTTGCGCTCGCCATCGACCTCGATGTCGTCAACGGCTCTATCGTTCCGATCAATGATCCGCGGCCGGCAACCCTGCTTGGGACCGGCAAAATCGAAGAGATTCGCGCGCTGCTCGACGAGTTCAATGCTGGGCTCGTCATCGTCGATCATCCTCTGACGCCGGTGCAGCAGCGCAATCTTGAAAAGGCATGGAACGCCAAGGTCATCGACCGTACCGGCCTCATCCTGGAAATCTTCGGCCGCCGCGCCTCCACCAAGGAAGGCACGCTGCAGGTCGAGCTGGCACATCTGAACTATCAGAAAGGCCGGCTGGTTCGAAGCTGGACCCACCTTGAACGCCAGCGCGGCGGTGCCGGTTTCATGGGCGGCCCGGGTGAAACCCAGATCGAAGCCGACCGGCGCATGCTGCAGGAGCGGATCATCCGGCTGGAGCGGGAACTGGAGCAGGTGGTTCGCACCCGCCAGCTTCATCGCGCCAAGCGAAAAAAGGTTCCACATCCGATCGTGGCTCTCGTTGGCTACACCAATGCCGGTAAATCGACGCTGTTCAACCGCATCACCGGCGCCGGCGTTCTGGCGGAAGACATGCTCTTTGCGACGCTCGATCCGACGTTGCGTCGCATGAAGCTGCCGCATGGCCGCACCGTTATCCTCTCAGATACCGTCGGTTTCATTTCTGACCTTCCGACTCACCTGGTGGCCGCCTTCCGCGCGACGCTGGAAGAGGTGCTGGAAGCCGACCTGATCCTGCATGTCCGCGATCTCTCCGATGACGACAATCAGGCCCAGAGCGCTGACGTCATGCGCATTCTCGGCGATCTCGGCATCGGCGAAGCTGAAGGCGCCAAGCGCATCCTCGAGGTCTGGAACAAGATCGACCGCCTGGAGCCGGAAGCGCATGACGCCATCGTCCAGAAGGCTTCGACAACAGAAAACGTCATTGCCGTCTCGGCGATATTAGGCGAGGGCGTCGATCGTTTGATGGACGAAATCAGCCGACGTCTTTCCGGCGTGTTGACGGAAACGACGATTACACTGCCGGTGGAAAAGCTGGCACTGCTGCCCTGGCTTTACAATCATGCTGTCGTCGACAACCGCGAGGATAATGAGGACGGGACGGTGACGCTCGATGTTCGCCTGACCGAGACCGAGGCGGCTGAATTGGAGCGGCGCATGGGCAACGGCCCGAAGCCGCAACGCGAAGACTGGGAATAGGTGGGCTTTACGCCGACTTGACGCCTGCCAGCTGCCGCTCGATGGCTTTTGCTGACTGCCAGATTTCTTCCATCCGCTCCAGCGAGGCGCCCTCCAGCGTCTCGCCTTCAGCTTCCAGCGTCGTTTCGATATGATGGAAGCGGCGGCGGAACTTGGTGTTCGTGCCGCGCAGGGCTTGCTCCGGATCCGTGTTCACATGCCGGCCGATATTGACGACGGCGAAGATCAGATCGCCGAGTTCGTCGCTGACCTTGGCCTTGTCGCCGCTTGCAAGCGCTGCCCGCAATTCGCCGATCTCCTCCTCGATCTTGTCGAGGATCGGTTCCGGCGCCGACCAATCGAAGCCGACCTTGGCGGCGCGCTCCTGCAGTTTCAAGGCTTCGGTCAGAGCAGGGAAAGTCCGCTGCACCGAACCCAGGAAACCGGCCTTGAAATCTTCGGTGATGCCGCTCGTGGCGCGGCGTTCGGCGCGTTCCCGCTTCTCCTCGGCCTTGATCCGGTCCCATTGCAGCGTCACCGCGTCTTCGGTCTTGGCATCGGAGACGGCAAAGACATGCGGATGGCGGCGGATCATCTTGCGGGTGATGGCGTGCACCACATCGCCGAAGGAAAACGCGCCTGCCTCCTCGGCGATCCGGGAATGGAAAACGACCTGTAGCAAGAGATCGCCGAGTTCGTCGCAGAGATCGTCGTTATCCTTGCGCTCGATCGCATCCGCGACCTCGTAGGCCTCTTCGATCGTATAGGGCTTGATGGTCTCGAAGGTCTGGACGATGTCCCAAGGGCAACCGCTCTCCGGGTTTCGCAGCGCCGCCATGATGTCGATCAGGCCGGAAATGTCTCGCGATGCTTCCATCGTTGCCTCGGGTTTTGCTCTGTCAGTTCAAAGGAATGTCGTTGCCGTTCTTAGAGGCTTGGTAGTTCTCGGAGAGATCGGCATAGGCTTGCTTGATGCGCGCGGTCTGCTTCTTCAGCTCGCCCTTGCGCGGATCGGCTTCCGTCTCCACGAGGTCGGAGATTGCAAAGCTATTCCAGAATGCGTTTTGGCGGCGATAGCCGCCTGGTTCCAAGCCGAAGACCTCCTTCAGGATCTTGAGATCGTGCGGGATTGCGAAAGCATCCCGGGAGTCCTCGTGGCTGAAAAAATAGTGGAAATTGTCGAAGCCCGCCCAGGTGATCGCCGACATGCACATGGTGCAGGGCTCGTGAGTCGACAGAAAGATCAGATCCTTGGTCGCGGGTTTCTCGCCGAGTTCGTAGAAGCGCTTGAGGGTGTGAACCTCTCCATGCCAGAGCGGGTTTTCCAGTTCATTGTTGGTGTCCGCGATGACGAGCGAGAGATCGGACTTGCGCAAGATGGCCGCGCCGAAAACCTTGTTACCGGCAGCCACGCCCTTGCGGGTCAGGGGCAGGATGTCATGCTCGACGACGTTGAGGAGGCGTGCAGCGATGCTATTGTCAGACAAGGGCTTTCTCCAACGATTTTCGCTGCAGTCTATAGGGGTTGCAAATGCGGCGGTATGCGTAAATAACTTAAAAACTGTGTTTGCCACAAGCAATAAAGCAGCTCGACAACGGGGTCGAGTCGTAAAAATCTATAGATTTTATAGGCTTATTGCAATCTGCTCGCCTGGTGAGTTTTGCTCAAATCCTTGTCAAGTCGAGCAAAAGAATACGCGCATGCATGGGCATTAGAATTTCTGTTTCTTCAATCTCTTGGCCGCAGGGGCGATATTCGCCAAATCTCGAAGTGGAATAGTGATGCCTCCCAGGACTGAACAGCTTTCGGTGTTTCCCGCTTTCTTCCGTGTGGAAGGAAGGGTAGCGGCTGTCTTCGGCAATGGCGATGAAGCTTTCGCCAAGGTGCGGCTGCTTTTGAACACGCAGGCGAAAGTCGTTGCCTTTGCGCAGGCGCCGGAGGCTGATTATCACGCTTTCCTCATCGCCAACCGCATCGAAACCATACGCGGCGATTTTTCATCCGATCAGGTCAAGGGCGCGACGCTCGTTTTTGCCGCCACCGGTGATGCCGAGGCTGATCGCGGTATCGTCGATGCTGCCCGCGCTGAGCGTATCCCGGCAAACGCCGTCGACCAGCCCGACTATTGCGATTTCTATACGCCCGCCCTGGTCAACCGCGCGCCCGTGGCCGTTGCCATTGGCACGGAAGGCGCCGGCCCTGTCCTCGCGCAGATGATCCGCGCGCAGATCGACCAGATGCTGTCGCCGTCGCTCGGCAAACTGGCGGAGCTCGCGACGCGCTTCCGTAAGCCGGTCGAGCGTTTTGTACCGCGTGGCGTTGCTCGCCGCATCTTCTGGCGGCAGTTCTTTTCCGGACCGGTCGCCGATGCCGTCAATGCCGGTCATATCGCGCAGGCGGAGCGGGTGGCCGATGAGCTGCTGCGGTCGTCGCGTAAGGTAGAGGGCCGTATCTGGCTGGTTGGCGCCGGTCCTGGCGCCGAAGATCTCCTGACGCTGCGCGCGCAGCGCGTGATGATGGAAGCCGATGTCATCGTATATGATGCGCTGGTGCCGCAGGCGATCGTCGACATGGGCCGCCGCGATGCCGAGCGCCTCTCCGTCGGTAAGCGCAAGGGCTGCCACAGCAAGTCGCAGGAAGAGATCAACGATCTGCTGGTGCAGCTTGGTCGCGAAGGCAAGCGTGTTGTGCGGCTGAAGTCGGGCGATCCGCTGGTCTATGGCCGCGCCGGCGAGGAAATGGCAGCCTTGCGCGCTGCCGGTATCGGCTATGAGATTGTTCCCGGCATCACCTCGGCTTTCGCCGCTGCTGCCGATTTCGAATTGCCGCTGACGCTGCGTGGTGTCGCCTCGTCGCTGGTCTTTACGACCGGTCACGATCTCACGGGCGATGTGCTGCCCGATTGGGCGAGCTTGGCCGTATCCGGCGCCACGATTGCCGTATATATGGGGCGCACGGTCGCTGCTTCCGTCGCCGGCCGCCTGATGCAAGCCGGCTTGCCGCCCGAGACGACCGTTGCCATCATCGAGAATGCCAGCCGGCGCGATCGCCGCTTGATGCACGGCATCCTGCGGGATCTGCCCGATCTCGAGCACCGCGATGAGCTGGGCGGGCCGGTCATGGTCATTATCGGCGATGCCGTCGCTGGTGCGAATTTTGAACAATCCGAGCCGCTGGTCCGTCGCGAGACCGCTGCTCAAGACTATGCAAGGAACTGATTGATGGTCGACAAGGTTCTGACCGCAAACCGGCTCACCGATGGCGTCGCCGTCTGGCTGAACGCTAACGGTGAGTGGGTGACATCGCTGCAGGAGGCGCTGGTCGCTCGTCATTCCGAAGCGGAAGCTGCACTGGAAGCGATCGGCAAGCAAGCCTATGCTGACAACAAGGTCGTCGACGTCAATCTGATCGACGTGCAGGAAACCGGCGGCAAGCTTTGGCCGCTGCGCCTGCGCGAGCGCATCCGCGCCGAAGGCCCCACCATGGAATATGCGCCGGGCTATGCCCCGGCCGATCCCGATTTCATTGCAGTCTGAGAAGTCCCGAGGAAGTCATGTATCGTTACGATGAATTCGACCACGCCTTTGTTGCGGAACGGGTTGCCCAGTTCCGCGATCAGGTGGAGCGACGCCTCTCGGGTGAGCTTTCGGAAGATGCCTTCAAGCCGCTGCGCTTGATGAATGGCGTTTATCTGCAGCTGCATGCTTATATGCTGCGCATTGCCATTCCCTACGGCACGCTGAGTTCGCGCCAGATGCGCATGCTCGCCCATGTCGCGCGCACCTATGACCGCGGCTATGGTCATTTCACCACGCGCCAGAACCTGCAGTTCAACTGGCCGAAGCTCTCCGAAATGCCCGATGCGCTGGCTGATTTAGCCTCCGTCGAGATGCATGCGATCCAGACTTCCGGCAATTGCATTCGCAACGTGACTGCCGATCATTTCGCCGGCGCTGCGGCTGACGAAGTCGCCGATCCCAGGCCCTATGCCGAAATCCTGCGCCAATGGTCCTCCGTTCATCCGGAATTTTCCTTCCTGCCGCGCAAGTTTAAGATCGCCGTCACCGGCGCCGAGCGTGACCGCGCTGCGATCCAGGTGCATGATATCGGCCTTCATCTGAAGAAGAACGACAAGGGCGAGATCGGCTTTGCCGTTTACGTCGGCGGCGGGCAGGGGCGCACGCCGCTGGTTGCCAAGCTGATCCGTGACTTCCTGCCGGAAGAGGATCTCCTGTCCTATACGACGGCCATCATGCGCGTTTACAATCTGCATGGGCGCCGCGACAACAAGTATAAGGCCCGTATCAAAATCCTCGTGCATGAAACCGGCGCCGAGGAACTGGCGCGTCAGGTCGAGGCCGAGTTCGACAAGCTGCGAGACACCGAACTGAAGCTGCCGGAAGCTGACGTTCAGGCGATCTCAGCCTATTTCGCACCGCCGACGCTGCCTGAGCGCCCCGAAGGCTGGGAAAGCCTGGCACGCTGGAAGAAGGCCGATCCGGCTTTTGCGCGCTGGGTGCAGCAGAATGTGCAGCCGCACAAGAACCCCGATTACGGCATGGTGACAATCTCGCTGAAGCCGATCGGCGGCATTCCGGGCGACGCCTCGGACGCGCAGATGGACGCCGTAGCCGATATCGCCGAGGAATATGCCTTTGACGAGATCCGCGTCAGCCATGAGCAGAACCTTATCCTGCCGCATGTGGCGCTGGCCGATCTCGAAGCCGTCTATCGCGCTCTGGTGGCCAACGGCCTGGAAACGGCGAATGCGGGCCTGATCACTGATATTATCGCCTGTCCCGGTCTCGATTATTGCGCGCTTGCCAACGCGCGTTCCATTCCGGTTGCGCAGGAAATCTCCACGCGTTTCGGTTCGCCCGAGCGCCAAGCGGAGATCGGCGAGCTGAAGATCAAGATTTCCGGCTGCATCAATGCCTGCGGCCACCACCATGTCGGCCATATCGGCCTGCTCGGCGTCGAGAAGAAGGGTGCGGAACTCTATCAGATCACGCTCGGCGGCTCCGGCGACGAGAATACCTCGATCGGCGAGATTATCGGTCGCGGCTTCGAGCCCGACAAGGTGACCGACGCCATCGAGACCATCGTCGACACCTATCTCGGCCTTCGCCTCGATCCTTCCGAAACCTTCCTCGCCGCCTATCGCCGCGTCGGGCCGCAGCCGTTCAAGACCGCGCTCTATGGCGCGTCTTCGTCGGCAGCGGAAGCGGCGTAAGGAGATCGACCATGACAAAGATCTGGCGTGAAACAGGCTTCGTGGACAATGATCCGTGGGTCATCGAGACCGATGAGGTCAAGGCGACCGAGGCGCAGAAGCCGCTGCTTAGCCTCGATGCATTGATCACAAAGGCGGAAGAGAGCAATGAGGCGGGCCTCGGCGTTCTCATCAAGCCGGCCGATGACGTGAGCCGGCTGCAGGCCTATCTTGACCGTCTCGATATCGTCGCGGTCGCCTTTCCTGCATTCAACGATGGCCGTGCCTTCAGCCATGCTTCGCTGCTGCGCCAACGCCTCGGCTATGCCAATGAGCTGCGCGCGGTCGGCGACGTGCTGATCGATCAGATTCCGCTGATGCTGCGCGTCGGCATCGATAGTTTCGCCGTGACCAACGAGACGGCGCTGAAGCGCCTGTCGGAGAACCGCCTTCCGGGCATTCCGCATTACTATCAGCCGACCGCTCGGCGTGCCGAAGGCGGACAGGCCTATAGCTGGCGGCGATTGCCGGCCAAGTCGGCCTGAGGCCGCGGGCTTGGGATTACGGCAATTTGACAATGTTGGATTGCCGTATTCAGGCCTTTCGAAGGATGTAATGTCGGCAATCTGGAAACTTGACTGAAAAATGCATATTTCAGTCCTCTGGCACCGGTTGGAATGGAATGCCTTTCAAAACCGGCTATATTGTTATATCAGCGTCGCGAAATGAGCCTGCCAGAGAATACGTGACCAGGAAAAACGCGTAAGACTAATACGGGATTCGAGACAGAATGAACGCCCCCGCAAAGACAGATGAATTTGCTTCAGCAGTACCCGCCGGCGTCTTCGCCGAGAAGGTGCTGAGCGTCACGCATTATACCGACCGGCTCTTTCGCTTCACCATGACCAGGCCGCAAGGCTTCCGTTTCCGCTCGGGCGAGTTCGCCATGATCGGCCTCATGGTCGATGGTAAGCCGCTTTATCGCGCCTATTCGATCGCAAGTCCCGCCTGGGCCGATGAGCTTGAATTCTTTTCCATCAAGGTGCCGGATGGTCCGCTGACCTCGCACCTGCAGAACATCAAGCCCGGCGACGAAGTGCTGATGCGCAAGAAGCCGACCGGCACGCTGGTTCTGGACGCGCTGACCCCCGGCCGGCGGCTCTACATGTTCTCTACCGGCACCGGCATTGCACCATTTGCGAGCCTCATCCGCGACCCGGAGACCTATGAGAAGTATGAGGAGGTCATCCTCACCCATACCACGCGCGATGTTGCCGAGCTGAAATACGGCTTCGATCTCGTCGAGGAAATCCGCAACGACGAGCTGTTGAGCGAAGTCGTCGGCGACAAGCTACGTCATTATGCGACCGTGACCCGCGAGGAGTTTCCCTTCAAGGGCCGCATTACCGATCTCATCGAAAACGGCAAGCTTTTCAGCGATCTCGGCGTGCCGCCGCTTGATCCCGCGATCGATCGCGGCATGATCTGCGGCTCCTCCGCCATGCTGAAGGACACCAAGTCGCTGCTCGAAAAGGCCGGCCTGAACGAAGGTGCCAACAACAATCCGGCCGAGTTCGTCATCGAACGCGCTTTCGTCGGCTAATCGAACCCAAAATCCAGATTTAAAGGCGGCTTTGGTAACGGGGCCGCCTTTTTTCATGCGCCGCTGAGGTAATCGATGAGCGAGGCCATTGCAGTCTCGGCCGCCTTGGCATCACCGCCCCGAATGGCTTCGATGGCTTGGACATGCATAGTGATCGCCAGGCCCATGCGATCATGTGTTCCAGTGGAATACCATAGCCGGCGTGCGTGCGTCTGCACGGTTGCGAGCGCTGTTGTGATGAAATTGTTGGGGCAGGCGGCTTCGAGAATTTCGTCGAAGGCCTTATCGGCAGCAAAAAAGCCGGGAAGGTTGCCTGTAACGGCACATTCCGTCATCAGGCGAGCGCATTCCTCCAACTGCTCGCGCTGCTGCTGATCGGCATGGGTGGCGGCGAGCGCGGCTGCAATCGGCTCCAATTCACGTCTCACTTGCATGACATATTGATGGTCTTCGCGGCGAATCTCCGCGATTTGCAGGCCGACGCGTGGCCGCACATGGATCAATCCCTGCCATGCAAGTTTCTGGATTGCTTCGCGCACCGGTGTTCGCCCATGCTCGGCCACTTCAATCAGCTGCTTTTCGGTGACGAGGGAGCCTGGCTTCAGCGCAAGCGTCACGATCGCGTATTCCAACGCGAGATAGGCAAGGTGGCTAAGCGAATTCTGCATTCGGGGCTGCATCCGGCTTATGCTTGAGTGGCACACAGTGTCATTTAGCATCTCCGAAGGCAATCGGATGTGATATATCAGTATATTGCAAAGCCATGTATCATGGCCATGCAGCGGTGCCTGACTATCGTGTGTGCCGGATCGTCGCTTTGCGGTCGCCGATCTCAGCGGCATTTCGCAAGCCTGGCTTGAAAAGCCGCGCGTTATCGACCGATTGCGGTTGCAAGACTGGGCGGCCTTCGTTTGGCAGCCATGAGCAGGTCCAATTCGGTGGATGACGGGCCGAACTTGTAGAAGAGGCGTTTTGCCTCGGCATCATCGAGGCGATATTTCCGTGCAAACTCGGCAATACTGTAGGGGCGGCCGCGGATGACTTTGCGGGTGGTTGTCCGATTGGCGTTTTCCGTCATGTTTCCAACCTCCTTTCGGTTCCCTTTTGGTACATAGCGTCGAGGTCACGCTTGGAAAGACCTAAAAAGGCCACGGCGCATTTTCGCGGTCTTGCATCTCACCTGGTGAGCACAACAAAAAAGGGAAGGCGGTGTGGCCCGCCTTCCCTTTTTTTCCTCTTCCCAATTCGGGCTTTCGCAGCCCGATGCGCTGCTAACGTCTGATCAGTCGGCCGACGAAAATCAGGATGCAG
Source organism: Rhizobium pantanalense (assembly GCF_030182525.1). Taxonomy (NCBI): domain Bacteria; kingdom Pseudomonadati; phylum Pseudomonadota; class Alphaproteobacteria; order Hyphomicrobiales; family Rhizobiaceae; genus Rhizobium; species Rhizobium pantanalense. The sequence goes on from NZ_JAQJCH010000005.1 coordinate 212,234, forward strand.
GCGCCGATGAAACCTGTGATCAGGTAGTTCAGCCATACATGGAACGGCAGGACGATGCCGAGCGTACGGAAAAGCCAGCTGGCAACGAGCGCGCCGACAATGCCGAGGATGATGTTCATGATGATGCCCGTGTTGCTTTTCATGATCATCTCGGCGAACCAGCCAGCTAGGCCGCCGATGATAATTGCTGCAATCCAACCGACGTTTGCGTCTTCCATAAAAGAACCTCCTGAGGGCCCGACAGGTTGTTAACAATAGCTGATATACACCAAAAACGATTCGCACCCCAACTGTTGCGGATGGCGAGCCGATCGATCCGTTCATTGCAACCCTGATTATTATGGGAAATTGTTACGGTTGTTTGTGTCTTTGAGAATCGTTTGCCTTGTTGAAGCTCATCCGCGTGCTGTGTCGGATTTCTGATTTTCCTTAATAGTAGGCGATTTCTTCGGCTCGAGGCCGTCATTTCGCGGCAGCCAGCTGAGGAAAAGCATCTTCGGTCGCTCGCAACCACCATTTTATGGGTTGACCACAATAGGGCGTCTGCATATGTTCCGCGCACTTCCAGCCGAGGCGGTCTCTGCCTGCGGAGAGGGAGAGCGTAGCTCAGTCGGTAGAGCAACTGACTTTTAATCAGTAGGTCATGGGTTCGAATCCCATCGCTCTCACCATTAGCTTCATCGATTCCGCAGTTTTTCTGGTCTTGGTTTCGACCCTATTTGCCGGGTGCGGGAATGAGGTTGGCTTTTTCTCCGGACAATTTGGATCCGAGAAAAGACCCGGTATTCGCCTGCTGCAAGGGAGATGCGCGAATCGGGATATTCATTAGGGACCACTGATCGACTAAATGAGTGCACTTCAATACCTAAAGGATCATGATGTCTGAGCATCTGCGTTCACTAGAGTCGACAAGGCATTGCGTATCGGACCGAAAGCCTAAAGGAGCCATTATTTACATAATGGTTGCTGTCGTTGCGGTTATCATCGGGGCGACTTCGGGGCGGCACGAGAGCGGGATGCAAACTGTCCCACCGATTGCGAAGCTGGTTCATTGAATCGGAATAGTTGGCTCGGCCAAGGACCGATCCAATCGAACGGAAGTCAGCAATCCTCGCTTTGATGTGTGGCCTAGATCGGAAAGCTGAACTGCGGGATATTGCCGCTTTTTGCTGGCGATACGGAAACAATAGCCATAAGCGATATTTAGGATCGCTGCGGGTAGCTTCCGCAATAGGTGATCGTCGACGTCGAAGAGGGTTTGAAATCGAGCGCGCCCAGCGCCAGCTCATCGATCAATATCAATGTGCTGCTCCTTAATGGTGCAATGGCTTTACACGCTTCGACGTCAGCCGTTTCGAGAGGCCCCGGATAGATATTTCCAATCTGGGCCGGTTAGGTCGTCGTCGACTGCCCAAATGGTTTCGATGATCTTCATCGAACTCGGCGTCTCCGAGTTCCCGTTTCATAGCCATAAAGGGTTGCGATCCTCCCAGGCTTGATATTCCTCGTCAGAATCTTCCTCGCTCGGTTCTGGCTCCCAGTGCGGCTGGGAGTAGGTCAGCGCCTGTCCTTCAGTTTCGAACGAAGCGATAAAAACGTGCAACTTTCTCGGCTATGTCTGCATTGTTGAATCTCGTTGATTGCGCGACCCTGGGTGCCGATTTTTCTGGCCTGCCGTAACGCACAGGTTGTTGATGACATCTGGTGCAAATTAACTGGCGAAAAATGCGGATTCGATAGTACCATAATCTCATCAATAAAATGGTTGGCGAAGACGACGGGCGAATGATGGAATTCGTGGCAGAGCTGTCCCTATGGGAAATCTATGCAATCGTTTGCGGGTTGTTGGGTTCTCTGGGGCTTTTGTTTGGGTTGATCGCAGGCAGGAAGTTTTCGATAGCCTTACGCGTTCTGCCACTGATGGGCATTGCGATCACGACACCGGTAACGGAGCGAATTGTGATCCCTTACCTGACGGAGCGCTATCCCGTGATCTTTGCCAATAAGGATCTGCCCAGGAAGATCGATCAGAAAACCACGCTGACGAAGATAGACCTTACCGATCATATCTATAGCTATTTCTACGATCTTGACGACGATGATGACGATTTCGATCCGCCTCTCGTCAAATCCGCGCAGCTGACGGACCTCTGCGACTTCCTGCTGCCGAAGTTCAGTTCCGGCGAAGCATCTCTGGCAAATTACATCTATCAGCTGAAGGGAAGGGACTATTCATTTTCAGTCGACAGCACCGACTGCTCCTGACATTCGGACGGGCAAGACGATGCAGGGTCTGTGGCCAATATCTATACGATTGTGGGTCTATGCGATTGTCGAAAGTGCGACGACGGCGACCGCAGTGAGGCCACCGAAGATCGGTAGCAGCTTCAGCATAACAAGCCGCGCGAGCTTTTTCCTTTCGACCGACGTCATGATCAGCTTCCTCACATGGCAGTGAAGCTTAAACGCATGAAATTCATGATTCGTTTCACGTCTATCGTCGCATTATTATATTATGTGTCGCTAAAAGTACAGTGAGGTGGCGCTTTGCCGCTTCCAGAGACGAAAATCCTCCGAAACTCGCTCGGCAGTCGAATGAGAGATCGCCGATTATGGTGGTGTCGTTATTTCCATCGGAACCTAATCGCATCAATTGAGTTCCCTTTTCAAAACACAGGAGGCGAATCTTGGCACAGGATCGACAAAGTGAATCGCATGGCGGACGTGAGAAGAAGCAAGCCCTGGCGAAGATACAGCATAGCGAGATTCGTAAGGACGACCGGCTGCATAAAGAAAAGGACGGGGCTTCCCTCGTTGCCGATCCTCGCAACAGGCTCGCTGAGGGTAAAGTCGATCCGGTGACAAAAGAGCGTAAGCCCAGGAACGCATGAGCCCTAGCGGCGTCTGAGCAATACACCGATGTCGGATGGCTGCTCGTGCGCGTCATGCGCCGTTTCTCATGGAAAGATAATCGCGCAGTCCGGCAAAAGTAGCGCAACGACGATCGCGACGCGATCATCGTTTCGGTAGCGACGGTGCTGTTTGCGTCACCGACTTCATTCTCCATCATTCATGAATGCAATGACTTAGGGGACGATCGGTTTGTGCTGCCGTTGTTCAGCGCGATGGCCATGATGGCAAGAAGAACATATTCGCGCTTCCAGCCAGATTTCATCGCCGCAGCAACTAGGCTCTCCATGGAGGGCTCCAGGGCGAAAAGGCAGGCTGTCAGATAGTTAGTCTGTGATGCTTCTGAAGGGGGAGGGTTTATGGCGGGTCTCAACTTCCTGCTCCGTCTATTGATTTGACCGGATAGGGATGGACTGTAATGTCAGCCGGTTTCCCGGGTTTGTCTCGTTTATTGCAGAACGTTGCTACGGCTGCGACAGAGCCAAGCCCGCAATCGATGTCGACAGTGAGTGGGTAAATCCGGATAACGCACATTTGCTCTCCCGGCATCAATGGCGCCGACCTGCAGGGTCATCTCAGAAAAGGTGGCAACGGTTTTCCGTCCGGAATTCCGCAAGAAAACAGGATATGTCCGACCAGAGGATGGCAGCACAAGCTATCATCGCAAGCAAACAGCATTCAGATGCCGCAGCTCGGTCTTTCCGTCGGGATTATTTGATGGGAGCGCCGTGATGGTCAACTCTACCGTCAGCTGGACGGCAAAGTTGACCACGATTCGAGAATGAAACGAGTTTTAGGCCTTGCCGCCGTTCTTCTTGCAATCGCTTCGGAACTTGGCACGTGCCTTTCCATGCAGACCCTTGGCGTCAGCCTGAGTCGAACATGCCTTGGAAACGGCGGTCTGCGCCGGCTTCGTTGCCTTCGGCTTCATCGTATTGGTCGTCGATGGGGCGGGCGTCGTCGTTGCGCTCGGGGTTGTTGTGGTCGTACTGGGGGTGGTCGCCGTTTGTGCCATGGCACTTACGCTGAAGAGTGCGACAAAGGCTGCAGTCGTGAACATAGTAGCAATACGCATGGGGGCTTTTCCTCCGCTGAGTAGCTGGGGTGGAATGTACGTTGTTCGACGAACATCAACAGCTTGAACCAATATTTTTACAAAAGCAATTCGTTCATCGGCCAGCTTCGTGACCGTTGGTCGCGCCCGGAAAACCGGGGAAAATCGGGGTTTTGCGCCCGACTGCAGCTATCCCAATTCCGTCAACTTTAAGGCAAGATGGCCAGCCCGCTCGAAAAGGTGATTGGCTTTCCGACACCCGCGTCGCTAGGAAGGGAACCGGAATGACATAGCCGGAGTCCATCGTGTCGCTTGCCGATATCTCGCTTCTGAGTGCCTTACTCGCCGGAGCGCTTTCGTTTCTTTCGCCCTGCGTGCTGCCGCTCGTGCCACCCTATCTCTGCTACATGGCGGGAATCTCGGTCGAGCAGTTTCGCGGCGGCGGTGCGGCCGTAGCGGGAGGCCCGAGTGTTCCTGGCCCGAGCGTTCGCGGCAATGTGCTGATGTCGGCACTGTTCTTCACCTTGGGATTTGCCACCGTATTTGTCGCGCTCGGCGCCGGTGCGTCCTCGATCGGCATGCTTTTACGCCAGCATCTCGATATTCTCGCCAAAATCGGCGGTTTGATCATCGTCATCATGGGGCTGAACTTCCTCGGCGTCTTCCGCATCGGCCTTCTGGCCCGGGAGGCGCGCTTCCAGAGCGGCGGCAAGCCGGCGACGCTGACGGGCGCCTATATCATGGGTCTGGCCTTCGCCTTTGGCTGGACCCCCTGCATCGGTCCCGTTCTCGGCGCCATCCTCGGCATTGCCGCCTCGCGCGAAACGGTCGGTGCCGGCGCCGGCCTGCTTGCCGTCTATTCGCTGGGCCTTGCCATTCCCTTCTGGATCGCCGCCGGCTTTTCCGGCGCCTTCATGCGGTTTCTCTCCCGCTTCCGCCGCCATCTCGGCACGGTTGAGAAGGTTATGGGCGCGCTTTTGGTGCTGACCGGTCTCGCTTTCACCTTCGGCTATGTCAGCGGTATGGCGATCTGGTTTCAGCAGACCTTTCCAATCCTGATGAAAATCGGCTAAGCCGGGCGATACCTTTCGCCTTCATTTTCCCCGGCAAATGGAACATGCCCGATGGCTGACCCCCATGGCTGATATTGTTAATCTGCTGCTGCCATTTTTCGGCCTGATCCTGATCGGTTATGTCGCCGCACGTGTTACAAAGCAGCCGGCAGAAGCGCTCGGCTGGCTGAATACGTTCATCATCTACGCGGCATTGCCGGCGCTGTTCTTCAAGCTCGTTTCGCAGACGCCGATCGAGCAGCTGACTCGGATAGACTTCATCGCCACCGATATCGCTGCGACCTATTCGATTTTCCTGCTCCTGTTCCTGATCGGCCGTTTCCTGCGCCGCAATTCGCTTGCCGACAGCACCATCCAGGCCTTTGCTGGCGCCTACGGCAATATCGGCTATATGGGACCGGGCCTTGCGCTGCTGGCGCTTGGCGAAAAGGCGGCTGTTCCGGTAGCGCTGATCGTATGCTTTGAAAACGCACTGCATTTCATCGTCGCGCCCGCCCTGATGGCGCTGGAAGGCGGCGATAAGCGCTCGCCATGGCGCGTTGCCGCCGATATCGCCCGGAAGGTGCTGCTGCACCCTTTCATCCTGTCGACAGCGCTGGGTTTTGTCGTAGCTGCGTTATCGCTGCATCAACCGATCGCCTTCGAGCGATTTGTCAATTATCTCGCGCAAGCGGCTGCGCCTTGTGCCCTATTCGCCATGGGAGTAACGCTCGCGCTGCGTCCGCTGAGGCGGGTTCCAGTCGAGATCGGCTATATCGTCCCGGCAAAGCTCATCCTGCATCCATTGGTCGTCTATGTCGTTCTGAAAGCTGTCGGCGGCTTCGATCCGATCTGGATCGAGGCGGCCGTATTGCTGGCGGCGTTGCCGACGGCAACGAACGTCTTCGTCATCGGCCAGCAATATGGTGTCTGGCAGGAGAGGGCCTCCGCCACCATCCTGGTCACCACGGCCTGTTCCGTGGTGACGGTTTCGCTGGTGCTCTATCTGATAAAGTCCGGCACCTTACCGGCGCAGCTTTTCACGTAATGCCGACGAAAAATTTCGCAGGCCGCCACCCGGCTCGATACCCTCGCGCATGACGATGTTGCGGAGCGGAGCGATGGCCGAAAGCACATGCAGACCTGCCGCGCGCAGCATCTGTACCGGCAGGAAGTCCGACAGCAGTGAACGGTTGAGAAGATCGACGCTTGCCGTGCGGCTGATGATATCAGCACGTCTCTTGCGGTGGAAACTGTCGCCCGCTGCTACAGGGATCGGCAAGTCGGCGCGCGAGCAGAGAATGTCCGACAACGCCAATATATCGCGAAGGCTGAGATTGAGGCCTTGCGCGCCGATTGGGGGGAAGACATGGGCTGCTTCGCCGATCAGCGCGGCGCGGCCCTTGCCGAAGCGATAGGCTGTCATGCCTGAAAGGGGCCAGACCTGCACGCTGTCCTCGATCGTGACCTGGCCGAGCATCGATTGCATCCGCTCCTCGACCAGCCGGCCGAGTTCTTCGAGCGACTTCTCCGCATTGGCTGCCGCTTCGGCCGGCTTCTGAACCCAGACGAGGCTGGAGCGCCGGCCGGGCAGAGGCACCTGCGTAAAGGGGCCGCTTTCGGTATGGAATTCGCTAGAGATGTTCTGATGCGGCAGGCTATGCGAAAAATTCAGAACCATCGCCGATTGCGGATAGGACCAGCCCTTGGTCTTGATTCCGAGCGTCTCTCGCACCATCGAATTGCGGCCGTCCGCGCCGACGACGAATGCCGCATCGATCGAATCGCCATTGTCGAGGGTGATCGATACGCCATCATCGCCGAAGGTGATATCGGAAGCCGTGGCTGCGATGCGGCTGATATTGCCTTCCGCATCGATCGCTTCGCTGAGATTGTCGAGCAACACGGCATTCGGAATATTGTAGCCGAAGGCATCCAGGCCGATTTCGGACGATCGGAACGAGACGGTCGGCGCCCGCAATAGTCGCGATGTGCCGTCTATGATGCGCATCGTCGTCAGCGGCGCGGCCGAAGGTACGATCCTGTCCCATAGCGTCAGGCGCTCCAGAAAGCGGATCGATTGATCCATCAGCGCCGTCGTCCGCTTGTCGGCCTTGTTGTGCGGCGCGGCGACAAGGGCGACGGATCTCCCGCCGCGTGCCAGCGCGAAAGCCGTGATCATGCCGGCGAGTCCACCGCCGATAACGGCCACTTCAATCTGCTTCATATCGATGCCTCAATTGCCTTTGGTTCTGAAAATAAGCGCTTAGCCTGTTGAAATCCATGGGATGAAACATCGCAACGGGTGAAAATGACAGTAAGTCGCGCTAGCTTGCCGCAATGAACGCTTTTGCGCTGGCGATGCCGACCAAAGGATGCATATTAGCAAGAAAAACCGCCTGCCGGGGCAGGTGAATAAGCTGACGAGTCGTGGGGCGGATGAAAATCTTCAATTACAAGCGGGTGCCTTATGCGGAGATGCGTGCGTTCTCCGTTCATATACTGACGGCATCCGGATCGTTTCTCGCCTTTCTCGGCGTCGTTGCAGCGTCGGAACATCGCTTTGTCGATATGTTCTGGTGGCTTGGTCTGGCGCTGCTGGTCGATGGCATAGACGGGCCGATCGCACGCAAGGTTCGCGTCAAGGAAGTTCTGCCAAACTGGTCCGGCGACACGCTCGACAACATCATCGATTACGTCACCTATGTGCTGCTGCCGGCATTCGCGCTCTATGAGAGCGGCATGATCGGCGAACCCTGGTCCTTTGTCGCCGCCGGCATGATCGTCGTTTCCAGTGCCATCTATTACGCCGATACCGGCATGAAGACGGACGAATATTTCTTCTCCGGCTTTCCGGTCGTCTGGAACATGGTGATCTTTACGCTTTTCGTCATCGGCGCCAGCGCCACGACGGCCATGATCCTCGTCGGCGTTTCCGTCGTCCTGACCTTCCTGCCGATCAATTTTCTTCATCCCGTGCGCGTCAAGCGCTTGCGGCCGCTGAACCTTGGCATATTTCTCTTCTGGTCGGCGCTTGGCATCTATTCGCTGCTGATGCATTTCGTCATGCCGCAATGGGCCGTTGCCCTCTTCATCATCAGCGGCATCTATCTTTATTGCATCGGCGCCGTGCTGCAGTTTTTCCCGTCCCTCGGACGTCAATAAGGATTGTGCATCATGAAGAAGACCAAGGTTATCCGCATTCATGAAAATGGCGGTCCGGAGGTCATGAAGCTGGAGGAGGTGGATCTGCCGCCTCCCGGCGCAGGCGAGGTGCAGCTTCGTCACGCCGCGATCGGCCTCAACTTCATCGATGTCTATTTTCGCTCGGGCCTCTACAAGGCACCTCAGTTTCCATTGCCGCTCGGCAAGGAAGCTGCAGGCACGATCACTGAAGTCGGGCCTGGCGTGACCGATTTTGCCGTAGGCGACCGCGTCGCCTATGTCGGCAGCGACGGTGCCTACAGCGTCGAGCGCAACATCGAGACGCGTCATCTGGTCAAGGTGCCCGATGATATCACGCTCGAAACCGCGGCATCGATGATGCTGAAGGGCATGACGGCAGAATATCTGCTGAACCGCACCTTCAAGGTCGGTCCCGGAGCGATGTTGTTGTTCCACGCGGCTGCCGGTGGCGTTGGCCTGATTGCCGGCCAATGGGCCAAGGCACTGGGAGCCGGTACCGTCATCGGCACTGCCGGTTCTGCCGAAAAGGTCGAACTGGCGCTGGCTCACGGCTACGACCATGTCATCGATTACGGCAGGGAGAATTTTGCCGAGCGCGTCCGCGAGATTACCGGCGGCAAGGGTGTCGACGTCGTCTACGACTCAGTCGGCAAGGACACGTTTCCACAGTCGCTCGATTGCCTGAAGCCACGCGGGATGTGGGTGACCTTCGGTCAGTCGTCCGGTCCGATCGAGAATTTCAATCTCGCCATCCTCAATCAGAAAGGCTCGCTCTTTGCCACGCGGCCGAGCCTTTTTGCCTATGTCGGCACACCTGAGGAGTTGAGAGCCAGTGCAAAGGCGTTATTTGCTGTTGTGCAAAGCAGCAAAGTGCGTATCAATATTCATCAAACTTATCCGCTTGCTGATGCAGGGCGCGCGCACGCGGATTTGGAAGCCAGGAAAACGAGTGGAACTACACTACTGATCCCATAGATCCGTAAAGGGCAGGACGGTGGGAAGGAAATGAGGGGAACGTGTCGTCATCCGATGCGCCGGCAACCGGTGCACTATTGTCGGTTCGCAAACTGACGAAACTGTTCGGCAGTTTTACTGCTTGCAACGAAATCGATCTTGAAATCCAGCCGGGAGAAATTCACGCTCTCCTCGGAGAAAACGGCGCAGGTAAATCCACGCTCGTCAAGATGCTGTTCGGCGTGCTCGAACCGTCGCATGGGCAGATCGTCTGGCAGGGGCAGCCTGTGGCGATCGATGCGCCGGGCATCGCGCGCAAGCTCGGCATCGGCATGGTATTCCAGCATTTTTCTTTGTTTGAAGCGCTGACTGTTGCGGAAAATATAGCGCTCTCGCTCGACAGCAATATCCCGCTCGCAAAAATTTCCGAGGAAGCCGCAAAGCTCTCTCACGCCTATGGCCTGCCGCTCGATCCGAATGCGCATGTGGCCGACCTTTCGGTCGGCGAACGTCAGCGTATCGAGATCGTCCGTGCGCTCCTGCAAAACCCTAAGCTGATCATTCTCGACGAGCCCACCTCCGTTTTGACACCGCAGGAAGCCGATCGTCTCTTCGAGACCCTGTTTAAGTTGAGAGACGAGGGGCGCTCGGTGCTCTACATCAGCCATCGGCTTGAGGAAGTGCAGCGCATCTGCTCGCGCGCCACTGTCCTGCGCCACGGCAAGGTCACTGGCGCCTGCGATCCGCGCCAGGAAACGACCGGTTCGCTCGCTCGTATGATGGTCGGCAACGATGTCGCCAGCGTGCAGCACGAGGGCCTTGGTGCGAAGGGAGATATTCTCCTGGAGATTGCCGGCCTTTCGGCACCGGCACGAACCCCGTTTGCCATGGCACTGAAGGAAGTTTCCCTGCGTGTGCGCGCCGGCGAGATCCTGGCGATTGCCGGGGTTGCCGGTAACGGCCAGGGCGAGTTGTTCGATGTCATTTCCGGCGAGTACACGGTCGCAGCGGATGATCTTGTCCAATTGCGCGGCAAGTCCGTCGGTACCAAGGGCATTAATGCGCGCCGACTGATCGGCGCTGGTTTCGTGCCCGAGGAGCGCCACGGCCATGCTGCAGTATCCGCATTGAAGCTGTCGGATAACCTCGTGCTCGCCAGGCATCAGTCGGACCGCAAATCGTTCCTGGGCGGTGGCTTCTTCAATGTCATCAGGCATGGTGCAGTCAAGCAGGCGACGAAGCGGATTTGTGAGGCAATGGATGTGCGCAAGAGCGGCGAGGACCCTGCTGCCGGCGCGCTGTCCGGCGGCAATCTACAGAAGTTCATCGTCGGCCGCGAATTAGATCGCCAGCCGAGCGTGCTCGTCGTCAACCAGCCGACCTGGGGCGTCGATGCAGGTGCGGCAAGCCGTATCCGTCAGGCATTGGTCGATCTTGCCCGCGACGGCTCTGCCGTGCTCGTCATCAGCCAGGACCTGGATGAGATTTTCGAAGTCGCGACCGATATTGCCGTCATTTCGGAAGGGCGGCTGTCGCCATCCTATCCCGCCGGTGAGCTGACGCGCGAAAAGATCGGCCTGCTGATGGGCGGTCTGCATGAATCGAAGACGCATTCGGAGCCTGCCCATGCGCATTGAACTCGAAAAGCGCCCGCAGGTCTCAAAGCTGTTCGGTTTGCTTTCACCTCTGCTTGCCCTCGCATTGGCGCTTGTCGCTGGCACCATCATGTTCGCTGTCATGGGCAAGGATCCTGTCGAGGCGCTCGATGCCTTCTTTGTCGAGCCTCTGCTGGAAGTCTGGTCACTGCACGAACTGGCGATCAAGGCCGGACCACTGATCCTGATCGCCGTCGGCCTGTGCCTCTGCTACCGTTCCAACAATTGGAATATTGGTGCCGAAGGCCAGTTCACGATGGGAGCTGTCGTCGGATCATTCATCCCGATCGTCTTCACCGACTGGCATTCGCCGATAATCCTGCCTTTGATGCTGATCGCCGGCGCCATCGGCGGCGCGCTCTATGCCGCCATTCCGGCGCTTCTGAAGGCGCATTTCAATACCAACGAGATCCTGACGAGCCTGATGCTCGTCTATATCGCGCAGCTTTTCCTCGATTGGTTGTCGCGCGGACCATGGCGCGATCCGCAGGGCCATAACTTCCCGCAGAGTATCGATTTTCCGCCAGAAGCGGTTCTGCCGGCCATCTGGGAGGATTCCGGGCGTGCGCATTGGGGCATCGTCTTTGCCGTGATCGCGGCGATCCTTGCCTGGTTCGTTATGAAATATACGCTGAAGGGCTTTGAGATAAGCGTGCTCGGCCAGTCGGCGCGGGCAGGGCGCTTTGCCGGCTTTTCCTCGCGGAAAATGGTCTGGTTCGCCTTCCTCGTTTCGGGAGCGCTCTCGGGGTTGGCCGGCATATCCGAAGTTTCGGGCTCCATCGGCCACCTGCAACCCGCGATCTCGCCGGGTTACGGCTTCACTGCCATCATCGTCGCCTTCCTCGCGCGCCTCAATCCGCTCGGTGCCATCCTCTCCGGTCTGGTGCTGGCGCTGACCTATCTCGGCGGTGAGGCGGCGCAATTATCACCCGGCATTTCCGCCAAGGCGGCCAGCGTCTTTCAGGGCTTGCTTTTGTTCTTCGTGCTTTCCTGCGACACGCTGATCTATTACAAAATCCGCCTGGTCTGGTCGCGGGTTCGGGGAGGCGCGGCATGAGTGTGTTTGAAGCAATCCTCCTGACGGTCATCACTGCGTCGACGCCGCTCGTCATTGCCGGCCTGGGCGAACTGGTGGTGGAACGCTCCGGCGTCCTGAACCTTGGTGTCGAAGGCATGATGATCATCGGTGCCGTTGCCGCCTTCGTCGGGGCGCAGATGAGCGGATCGCCCTATCTCGGCCTGCTGACCGGTATCGTCGCGGGCGGTCTGTTTTCGCTGCTGTTCGGCTTCCTGACCCTGACGCTGGTGACGAACCAGGTGGCGACCGGTCTGGCGCTGACCATTCTGGGGCTCGGCCTTTCCGGCATGATCGGCGAAGGCTATGTCAGTGTGCCGGGCGTGCAGCTGCACGAGATCGTCTTCCCGTTTCTGTCAGATATACCGTTCCTCGGCCCGGTGCTGTTCAAGCAGGACCTGACTTTTTATCTGTCGATCGCGCTGCTCGTCGGCGTCAACTGGTTCCTCTTCCGCAGCCGTGCCGGCCTGAAGCTGCGCGCCGTCGGCGATAGCCATGGTTCGGCCCATGCTCTCGGCATCGACGTCATCCGCACGCGCTATCTCGCCGTCATGTTCGGCGGCGCCTGCGCTGGGCTTGCAGGCGCTCAGCTGTCGCTCGTCTACACACCGCAATGGGTGGAGAACATGTCCGCCGGCCGCGGCTGGGTGACGCTGGCCTTGGTCGTCTTCGCATCCTGGCGGCCGATGCGCGTTCTGGCCGGCGGTTATCTCTTTGGCGCCGTGACGATCCTGCAGTTCCATGCGCAGGGCTTCGGCGTCGGCATTCCCTCGCAATTCCTGTCGATGCTGCCCTATGCGTCGACTATTGTGGTTCTCGTCATCATCTCTCAAAATCGCCGCGCGACCTTGATCAACACGCCAGCGTCGCTCGGCAAGGCCTTCGTTCCGGAGCGCTGATTGCAACAGCCGGACCGATTTCTGCAAAACATGTCAAACCAGTAGGGGTAACCATGAAAAAACTAGCACTCGCCCTCACAACGACAGCCGCTGCCATCATTGGTTTCGCTGCCGCTGCGGAAGCAGCACCGACCAAGGTCTGCTTCGTCTATGTCGGTTCGCACACGGATGGCGGCTATTCGCAGGCGCATGATCTCGGCCGCCAGCAGATCCAGAAGGAATTCGGCAACAAGATCGAGACGCCTTATCTCGAAAACGTTCCGGAAGGCCCGGATGCCGAGCGCGCCATCGAGCGTCTTGCCCGTTCCGGCTGCTCGCTGATCTTCTCCACCTCGTTCGGCTTCATGGACGCGACCGTCAAGGTTGCCGCCAAGTTCCCGAAGGTGAAGTTCGAGCATGCGACCGGCTTCAAGAGCGGCCCGAATCTAGCGACCTACAACTCGCGTTTCTATGAAGGCCGTTACATCCTGGGTCAGATCGCCGCCAAGACGTCGAAGAATCATGGTGCCGCCTACATCGCGTCCTTCCCGATCCCGGAAGTCGTCATGGGCATCAACTCCTTCGAGCAGGGCGCCCGTTCGATCGATCCGAGCTTCAAGCTCAAGGTCGTATGGGTCAACACCTGGTTCGACCCGGGCAAGGAAGCCGATGCTGCCAAGGCCATGGTCGACCAGGGCGTCGATATCCTGACGCAGCACACCGATACGACGGCGCCGATGCAGGTGGCGGAAGAGCGCGGCATTCACGCGTTCGGGCAGGCTTCCGACATGATCAAGGCTGGCCCGAAGGCGCAGCTGACGGCGATCGTCGATACCTGGGGCAACTACTACTCCAAGCGCGTTCATGCGCTGCTCGATGGCACGTGGAAGTCCGAACAGAGCTGGGACGGTCTGAAGGACGGCATCCTGAAGATGGCGGACTATACGAACATGCCTGACGACGTGAAGAAGATGGCTCAGGAAACCGAAGCCAAGATCAAGTCCGGCGAGCTGGCTCCCTTCACCGGTCCGATCAACAAGCAGGACGGCACCCCCTGGCTCAAGGCCGGCGAAAAGGCTGATGACGGCACGCTGCTCGGCATGAACTTCTACATCGAAGGCGTGGACGACAAGCTGCCGGCTTCGAAGTAAGTTCCATCGAATAGTTAAAGTTGAGAAAAGGGTGCCTCGAGCGCCCTTTTTTGTTGCACTGCATCATCGAATGTCGATTTACAAAAGTATTACTATATGATTTTTTGACAGTGGGCCTGAGGAGATGGCCTTTGGGAGATAATCATGAAGTTTAAGACCGCACTCGTTAGTGCTACGATTCTCGCTGCCTGCATGTTTACGTCGGCGTCGGCTAAAGACCTGGTTGTCGGCTTCTCGCAAATTGGTTCGGAGTCTGGCTGGCGCGCGGCTGAGACCACGTTGACCAAGCAGGAAGCCAAGAAGCGCGGCATCGACCTGAAATTCGCTGACGCGCAGCAGAAGCAGGAAAACCAGATCAAGGCGATCCGCTCGTTCATCGCGCAAGGCGTCGATGCGATCCTGCTGGCGCCCGTCGTCGAAACCGGCTGGGATGCCGTTCTGAAGGAAGCCAAGGAAGCGAAGATCCCGGTCATCCTGCTTGACCGCACGGTCGCCGCGCCGAAGGATCTTTATCTGACTGCTGTCACATCCGACCTGGTTCATGAAGGCAAGGTTGCCGGCGATTGGCTCGTGAAGACAGTCGGCGACAAGAAGTGCAACATCGTCGAATTGCAAGGCACGACCGGTTCCTCGCCGGCCATCGCCCGCAAGAAGGGCTTCGAGGAAGCCATCAAGGGCCACGACAACCTGAAGATCGTTCGCAGCCAGACCGGCGATTTCACCCGCGCCAAGGGCAAGGAAGTCATGGAAAGCTTCCTGAAGGCAGAGAATGGAGGCAAGGACATTTGTGCGCTCTACGCCCATAACGACGATATGGCCGTTGGCGCCATTCAGGCGATCAAGGAAGCCGGCCTGAAGCCGGGCAAGGACATCCTGACCGTGTCGATCGATTCGGTTCCGGATCTCTTCAAGGCCATGGCTGCCGGTGAAGCCAACGCAACCGTGGAGCTGACGCCGAACATGGCTGGTCCGGCCTTCGATGCGCTCGATGCCTACCTGAAGACCAAGAAAGAGCCGCCGAAGTGGATCCAGACGGAATCCAAGCTCTACACGCAGGCCGATGATCCGCAGAAGGTCTACGAGCAGAAGAAGGACCTCGGCTACTAAGACGAAAGCCCATCGCACCGGATCGGCAATACCGCGCCGGTGCGATATATTATGCAAGATGCCGGCGCACCCACGGAACGCGCCGGCTATCGCTTTCGCAATTTGATTCATTCCAAGGAAATTCGCGCTTCATGGCTCACGACGTAGAGCGACTTCTGACGGCGACAGGTTTTTGTAAATATTTCCCCGGTTCGACCGCTCTCGATCATGTCGATTTCACTTTGATGCGCGGCGAGGTTCATGCGCTTCTCGGCGAGAACGGTGCTGGAAAATCGACCCTGATCAAATGCATGACGGGTGCCTATCGCCGCGATGCGGGTACTCTGGTTCTCGATGGAGCCGAGATCGATCCGCATGACACGCTTGCCGCGCAGAAGCTCGGTATTGGAACCGTCTACCAGGAAGTGAACCTGCTGCCCAATCTGAGCGTAGCGGAAAACTTGTTTCTGGGTCGCCAGCCGCGGCGCTTCGGGATGGTCAGCAGCCGCGTCATGAATAAGATGGCAAGAGATCTGCTGTCACAATATGGCCTGGATATCGATGTCAGCCGCCAGCTCGATCGCTTTTCGGTTGCCATACAGCAGGTGATCGCTATCGCCCGCGCCGTCGATCTTTCTGGCAAGGTCCTCATTCTCGATGAGCCCACTGCGAGCCTGGATACGCATGAAGTCGAGATGCTGTTCGGTATCGTCAGGCGATTGAAACAGCGCGGGCTGGGAATTGTCTTCATCACGCATTTCCTGGAGCAGGTTTACGAAATCTGCGATCGCATCACTGTTCTCCGCAACGGCCGGCTGGTCGGCACGCGCGAGGCGGACGGTCTTCCGCGGCAGACCCTGATCGCCATGATGCTCGGTCGCGAACTCGCCGAGACTGAAAGCACGATAAAGCAGAGCGAGACGGAAAGCGGCCCGGTCAGATATCATTTCACGAATTTCGGCAAGCGCGGCAAGATCAAGCCTTTCGACATGGAGGTGCGCGTCGGCGAAGTGGTCGGCATTGCCGGCCTGCTTGGTTCCGGACGGACGGAGACCGCCGAAGTGCTCTTCGGCGTCGAGCGCGCCGACAGCGGCGAGGCGAAGATCGAAGGCAAGACTATTGCGCTTTCCAGTCCGCGCGCCGCGATCAAGAGCGGCTTCGGCTTTTGCCCGGAAGATCGCAAGACCGATGGGATCATCGGTGATCTCTCCATTCGCGAAAATATCGTCATGGCGTTGCAGGCAAGGCGCGGCTGGGCAAGGCCCTTGCCGCGCAGCGAGCAGAACGCCATCGCCGATCGCTACATCAAGGCGCTGGATATCCGCACGACCGACCGGGAAAAGCCGATCAGGCTCCTTTCTGGTGGCAACCAGCAGAAAGCGATCCTTGCGCGATGGCTGGCAACCAATCCGAGCTTCCTCATTCTGGATGAACCGACGCGCGGGATCGATGTCGGTGCCCATGCGGAAATCATTCGATTGATCGAGGATCTTTGCCGGCAGGGAATGTCCCTGGTGGTCATTTCATCCGAACTTGAGGAGCTTGTCGCCTATAGTTCGCGCGTCATTGTCCTGCGCGACCGCGAACATATTGCTGAGTTGGCCGGAAGTGAGATAACGGCTGGAAATATCGTCGAGGCCATCGCCACCGCTCAAAAGACGCGGGAGGACGCATGAGCTCGCCAATCAAAACCTCCTTGCTTCGACTGATGCCTCAGCTCATTGCGCTCGCGGTTATTCTTCTGTTGAATTTCATCATGTTCCCACATTTCTTTCATCTGGAAGTTCAGAATGGAAGGCTCTACGGGAGCTTGGTAGACGTGCTCAATCGTGGTGCGCCGGTAGCGCTGCTCGCCATCGGCATGACGCTGGTCATCGCCACGAAAGGGATCGATCTATCCGTCGGTGCGGTCATCGCGATTTGCGGTGCTGTCGCGGCTTCTTCGATTGTTGCCGGCTACTCGCTTTCCTATACGCTGCTCTTGACGATCGGCATCGGTCTGGTATGTGGGCTCTGGAACGGATTCCTCGTCGCCGTACTCGATATCCAGCCCATCATCGCAACGCTGGTGCTAATGGTGGCCGGCCGCGGCATTGCGCAATTGATCACTGAGGGGGCGATCCTCACCTTCAACAATGACGGGCTGATCTTCCTCGGCAGCGGCTCCTTCGCCGCTCTGCCGATGCCGGTAGTGATCTGGCTTGTCGCTGCGCTTTTGGTGATCGCTTTGGTGCGGCGCACAGCTCTCGGAATGCTGGTCGAAGCCATTGGCATCAATCGCCGGGCAAGCACCTTGTCCGGTATCCGGACCCCGGTCCTGCTGATTGCGGTTTATGCATTGAGCGGCCTTTGTGCCTCCATCGCCGGCATCATCGTCACGGCCGATATCAAGGGTGCGGACGCCAACAATGCCGGTCTGTGGCTTGAGCTGGATGCGATCCTTGCGGTCGTGGTCGGCGGCAATTCGCTGCTTGGCGGCCGGTTCAGCATCGTCGGTTCGCTGATCGGCGCGATGATCATTCAATCGGTCAATACAGGCATCCTGCTCTCCGGCTTTCCGCCCGAATTCAATCTGGTGATCAAGGCGATCATCGTCATCGTCATTCTGGTCATCCAATCGCCCGCCATGCAGTCCGCAACCGCATTCTTCTGGCGCCGGCGCGCCGAGGGGCAGATGGTGCAAAAGGAGCAGGCAAAGTGAATTCGAAATATCTCCCGCTGCTTGCGACCATCGTCATCTTCATTCTGGCTTATGCCGGCTGCGTGACACAGTATCCCAACATGCTGTCGACACGCGTGGTTGGCAACCTTTTGACCGATAATGCCTTTCTCGGTATTGCAGCTGTCGGCATGACATTCGTCATCATCTCCGGCGGAATTGATCTGTCCATCGGATCGGTCATTGCCTTTACCGGCGTGTTCCTGGCGATCGTCCTTCGCGATACCACGATCCATCCCCTGATCGCTTTCGCTCTGGTTCTTGTGATCACGACAATTTTTGGCGCCGGCATGGGCGCCATTATCCACTATCTCAGCATGCCGCCCTTCATCGTGACACTGGCCGGCATGTTCCTGGCGCGGGGTATCGCCTTCGTGCTGTCGATCGACAGCATTCCGATAGAGCATGACTTCTATTCTCAGCTCAATGATTTCTATTGGCTGATGCCCGGCGGCGGCCGGCTGACCTTGATCGGCGGTCTCATGCTGCTCGTCTTTGCCGGCGGCATTGTGCTGGCGCATCGCACCCGTTTTGGTGCCAATGTCTACGCGCTGGGTGGGGGTGCGCAGACCGCGGAACTGATGGGCGTGCCCGTGGGAAGAACGACCATCCAGATCTACGCTCTGTCCGGCTTTCTTGCCGGTCTATCCGGAATCGTTTTTTCCATTTATACGTCAGCGGGATATTCGCTTGCCACGGTCGGCGTCGAACTCGATGCGATCGCTGCCGTGGTTATAGGCGGAACACTGCTGACGGGAGGAGCGGGGTTCGTCGGAGGAACACTCATCGGAATTCTCATACAGGGCTTGATTCAGACCTACATCACCTTCGATGGAACGCTTTCCAGCTGGTGGACGAAGATATTGATCGGCTTGTTGCTGTTTGCCTTTATTCTGATGCAGAAGGGACTTCTGTTGCTTTCCCGCTTGAATCGACGATATGCCTGAGGGAGGGACAGAGCGCTTGCGCGACCGATTGCTTGACACCGGAAAACCAGAGGGAAAATCGCGCACGAGCCACGCTCAGGTGGTCGATGAACTGGGTAAGGCGATCGTCTCTGGCGCTTTTCCGATCGGAAGCATTCTTCCCGGCGACAGCGAGCTTCTGCAACGATTCAAGGTATCGCGCACGGTCCTGCGTGAGAGTATGAAGACTTTGGCCGCAAAGGGGCTTGTGGTGCCGCGTGCGCGCGTCGGCACGCGCGTCACCGAGAAGATCCATTGGAACATGTTCGACAATGAGGTGCTCAACTGGCATTTCGAAAGCGGCGTCAACAAGGAGTTCCTTCTCCATCTTTACGATATACGCATGGCATTCGAGCCTTTTGCCGCAAGCCTCGTGGCGGAAAGGGCCAGTCGAGAGGACATCGAACTGCTTCGCAGTCTTGCCGCTGCCATGGCAGCGCCGCATCATACTTCCGATAGCCTGGCGGTCGCCGATCTGCATTTCCACCTGGCAATTACGGAGGCTTCGCAGAACCCATTCATGCGATCGCTGGGCGGACTTATCGAAGCCGCACTCGTCGGCATGTTCCGCATGAGCGCGCCGCCTTCGACCAATGGCTTCGCCAATATTGCGGATACGCATATGGCCATAGTGGACGCGATAGCGGCGCGTGATGGACTTTCGGCCCATAAGGCGATGGAATTTGTGATCATCGATGGGCGCCAACATGTTCTCGAAGCTTTCGAGGCTCTTGCCGAAGCCTGAAGGTCGCCTTCAAATTCGCCGTGGTTCCTCGCTCGACTTGTTGATATGAGGGGAGTCGCCCGGCCCCCGGGCGGCGCTTGACCGTATATCTCGGAGCTTGAAATGGAACGCAGCTGCCTCGCCATCATCCTCGCCGCCGGCGACAGTACCCGCATGAAGTCGTCGATGTCGAAGGTCCTGCACCCGATTGCCGGACGTCCGATGATCGCCCATGTCATGGAGGCGATCGCCAGGACCGGGATTTCAGCCGCGGCTCTGGTGGTCGGACGCGATGCGGATGAGGTCAGTGCCGCAGCGTCGATCGGCGATATTACCGTCGAATCCTATCTGCAGAAGGAGCGGCTCGGCACGGGCCATGCCGTGTTGGCGGCGCGCGAGGCGATTGCCCGCGGATATGACGATATTATCGTTGCCTATGGAGACGTCCCTCTGCTGACGGATGTGCCGCTTCGTGCGGCCCGCCAGGGACTGGCCGATGGCAATGACATCGTCGTCATCGGCTTTCATACGGAGCATCCCAACGTCTATGGCCGCTTGCTGGTCAAGAACGGCGAACTGATCGCCATTCGAGAAGCCAAGGACGCCACCGATGCCGAACTGGCGATAAAGTGGTGCAATAGTGGGCTGATGGCGATCAACGGCCGCAAGGCGCTGGAGCTTCTCGACCGCATCGGCAATAACAATGCCAAGGGCGAATATTATCTGACCGATCTCGTCGAGATCGCCCGCTCACTGGGTGGCCGCGCCGTTGCGGTCGATGCGCCCGAGGTCGAAATGACCGGCTGCAACAATCGGGCCGAGCTCGCCTTCATCGAGCGCCTCTGGCAGGAGCGGCGCCGGCAGGAGCTTATGCTGTCGGGCGTGACCATGGTCGCGCCAGAAACCGTGTTCCTCGCCTATGACACCGTGATCGGCCAGGATGCGTTGATCGAACCGAATGTCGTCTTCGGTCCCGGTGCGGTGATCGAGGGCGGCGCGGTCATCCATGCCTTCTCGCATATCGAGGGCGCCCATGTCAGCGCCGGCGCGACGGTTGGGCCGTTTGCGCGGCTGCGTCCGGGTGCGAATCTGGCCGGCGGTGCCAAGGTCGGCAATTTCTGCGAGGTCAAGAACGGCAAGATCGGCGAGGGCGCCAAGGTCAATCATCTTACCTACATCGGCGATGCGACGATCGGCGCCGGCAGCAACATCGGTGCGGGCACGATCACCTGCAATTATGATGGGGTCAACAAACATGAGACGCATATCGGCGCCAATGCTTTCATCGGTTCGAACTCATCGCTGGTCGCGCCCATCCGCATCGGCGACGGCGCATATATTGCTTCCGGCAGTGTCATCACCGATGATGTTCCGGCGGATGCGCTGGCCTTCGGCCGCGCTCGCCAGGAAGTAAAGCCGGAGCGGGCCAAGGTGATCCGCGAACGAGCTCTTGCCATCAAGGCGGCGAAGAAGGGTGGTCACTAAACCCTTAGGTGACCGACGTAACGGTCGGAAATCGAAAGTGACCGTTGTGGCAATTGAGAAAATTGCAGGAATGATTAGGACTTGCCCTCATTATCTGAGGCCAGACGGAGAGTTGTATGTGCGGCATTGTTGGGATCGTCGGAACGAAGCCGGTGGCGGACCGCCTGGTGGATGCACTGCGGCGGCTCGAATATCGCGGTTATGATTCGGCCGGTGTTGCGACGATCCATGACGGCGTGATGGATCGCCGCCGCGCGGAGGGAAAGCTCTTCAATCTGGAAAAGCGTCTCGAGTCGGATCCTTTGCCCGGTACGACGGGCATTGCGCACACGCGCTGGGCAACGCACGGCGTTCCGAATGAAACCAATGCCCATCCGCATTTCGTCGAAGGCGTTGCAGTCGTTCATAACGGCATTATCGAGAACTTCTCCGAGCTGCGTGAAGAGCTGAGGGCCGAAGGCCAGGAGTTCGCCTCGCAGACGGATACGGAAGTCGTCGCCCATCTATTGGCGAAATACGTTCGCGAGGGCCTAGACGCACGTTCGGCCATGCTGAAAATGCTGAACCGCGTGACGGGTGCCTACGCGTTGGCCGTGATGTTTCAAAACGATCCCGGCACGCTGATGGCGGCGCGTTCCGGCCCGCCGCTTGCCGTCGGTTACGGCAAGGGCGAGATGTTCCTTGGCTCGGATGCCATCGCACTTGCGCCTTTTACCAACGAAATCACCTATCTTGTCGATGGCGACTGCGCCATCGTCACCCATGCCGGGGCGACCATTCTCGATTTCAGTGGCCAGGAAGTGAGCCGGCCGCGGCAGATTTCCCAGGCGACCGCCTACGTGGTCGACAAGGGCAACCACCGCCACTTCATGGAAAAGGAAATCTACGAGCAGCCGGAGGTCATCTCGCATGCGCTGAGCCATTACGTTGATTTCACCAGCCATCGCGTGCGCCCGGGTGTCTCGACGATCGATTTCGGCGGCGTGTCCGGCCTCGCGATTTCGGCTTGCGGCACCGCCTATCTTGCCGGCTTAATTGGCAAATACTGGTTCGAGCGCTATGCGCGCCTGCCGGTCGAAATCGACGTGGCCTCCGAATTCCGCTATCGCGAAATGCCGTTGTCGCCGTCGCAGGCGGCGCTGTTCATTTCCCAGTCCGGCGAAACCGCGGATACCTTGGCTTCGCTGCGCTATTGCCGGGACAACGGCCTGAAGATCGGCGCCGTGGTCAATGTCAGGGAATCGACCATCGCGCGTGAATCCGACGCGGTGTTTCCGATCCTGGCAGGTCCCGAGATCGGCGTCGCCTCGACGAAAGCTTTCACCTGCCAGTTAGCGGTTCTCGCATCGCTCGCGATAGGGGCAGGCGTCGCTCGAGGCACGGTCAGCGCCAAGGATGAACAGGAAATGGTGCGCCATCTCGTCGAGATGCCGCGTATCATGGCGAATGTGCTGAATATCATCCAGCCGCAGATGGAAAGCCTGTCGCGCGAAATCTCGAAGTTCAAGGACGTGCTCTATTTGGGTCGCGGCACCAGCTTCCCGCTCGCCATGGAAGGCGCGCTTAAGTTGAAGGAAATCTCTTATATCCACGCCGAAGGCTATGCAGCTGGCGAGTTGAAGCACGGGCCGATCGCACTGATCGACGAGAATATGCCCGTCATCGTCATTGCTCCGCATGACCGCTTCTTCGACAAGACCGTTTCCAACATGCAGGAAGTGGCGGCGCGCGGCGGCCGAATCATCTTCATCACGGATGAGCTTGGCGCGGCAGCCTCGACGTTGCCGACCATGGCGACGATCACCTTGCCCGTCGTTGATGAGATCATCGCGCCAATCATATTCTCGCTGCCGATTCAATTGCTTGCCTATCATACTGCCGTCTTCATGGGCACGGACGTCGATCAGCCGCGCAATCTCGCCAAATCGGTCACCGTGGAATAGGACAACTTCCGTCCCGCATTTGCTGTCACGTCGTCGTGAGTTGGGCGTTTGTTCGGCTCGCGAACGCGGCTGGCGGGTTGTATGCCGCGCTGATTTCTGGCACGATTCCTATACTGAGATGGTGGGGAGGATTTGCCTGAAAGCGGTAGGCGGCGGAACGGAGTTTTCGAGCGGCGAATGACTGAAAAACTCATCAAAATGTCCGTAACCACGCGGATCAGAAACAATTTCCTGGCCGGCCTGATTATCTGCGCTCCGATCGCCATTACACTGTGGCTGACCTGGTCCGTCGTCCATTGGGCCGATAGCTGGGTTCGCCCTTATATTCCCGCGCGCTACGATCCCGAAAGCTATCTGAACTTCGCCGTTCCCGGTACCGGCCTGGTGATCGCGATGATCTTCATCACGATCGTCGGCTTTCTGGCCAAGAACCTGATCGGTCAGAGCATCGTCCGCTTCGGAGAATCGATCGTCAACCGCGTGCCGCTGGTGCGGACCATCTATAAGAGCGTCAAACAGATCTTCGAGACTGTGTTGAAAGAGCAGGGCACATCCTTCAAGAAGGTCGGGCTGATCGAATATCCAAGCCCGGGCCTCTGGTCCATGGTGTTCATATCGACCGATGCCAAGGGTGAGATTGCTTCGAAATTCAACGCCATGGGGCAGGACATGGTGGCGGTCTTCCTGCCGCCGACGCCCGTGCCGACGGCCGGCTTCCTTGTCTTCGTTCCGCGCGAAAAGATCACCGTGCTCAATATGAGCCCTGAAGATGGCGCCAAGCTGTTGATCTCGGGTGGCCTTGTGTCGCCGGAATACAAGGAAGAACTGCTGGCAACAAAGAGCTTGCGTCCACAGGTCCCGATGAAATCTTTGAGCTAAATTGCTCATCTTCCAATGGTTGGATCAATAGCTTCGCGTTCTGCGCGAACTGTCATGCCTCTATCATATTGACGCCTTAGATCGTCTGTCGGGGCAGATAATCGCATGTATCTCAACATCGAATGTTCGGGGCACGGGCGCCGAGCTGCGGCTCTTCAACGCGGTCCGCAAACAGGCGGGAGATGGATGTCGTTGCCTTCACAAAGGTTTTTATCAGGAGGATATTATCTTGAGATATATGCGTTCGAAGAGCTTGCCGCTGCTGTCGGCGGCGGTTGCCACATTTGTTTTCACGGCACCGATGCTGGCGCTGGCGGATAATTCCGTGACGGTTGAAGGCGTGACGCTGGTCAACAAGGGCCGCGTCGCGGTCGGCCGTATACCGGCCAATCTGCGCGACAAGTTCGGTGAAACCTTCGGTTCCGGTTCGGGCATGTCGATCGATGGCAAGAGCTGGGTTCGCAATGCCGACGGCAGCTATAACGGTTCTCTGTGGCTGCTGCCGGACCGCGGCTACAATGTCGCCGGCACCACCGATTACCGCGCGCGTCTCAACACCCTCGATATCAAGCTGACGCCGGTTGCTCCCGGTGCGACGCCTCCAGCCGGCCAGGAACAGTCAGGCCTCGAAGGCAAGCTCGCCGATACGCTGCTGTTAAGAGACAACAAGGGCAACGAAACCACCGGCCTTGACCCCGCCAACGGCGTTCGCCAGGCGGAAGGCGGTATGCCGCTTTTGCCGCAGGCACCGAACGGCAAGATCTCGCTCGATAACGAAGCCATTGCCCGGCTGCCGGATGGTTCGATGTTCATCAGCGATGAATACGGTCCCTATATCTACCGCTTCTCGGCGGATGGGCGGATGATCTCGGCCACGGCTCCGCCGGCCGCGCTTCTGCCGATGCGCAAGGGCCTCGTGAATTTTTCCTCGAACAATCCCGGTCCCGGCGAAGCCGCGCCCGATCCGAAGGATCCGACCAGCGGGCGCCAAAATAATCAGGGCTTCGAAGGCATGTCCCTGACGCCGGACGGCAAGTTCCTGATCGTCGTGCTTCAGTCCGCGACTCGCCAGGATGGCGGAGATTCCAGCTCGACGCGGCAGAACACCCGCGCGCTGGTTTACGATGCCACCGATCTCGATCATCTGAAACTGGTGCACGAATATGTCGTGCCTCTGCCGGTCTTCACCAATGACAAGGGCAAGACGGCCGTCGCTGCCCAAAGCGAAATCGTGGCGCTCTCACCGACAAGCTTCCTGATGCTGGCGCGCGACAGCAACAATGGCTATGGCCAGAAGGGCGACAAGTCGCTCTATCGCAGCATTGTGGCCGTCGACGTGTCCGCTGCCACCGATATTGCCGGCGGCAAGTTCGACGGCGACACGGCGGTCGCGCCGAAGGGCGTTCTTGATCCTTCAGTCAAGCCGGCGGCAGTCAGCAATTTCATCGATATCAACGATAGCGCCGATCTAGCGCGCTTTGGTCTGCATAACGGCGCGCCGAACGACCGCAACAACCTCTCGGAAAAATGGGAGGCCATGTCGATCGTCAGCGTTCAGGATCCGAAGCTGCCCGACGATTACTTCCTGTTCGTCGCCAATGACAACGACTTCATCACCCAGGATGGTTTCCAGGTTGGAGCCGCCTACAAAGATGATAGCGGCGCCGATGTCGATACCATGTTCCAGGTATTCCAGGTCACCATTCCAGGCCTCGCAGCTAAGTGATCTCTTGAAACAGGGATGGGCGCAGTCGCTGCGCCCATTCACTCAGCCTGCTCGCAGGAAGCGGATCGCCTCGTCACGGCGGAAAAGGTATAGCAGGGTGCGAACGGCTGCGCCACGCTCGCTGGTCAGCTCCGGATCGCGCTCGATGAGATAGGCTGCGTCCTTGCGGGCGATTTCCAGAAGATCGGCATGGGCTTCCAGGCTGGCGATGCGGAAGCCTGGTGTGCCGGACTGGCGCGTGCCGAGAAGCTCGCCTTCGCCGCGCAGCTTCAAATCCTCCTCGGCAATGCGGAAGCCGTCTTCCGTCTCGCGCATGATCGACAGCCGCGCATGCCCGGTTTCGCCAAGCGGCCCTTTGTAGAGCAGAATGCAGGTCGAGGCTTCGTCGCCACGTCCGACGCGGCCGCGTAGCTGATGCAGCTGCGCCAGGCCGAAGCGCTCCGCATGTTCGATGACCATGATGGTTGCGTCCGGCACGTCGAGGCCCACTTCGACGACGGTCGTGGCGACCAGCAGGCGGATCTCGCCATTCTTGAAGGCCATCATCACGGCGTCTTTTTCCGAGCCGCTCATCCGGCCATGGATCAGGCCGATGCCCGGTCCGAGCACCTTGGTCAATGTCTCATGGCGTTCTTCGACGGACATTAAATCGGATTCTTCGGATTCCTCCACAAGTGGGCATATCCAATAGGCTTTTTTACCTTCGGATAGCGCGCTTCTCAGACGCGCGACGATATCGCCGGTCCGTTCATTCGGAATGGTGATCGTTTGGATCGGTTTGCGTCCCGCCGGCTTCTCGGTGAGCTTGGAAACATCCATATCCCCGAAAGCGGCAAGCACCAGCGTTCTCGGTATGGGCGTTGCGGTCATGACAAGCATATGGGGAGAGATACCCTTCGCGGTCAGGCGCAAGCGTTGGTGAACGCCGAAGCGGTGCTGCTCGTCGACCACAGCCAGCGTGAGGTTGGCATAGGCGACGCTGTCCTGGAAAAGCGCATGGGTGCCGATGATGATCTGCGCCTCTCCGGAGGCGATGCGCTCCAGGATCGCATCTCGCTCGCGTCCCTTCGTGCGACCTGTAAGAACTTCGACGGAAAGGTTTGCACTTGCAGCAAATTTTGAAATCGTTGCATGATGCTGGCGAGCCAGAATTTCGGTCGGTGCCATCAGCACGGCCTGGCCGCCGCTTTCTATGACGGCGGCGATCGCCATCAGTGCCACGAGCGTCTTTCCCGCACCGACGTCGCCTTGCAGCAGCCGAAGCATGCGCTCGGTGCCCGCCATATCCTTGAGAATATCGGCAACCGCATCGCGCTGGCTGTTCGTCATCGAGAAGGGAAGGGATTCCAGTATCTTGCGGCTGATTTCTCCAGTTGCATGCACCGGCTGCCCCGCAACCTTGCGCAGCCTTTGGCGCACCAGAGAGAGCGACAATTGCCCCGCCAGGAATTCATCATAGGCAAGCCGGCGGCGCGCGCGAGATTGCGGATCGATATCCGCCGCATCCCTCGGCGCATGCAGCATGCGGAAGGCGTCGGAGATAGAGGGGAAACCCTGCTT
Source organism: Rhizobium pantanalense (assembly GCF_030182525.1). NCBI lineage: Bacteria > Pseudomonadati > Pseudomonadota > Alphaproteobacteria > Hyphomicrobiales > Rhizobiaceae > Rhizobium > Rhizobium pantanalense. The sequence goes on from NZ_JAQJCH010000005.1 coordinate 239,236, forward strand.
CTGCGTAAGGGCTATGTCATCCCACTCTGGCAGCTGCGGAATGCGCGGCAGCGCCGCCTCGATGGTCTTGCGCAGGAACTTCGGTGTAAGCCCGGCGGTCAGCGGATAGACCGGTTCGACGAGCGGCAGGTTCTCTGCCTCGCTCTCGCGCATGATATAGTCGGGATGCACCATGGACGGTCGGCCGTTGAACCAATCGACCTTGCCACTGACGGTGACGGTTTCATCGATCGGCAGCTGTTTTTCGAGCCATTGCGCCTTGCCGCGAAAGAAGACCAGCGCCAATTCTCCCGTCTCGTCGTGCAGATAGACGCGATAGGGAACGTTGCTACGCGGATTGGGCGGCGGCTGATGTCGGTCGACACGGCCGGTAATGGTGACGATGGCACCCTGCGGCGCCCTCGCGATACCGGGCTGCTCGCGTCGGTCGATGATCGAATGCGGCGCGTGAAAAATGAGGTCGATGACCCGACAATCGTCGATCGTCTCGCGGTCGAGCAGCTTAACCAGCAGCTCGGATACCTTCGGCCCGACGCCTGATAGCGAAGAGATGGAGGCAAATAGCGGGTCGAGGATAGCGGGGCGCATGGCCGGCAAAATGCGACGGCCGGGGCGCATTTGGCAAGGGGCAGCAACGGGCACAGCCTTTATGTGACCACCATTCCCCCGAAAATTGCACTTCTGCCGCTTTTTTCTGAAAAACCGGTTCCCACCTTTCGATGCTGGTTTTATAGAGACCCATCAACATAAAGGTGTTTTTGATGACTGGGCTGACCCTCAGCAGTGCCGATCTCGATCCTCGCCGTCGGCGCATCCTTTTCCGTTGCTGGCATCGCGGCATCCGCGAGATGGATCTGGTCTTCGGCCAGTTTGCCGATAATGAGCTGCCGGGCCTCGCTGAAGCTGAACTGGATGAGCTCGAGCGCATTATGGCCGAGGAGGACAATGATCTCCTCAAGTGGATTCTGGGCAGTCAACCGACGCCGCAGCATCTGCAGACGCCTCTCTTTGAGCGCCTGACCTCCTACAAGCCCGATTTCGAAGAGATCGCCGAAAGGTTCGGATTAACGAAATGATCCCCGGTTTCGATGCGAAGAAGCTGCTCGCCGCCAGCGAGCCGATGACGATCGGTCATGTCCCGGCCGGCCTGGAGCCATTCCTGATTGCCGAAATGGCAAAGGCCGGCCAGCCGATCGCCTATGTCATGTCTGACGGCCAGCATATGGCCGATGTCGAACAGATGCTCGGCTTCATCGCGCCCGAAATCCCGGTTCTCACCCTGCCTGCCTGGGATTGTCTTCCCTACGACCGCGTTTCCCCGAGTTCCGATACCTCGGCGCGGCGCCTGGCGGCTTTGTCCGGCCTGATCGCGCATCATCGCAAGCCGCATGCGGCGATCGTGTTGGTGACCGTCAATGCCATGCTGCAGAAGGTAGCGCCGCAGGACATTATCGAGAGTCTGGCCTTTTCGGCGCGACCAGGCAACCAGGTCCGGATGGACGACATCGCGGCGCGCCTGGAGCGTAACGGTTTCGATCGCGTCGCGACCGTGCGCGAGGTCGGCGAATATGCTGTTCGCGGCGGCATTCTCGACGTCTTCGTTCCGGGCACGGAAGAGCCGGTACGCCTGGATTTCTTCGGCGATACGCTGGAAAGCATCCGCAGCTTCGATCCGGCAAGCCAGCGTACGACGGGGCAGGTGCGTTCGCTCGATCTCAATCCGATGAGTGAAGTGACGCTGACGCCGGATACGATCAGCCGCTTCCGCAAGAATTATCTCTCCGCCTTCGGCGCCGCCACGCGCGACGATGCGCTCTATCTTGCCGTCTCCGAAGGTCGGCGATACGCCGGCATGGAACATTGGCTGCCGCTCTTCTACGAGAAGCTGGAGACTGTTTTCGATTACCTCAAGGGCTTCCGGCTGGTGACGGATCACACCGTGCGGGAGGCGGCCGAGGAGCGGTCCAAGCTCGTCTTCGACTATTACGATGCCCGCCTGCATTCCGGCCAGCAGACCAAGGGGCAGATGACGCAGGGCACGCCCTATAAACCGGTCACGCCGGGCCAGCTGTATCTCGACGGCAAGGCCTTCGGCAATGCACTCGATGCCTTCGGCGCCATCCGCATCTCGCCCTTCAACGAGCATGAGGGCGAGGCCCGCCGCGTGATCGAGCTTGATGCCCGCCAGGGGCCGCGCTGGGCGCGGTCAGCGACTGACACGGCCGATAGCGAGCGCGTCAACGTCTTCGATGCGGTCGTCAAGCATATTGCCGACAAGCGGGCGGCGGGCGGCAAGGTGCTGATTTCGGCCTGGACCGAAGGTTCGCTCGATCGCCTCCTGCAGGTGCTTTCCGAACACGGGTTGGCGCGCGTCAAGACGATCGAGGCCTTCAAGGATATCAGCGGTCTGGCGAAGGGCGAGGCGGCTGCCGCCGTACTCAGCCTCGAAGCCGGTTTCGAGACCGGCGATCTGATCGTCATCGGCGAGCAGGATATTCTCGGCGACCGCATGGTGCGCCGCTCCAAGCGCCGCAAGCGCGCCGCTGATTTCATCTCTGAAGTGGCAGGCCTGGACGAAGGCTCGATCGTCGTTCACGCCGAGCATGGCATCGGCCGTTTCGTTGGCCTCAGGACCATCGAGGCTGCCGGTGCACCGCATGCCTGCCTCGAGCTGCAATATGCCGACGATGCCAAGCTGTTCCTGCCGGTCGAAAACATCGATCTACTCTCGCGCTTTGGCGGCGAGGGCACTGAGGCGCAGCTCGACAAGCTCGGCGGCGGCGCTTGGCAGATGCGGAAGGCGAAGCTCAAGAAGCGCCTTCTGGATATCGCTGGTGACTTGATCCGTGTTGCGGCCGAGCGCCTGACGCGCCATGCGCCGGTGCTGACCTCTCCCGAAGGGCTCTACGACGAATTCGCCGCGCGCTTCCCCTATGATGAGACCGACGATCAGATGAACGCCATCGAGGCGGTGCGCGAGGATCTTGGCGCCGGCCGGCCGATGGATCGCCTTGTCTGTGGCGACGTCGGCTTCGGCAAGACAGAGGTGGCGCTTCGTGCTGCCTTCGTCGCTGCCATGAACGGCGTGCAGGTCGCTGTCGTGGTGCCGACGACCTTGCTTGCCCGGCAGCATTTCAAGACCTTTTCCGAGCGTTTCCGCGGCCTGCCGATCCGGGTACAGCAGGCATCCCGCCTGGTTGGCGCCAAGGATCTGGCGCTGACCAAGAAGGAAGTCGCCGAAGGCAAGACGGATATCGTCGTCGGCACGCATGCGCTGCTCGGCGCCGGCATCCAGTTCGCCAATCTCGGCCTGCTTATCATCGATGAGGAGCAGCATTTCGGCGTGAAGCACAAGGAGCGCCTGAAAGAGCTGAAGAGCGACGTGCATGTGCTGACGCTCTCCGCCACCCCAATCCCGCGCACTTTGCAGCTCGCGATGACCGGCGTACGCGAACTGTCGCTCATCACCACGCCGCCGGTCGACCGCATGGCGGTGCGCACCTTCATTTCTCCTTTCGATTCCCTTGTGATCCGCGAAACGCTGATGCGCGAGCATTATCGCGGCGGCCAGAGCTTCTATGTCTGTCCGCGTCTCGCAGATCTCGCCGATATCCACGCCTTCCTGCAATCCGATGTGCCGGAGCTGAAGGTAGCGGTCGCCCATGGCCAGATGCCGGCCGGCGAACTGGAAGACATCATGAACGCCTTCTACGAAGGCCGCTATGACGTGCTGCTCTCCACCACCATCGTCGAATCCGGCCTTGACGTGCCGACGGCCAACACGCTGATCGTCCATCGCGCCGATATGTTCGGCTTGGCCCAGCTCTATCAGCTCCGCGGGCGCGTCGGCCGTTCGAAAGTGCGCGCCTTTGCGCTCTTCACGCTGCCGGTCAACAAGGTTCTGACGACGACGGCGGAGCGCCGGCTGAAAGTACTGCAGTCGCTGGACACGCTCGGCGCCGGCTTCCAGCTGGCAAGCCACGATCTCGATATTCGCGGCGCCGGCAATCTGCTGGGCGAGGAACAGTCCGGCCATATCAAGGAAGTCGGCTTCGAGCTCTACCAGCAGATGCTCGAGGAGGCTGTCGCCGAGGTCAAGGGCGTCGACGAAATCCAGGATACCGGCTGGTCGCCGCAGATCTCCGTCGGCACGCCGGTCATGATCCCCGATGATTATGTGCCCGACTTGCATCTGCGCATGGCGCTCTATCGCCGCCTCGGCGAGATCACCGAGCTGAAAGAGATCGACAGTTTCGGTGCCGAAATGATCGATCGTTTCGGCCCGTTGCCGATCGAGGTGCAGCATCTCCTCAAGATCGTCTACATCAAGTCGCTCTGCCGCATCGCCAATGTCGAGAAGCTGGATGCCGGCCCGAAGGGTGTCGTCGTACAGTTCCGCAACAAGGAATTCCCGAACCCCGCCAACCTCGTCGGCTATATCGCCAAGCAGGGCACCATGGCAAAGATCCGTCCCGACCAGAGCGTGTTCCTGACCCGCGACCTGCCGACACCGGAGAAGCGGCTGCAGGGTGCGGCCGTGGTCATGACGCAACTGGCGGAATTGGCGAAATAGAAGGTGGGCGCTGAGCCGAAAATCCGGATCTCTTCCTTTTGGCTCGCTTATAGAGTTCCAGCAAAGGCCGCTGCGGCCAGCAACATACCCGTTAGAATATTCGCCAGAAACAGCCGGTAATTGATCTCGGGGCGTGAAAGATCGAGGCGCCAGATCTGCCAGCCGAGATGTGCGGCTATGAAGAGCATTCCGACGACGTAGGGCAATGACATGCCCGTCAGCCACCCACCGGTGGACCATGCAGCGACGGCAATGGCATAGAACAGGCCGATACATGCTTTACCGCGCGAGCCGAACAGGATGGCGGTCGATTTCAAGCCCAGTCTTGTATCGTCGCGAACGTCGACATAGGCGTAAACGGTATCGTATCCGATCTGCCAGGCGATAGCGCCGAGCCACATCAGAACCGCACCGACGGAAATCGTGCCTGTGATCTCCGACCAGGCCATCAGCATTCCCCAATTGAATGCCGCACCAAGAATGGCCTGAGGCCAATATGTGAAACGCTTGCAGAGCGGATAGGCAAACACGAGCGGCAAGACACTGATCGCGACGAGGCGCGTCAAGGGCGTCAGAAAGAACAGCAGCGAGGCAGCCAGTGCCAGTTCGGCCGCAAGAAACAGCACGGCCTGCAATACCCCGATCTGACCGCTTACTAAGGGGCGGAAGCGGGTGCGCTCGACATGGCCGTCGAATTTCCGATCTGCGATGTCGTTGACCGTCGAGCCTGCGCTTCTCATCAGCAACGCGCCCAGCGAAAACATGGCCAGCTGTCTGAGATCTGGAAAATCATATGAGGCTTGGATGAGCGCTGCCCAGCAGGGAAAAAGCGTCAGCCAAATGCCGACGGGCCGATCCAGCCGCGCAAGTCGCGTGTAAGGCCTCAACGCCGAGGGCAAACGGCGATCCACCCAGTCTCCCAGTTTTATATCGCTCAGATCGGGACGGGTGGATACGTTCATGATCGAAATCCGCGGTTTTCATCAATGAGGAAAAATAGCGACTTCCACACATCTCGCAACGGCTGGAAGCGCGGCTGCGCCAATCTAGCTTTGAGGCAACGTCCGGCCCGCGACGGCCATTTTCCGCTGCGGGTCGAAATTCTGACCATTCCCTCAAGCCGCCTGTGGCTCACGCATCTCCCCAGCATCCGGAATGCGTGCGATGACCTTGATCTCAAAATCGAAGCCCGCCAGCCAGTTGGCGCCAACTGCCGTCCAGTTCGGATAAGGCTTTTCGGCGAAGATCCGGTTCTTGACGGTCATGATAGCGCCGAACTGCTGCTCCGGATCGGTGTGAAACGTGGTGACATCGATGATGTTGTCGAAGGTGCAGCCTGCGGCTTCCAGGGTTGCTCCCAGATTGTCGAAGGCAAGTTGAACCTGCTTTTCGAAATCCGGCTCCGGGCTTCCATCCGCACGGCTACCGACCTGGCCGGAGACGAACAGCAGGTCGCCCGAATGGATTGCAGCGGAATAGCCGTGCTCCTCATAAAGCGCATGTCTGTTCTTCGGAAAGATTGCGTTACGCGTCGTCATGGTGTCGGCTCTCATTCGTGTTGACGTGAAAAGATGGGAAAGACGCGAGCTGGCGCGAAGCTTCCAATCCGTCGTCTGATTTGATATACGGTGCGTATGTGAAATATTCATATGCGCGGCGTATGTCAATATTTCAAATACGAAACGTATGTGAAATTGAGGATAATATGGCAAAACGCCTGGAAACGATGGAAGAAAATCGGAACAAGTTGATTGCCGCCGCACGAAAAGCCTTTGCCGAAAAAGGATTCGCGGCAGCATCCATGGACGAGTTGACCGCGGATGTCGGCCTGACAAGGGGCGCCCTCTATCATAATTTCGGCGACAAGCGTGGATTGCTCGCCGCCGTCGTCGATCAGATCGACAATGAAATGGCGTTGCGGGCGAAGGAGATCGGCGCACAGGCCGACGGTGACTGGCAAGGACTGCTTGTGGAAGGCGAGGCCTATATCAAGATGGCGCTTGATCTGGAGGTCCAGCGCATCGTCCTGCTCGACGGGCCGGCTGTTTTAGGCGATCCTTCGAAATGGCCAAGTCAGAACAGCTGCCTTGCTGCCACCCGGCTGACGGTGTCAAAGCTTCTGGAACAAGAGGTGGTCAAGCCGGTCGATGCCGAGGCGGCAGCCCGGCTCATATCCGGCGCAGCGCTGAATGCTGCCCTCTGGGTTGCCGCCAGCGATAACCCGGCGGACGTGCTGCCCAAAGCGATAGAGGCCTTCCGGGCGATGGCTTCGGGACTGCTGGCAAAGACGTGATGCCGGTTATGGCTCAGCTGCTTCCGCGATCGGCGATTCGCGGAAGCCCTTGCGGCTATGATCGAGAAAGCGGAGTCCCGCCTAGTTCATCCCGAGCGTGCTTCCGCCTTCATCTTGGCGATATCGCGCAGGGCGCCGGCAAGCACATCCGGGGTTTGCGCGCCACTGACGGCATATTGCTGATTTTTGAGCGGCATCAATTTCGCTGATGATGAGATCCCGCATAAGTCACGCCGTAGGCTCCGGCCGTTCGCTCGATATGCGCGAAGCCGAGTTCGCCCAGGTGCATACCGGCGATCAACAGCCGCTCCGAGCTGACGAGATCCAATAGCCTCGATCGCGTCGATGCTGCCAGATGTGGATCCTGATCGAACGCGATCGATACATCCGGGCGTGCGATCTGGATCGAGGGAAAGTGGACGATATCTCCCCAGATCAACAGATTCTTGCCGCCGGAATTGAGACGATAGCCCGTGTGCCCTGGGGTATGGCCGGGAAGTGGCATCGCAGTGATGCCGGGAAGCACCTCACCGGCATTGAAAGAGCGCAGCCTGCTGCAATAGCCATCGAACGTTCGACGCGCGAGGAGAAAGTTGCCGCGGGCGCGCTCCGGCGCTCGGCTCAAGTTGCCGTCATCCTGCCAGAAGGCGATTTCGCGATTGTGGACGACAAGCTCGGCGTTCAGGAAGGTGGCGTCTCCGGAAGCATTCATCAGCCCTCCGATGTGATCCGGATGGGCATGTGTCAGCAGGATCGTGTCTATATCGAGAGGCTGGATGCCGGCCAGAGCGAGATTGGTTTCCAGCCGGCCACCCCATTGCCTGAAGCCACCTGCTCCCGCGTCGATCAGGACCGTGCGGCCGCCACCACGCACCATGTAGCAGTTGATATGGATCGAGGCAGGGTCCTCTATCCCCGTATTCGCCTGCATCCGGGAGGCGTCTGCCGGGTCGATATTCGAGAGGAGGTCGAGGCTGGCGGCAAGGTAGCCGTCGCTGATGGCGGTAATTGTTAAGTCGCCAACCTGCTGGCTGGGAAAAGCTGGATTAGTCATTGTTTTCTCCAACCGGGCGCTCAATTTCGCGCATAGAGGCACGCAGCTCCATAGCCGAAGCAACGGATGCGCGCGGTGAGGGCGAGCTTGTATTTGATGGCGTTATCCAGGCCTTGCATGAAGCGCTCCATGACCGCCGGCGTGCGAAAGGGTTCAAGGCGATATCGGATGTCTGCAAAGACCTGATGTCCTCGGCCGGAGCGGACAGCGACATAGATGACATGCACGTTGGCCAATGCAGCTCGAAGGATGCCCGTGCAAAGTTCGGTGCATTGCTCCGTGAGATCGGCAAGTGCTTCGTCATCCGGCATGCTTTCTGCGGAGATGAAGATTGTGATGTTCGGCATCAGAACCTACCGCGCTGTCTCGGAGGCGGCATTCTTGCCACTCGTCAATTGTGTCGTCATCGGTTCGTAGACCTGAACATCTCCGGGCAGATGCCGAATGTCTGTAATCGCGGAACGCTTCACCTTGGCGAGCCAACGGTGCTCCGGGAGCTTCTCCATTGCCACCGCATGCATTGCGGACGGGGTGAGGCCCAGCCGGGTGAGCGGCTCGGGGCCATAAGCGCTTAGCACCAGATATTCGTCTTCACCGATTACCGGCGCTCGCTCGATGCCATCATAAAGGTTTCGGTGCCAATCGGTGATGTGCTGCTGCCAACGCGCAAAATTTCCACCACCCTTCTGGCGATATTCCTCACCCGTCAGAACATCGAGGCCATTGATCGAATGCAAGGCAAGATAAACCGGGCAACCGCGGCTGATTGCCTTCAAGCGCTGCGAGGTGTGAAAGCCAGTCACTGAAATCAGGGCTGGGAGCTTATCCAGGCTATAGAAGTCGTTCCATTCCGCTTCGCTGGCTGGATCAGCAAAGCTGCATTCTACCGTGTAGATCATCGTATCACCTTTAACTACAAGCACCGGTTTTCGGTCTTGTTTCTCATTGATATTTGATCATGATAGAGCGCCATTTATCGGTGATATATCGATATCGGCTCATGCTTTAGTGACCAAATATCAAGGTCACAGCCGTTCGAGTGCCGAACCATCACGTCGGGAGCCGCCCATGCGTCGCAAAATTCCAAGCAATTCTGCGCTCCTGGCGTTCGAGGCGTCGGCTCGCCATGGAAGCTTCGCTCGCGCTGCCGAGGAGTTGGCTCTGACCGAAGGAGCGATCAGCCGCCAGATAAGCCGGCTCGAAGCCTTTCTCGGTGTCACGCTGTTTGAGCGGGTCGGCAATCGTGTTCGGCTCTTGCCGAATGGAGAGCGCTATGCCGTACAGGTTCGTGAGTCACTGGATCGGCTGGAGCGCGATAGTCAATATCTGATGGGGCAGCCCAATGGCGGCGCGAATATCGATATCGCCACCATCCCGACCTTCGCCGCGCGCTGGCTTATTCCCCGTCTTGGGCGGTTCCGCGAAAAGCACCCGAATATTATCGTGCATCTTGCCGAACGGATGGAGCCTTTTGTCCTTAGTGGAAGTGGGTTTGATGCAGCGATCCATTTCGATCACCCTGCCTGGACCGGAATGAGAATGCATCGGCTGTTGCAGGAGACGTTGGTTCCGGTTTGCCATCCGACGCTTCTCGGTGGCGCGGAAGCGCCGCCATCTCTCGATGAACTGCCGCGCCTTCATCGACGCCAGAATCCGGACGCCTGGCAGCGCTATGCGCAGGAGGCCGGGATTGTGCTGACCAATCCTGCGATCGGCCCGCGCTACGATCTTCACGTCATGCTGATTGAAGCTGCGCTCGCTGGGCTGGGCGTCGCCCTGGTGCCACGTCTCTATGTCGAGACGGAGTTGGCAGAAGGTCGCCTCGTTGCGCCATGGCCCGATGGTCAGTCGATCTCCAAGACCTTCTGTCTCATCCTGCCGGAGCCGATCCGATTGAGCGACGGTCCGATCCAGGATTTTGCGAATTGGCTCCTCATGGAATCGCGGACGGCGAATATAACGATCTGACGGCCGTGGATTTATAGGCCTCGAGAATATCCGGATTAACACGGCATTGGTTTTCGGGTTTTTGCAGCGGCGGGGCTAGCCGTTTTGAGATCGTTTCAGCAAAAATTCGAAAGACGCCCTGCCGACGCCATTCCCTCCAGAATGGCGCCTCTGCGGATCGTGATTAATTCATCCCGGCGCGTGCTTCCGCCTTCATCCTGGCGATATCGCGCAGCGCGCCGGCAAGCACATCCGGCGTCTGGGCGCCGCTGACGGCATATTGCTGGTCGAAGATGAAGAAGGGCACGCCGTTGACGCCGATCTTCTGGGCGGCGTCGATTTCGCCGATGATGAGATCGCGATCCGCGTCGGAGGCAAGCAGCGTTGATATGACCGAACGGTCGAGCCCGGCTTCTTCGGCAATGTCGAGCAGCACTGCGTGATCGCCGACATTGCGACCTTGTTCGAAATTCGCCTTGAAGAGAGCATCCACCACCTTGTCCTGCTTTTCGCGGCTTTCGGTGACGGACCAATGGATGAGGCGATGGGCGTCGAGCGTGTTCGGGCCGATCTTGATGGCGTCGAAATCGAACTTGATGCCCACTTCGCGGCCGAGCTCGGTCAGCATCTTGTGTCCCTCAGCGACGCGTTCAGCGCCGCCGAGCTTCTGCTCGAGCGCCTTCTTCTGGTCAACGCCCTCTGGTGGATAGTCGGGATTGAGCCGATAGGGTCGCCAGTTGAGGTCGACGCCTATTTCGTCCTGTACCTCGGCAATTGCCAGCTCCAGGCGGGCCTTGCCGAGATAGCACCATGGGCAGACGACGTCCGAGACGATGTCGATCGTGATGCGTTCCATGGTTTCATCCTTTCGGTTTTCGGGCTGTTCCCCTCCATCTAGGCCTTTGCACCGATGGCTTCAACCGGTTACCGAAAGGGAACCATTGCGATGCTATTGCGCCGAGGCGTCCCACCACGCGGGTAAATAGTAGCCATAGAGCGGCAAAGCCGCGGGATGATCGATGCGGCTGCGCCGCGCAGCCCATTGCTGGTCGACATGATAGAGCGGCACAAGATAATAGCCGGAGATCAGCATCCGATCGAACGAACGCACGGCGTCGCGAAAATCCTCGGCTGAGTGTGCGGTCAGGAAATGCGATATCAACGTATCTACGTCGGGATCTTCGACGAGGGCAAAGTTGAAGCTGCCTGGCATTTTCGCGGCGGCGGAACCCCAGCGGGCCACCTGTTCGATTCCTGGCGACAACGACGAGGGATAGGATTTGATGATCATGTCGTAGTCGTAGTTGATCGTCCGCAGCTGATACTGTGAATCATCGACCGTACGAATTGTCACCGCGATACCAAGCAGTTCCAGAGACCGGCGGTAGGGGATCGCGATGCGCTCCTGGTCTGCGTTTTGCGTCAATATCTCGAAGCTGAGCTGGCGGCCGTTCTTATCGACCATCTTCTCGCCGCGGATCGTATAGCCACCCTCCTTGAGCAAGGCTACCGCCTTACGCAGGATCTTGCGGTCACGCCCGGAACCGTCGCTGACGGGAAGCCTGTAGGTGCCATCGAGCACGTCCGGATCTATGCGGTCCTTGATCGGACCCAGCATCGCGAGTTCGCGCGCATCCGCGGGAACACCGAAGGACGAAAGATCGGAATTCTGCCAATAGCTCTGCGTGCGCTGGTAGGCGCCCGAGTAGAGATTGCGGTTCATCCATTCGAAATCGAAGGCAAGCGTCAGTCCCTTGCGCACATTCTTGTCGGCAAACATCGGCCGCCGTGTATTGAAGACGAAACCGAGCATGCCGCTTGGCGTTTTCGGCCTAAAGGTCTCCTTGACGATGGCGCCGGAGGTTACTGCCGGGAAGTTGTAAGCCTGCTGCCAATGGCTGGGGCTGCCGTCCGGATAGATATCGACATCGCCTTTCTTGAAGGCTTCGAACAGAGTGGTGTCCTGCAGGAAATAATTGACGGCGATCTCGTCATAATTGTCGATGCCAATTTTTGACGGGAGATTCTTGCCCCAATAGTCGTTACGGCGCTCGAAGACGATGCGCTGGCCGGGATCGATACTTTTGATCCTGTAGGGGCCGGAACCGACGGGAATACGAAGCGAAGTCTGGTCGAAACCATCGGGATCGACGGCGTGCTTCGGCAGAATCGGCAGCGACGAGGCGATGATCAGCGGAGTTTCGCGATTGGCCTTCGCGTTGAAGCGGATCAGTACGGTGTGCTCGCCGACTTTTTCCATGCTGTCGATGGTCTCAAGCCACGACGAAAATGGCACGCGACCTTTGTCGCGCAGCAACTGGAATGTGAAGATCACATCTTCCGGCGTTACAGGTTGCCCGTCCGACCATTTGGCTTCGGGATTGAGGTTGAATCGGATGAAACTCCTGCTTTCGTCCCATTCGACCGTCTGCGCCAACAATCCGTAAAGGGTGAAAGGCTCGTCGCGCGAGCGCACCATCAGCGATTCGTAGAGGAGGTAGCCATATTCCGGGTCCCACATGCCGCGTGCGGTTGTGCGCATGCTTTTCAGGATGAAGGGATTGAGATTGTCGAAAGTGCCGACGACGCCATAGCTGACGCGGCCGCCCTTTTTGACATCCGGATTGACGTAAGGGAAATGCTTGTAGTCCGCCGGCAACGCCGGATCTCCATGCATGGCGATGCCGTAAAGCGGCTGAGCCGCCGCGGCGTTGCACAAGGTTGCGAAGAACAGGAGGGCAGCGATCCGGAGCGCTTGCATGGCATCCTTTCCGGGACGGGTACGATTCGGCCGAACATTATCATGAGCGTGCCGAATTCAACACGCGACTGCGGAAATCTTAGGACTTGGCAGAAAAGGCCAAAGAAAAGCTGGATATCCGTGCCAGTGCGATGTAACAGGGGTGCCGGGTTTCTCGGGTCATGTATTTGCCTTATTCATTCGACAGGTGGACGACGGTTTGACCCGAATTGCATGGGACGGCGTGCTGTCGTCCCGAAGCGGATTTCAGGAGGCGGTTTCGCTATGATGTTCAAGACTGACAACAAAATGCGGGCAGGTCTCTCTGCTCTGGCTCTCATGATTGGCGCGGCGATGCCGGCTGCCGCTTTCGCGCAGGATGCGTCCAACGCAGCTCCCGCCGATGGTGGTGGTGATCCCAATCAGCCGCGTCTGGGCTGGTACAAGACCTGCACCAAGCAGGACGATGCCGATATCTGCATCGTGCAGAATCTGATCATGGCAAACAACGGTCAGCTCGTGACGGCTGTCGGCCTCATCTCCGTCGATGGCAAGGTCAACCGCAAGATCCTGCAGATCTCGGTTCCGACCGCCCGCCTGATCCCGCCCGGCATCACCATGCAGGTCGATGGCGGCAAGGGCCAGAAGCTCGACTACGCCGTCTGCCTTCCGGACAAGTGCACCGCGGAAGTGCCGGTGACGGACGCGATGATCGCTTCGCTGAAGAAGGGCACGGACGTCACCTTCACCTCGGTGAACTTCCGCCGCGCTCCGAACCCGATCAAGATCTCGCTGACCGGCTTCGGCGCCGCTTATGACGGCCCGGCGATCTCCGATTCGAAGCTCGCTGAAAGCCAGAAGAGCCTGCAGGACAGCATGCAGAAGAAGGCCGAGGAAGCACGCAAGAAGCTCGAAGACGCACAGAAGGCTGCCAAGCAGCAGTAAGTGGACGATAGTCTCGTTTCATGAGAAAAAGCCCGGAGCGATCCGGGCTTTTTCTTTGCGCTAATGACCGCATACGATGCTGGGAAGCCAAATAAAAAGGAAAGGCGTTGGGAGCGCCTTCCCTTTCGAATAGGATAGGTTTTACTGGCGTTTAATGGGCGAAGCTCATTTTGGGCTTGAGCTGCCCCGTCGGGGCTTGATCGAAGATCTGAGCGACCTGCGGATTGCGCAGGGGAACGCCGCTCTCATCGTTGATGAGGTTCTGTTCCGACACGTATGCGACATATTCCGTCTCGTCGTTTTCGGCGAGAAGGTGATAGAAGGGCTGATCCTTATCGGGACGCACTTCTGCGGGGATGGAATTCCACCATTCCTCTGTATTTGCGAATTCCGGATCGACATCGAAGATGACACCACGGAAGGGGAACATCCGGTGTCGAACCACGTCGCCAATATTGAATTTTGCGTTTCGTTGTTTCATGGCACGACTTCCTTTCAAGCAATCATGTGGTGACTTTCACCACTGATATCAAGGATTTTGCCCCATTCCTTCATCGAAATGTCACATTCGGCCCGAGTTATTCGGTCGAGCAGCATGTGATCGCTCAATGCGAAGACGCTATCGGGCGGGAGACCTGCCACCGGCTTCCCAATCATGGAGAAAGCCCCGGCAGACCGGGGCTTTCGTGCCCGATATCAGACCGAGTAGTACATGTCGTATTCGACCGGATGCGGGGTCATTTCGAAACGCATGACTTCCTGCATCTTCAGTTCGATGAAGGCATCGATCTGGTCGTCGTCGAAAACGCCGCCAGCGGTCAGGAACTTGCGGTCTTTGTCCAGGCTTTCCAGCGCTTCGCGCAGCGAGCCGCACACCGTCGGGATCTTCTTCAGCTCCTTCGGTGGCAGATCGTAGAGATCCTTATCCATGGCCTTGCCGGGATGGATCTTGTTCTTGATGCCGTCGAGGCCGGCCATCAGCATGGCTGCGAAGCCCAGATAGGGGTTGGCGGTCGGGTCAGGGAAGCGGACTTCGACGCGCTTTGCCTTCGGGTTCGAGCCGAACGGAATGCGGCAGGAGGCGGAACGGTTGCGAGCCGAATAGGCAAGCAGAACCGGAGCTTCGTAGCCCGGGACGAGACGCTTGTAGGAGTTCGTCGACGGGTTGGTGAAGGCATTGATCGCCTTGGCATGCTTGATGATGCCGCCGATGTAATAGAGGCAGCTTTCGGACAGGCCTGCATATTCGTCGCCGGCGAAGGTCGGCTTGCCGCCCTTCCAAATCGACTGGTGAACGTGCATGCCCGAGCCGTTGTCGCCGAAGATCGGCTTCGGCATGAAGGTTGCCGTCTTACCGTAGGCATTGGCGACCTGATGCACGACATATTTGTAGATCTGCATCTTGTCGGCGTTGCGCACCAGCGTGTCGAACTTGATGCCGAGCTCGTGCTGTGCGGCTGCGACTTCGTGGTGATGCTTTTCGACGACGACGCCCATTTCGGTGAGAACCGTCAGCATCTCGGAGCGCATGTCCTGGCAGCTGTCGATTGGCGGCACCGGGAAGTAGCCGCCTTTGACGCGCGGACGGTGGCCGAGGTTGCCCGTCTCGTAGTCGGTGTCGTCGTTGGACGGCAGTTCACTGGAGTCGAGCTTGAAGCCCGTATTGTACGGGTCAGCCTTGTACTTGACGTCGTCGAAAACGAAGAATTCGGCTTCCGGGCCGAAGAAGGCGGTATCACCGATGCCGGAGGCCTTGAGATAGGCTTCCGCCTTCTTGGCGGTGCCGCGCGGGTCGCGGTTATAGGCTTCGCCGGAGACCGGGTCGAGGATGTCGCAGAGGATCACCATGGTGGACTGCGCAAAGAACGGATCCATATGGACCGTTTCCGGATCGGGCATCAGCACCATGTCGGATTCGTTGATGGCCTTCCAGCCGGCAATCGAGGAGCCGTCGAACATGACGCCATCGGCGAACATGTCTTCGTCGACACAGATCACGTCCATGGTCAGATGCTGTAGCTTGCCCTTCGGATCCGTAAAGCGCAGGTCGACGAACTTGACGTCGTTATCCTTGATTTGTTTTAAAATTTCGCTTGCGGTCGCCATTAAATTACTTCCCTTGACTTAGATGACGATTAAACGAGCCGCGGCCGAGAATGGGCCGGGCGGATTAAATGGCGTCGATGCCCGTTTCGCCGGTGCGGATTCGAATGACTTCTTCCACGTTGGAAACGAAAATCTTTCCGTCGCCGATACGGCCTGTCTGCGCAGCCTTGCGTATGGCTTCGATCACCGCTTCCGCATTTTCGTCCGCCAATACAACTTCGACCTTCACCTTCGGCAGGAAGTCGACGACGTATTCGGCGCCACGGTAAAGTTCCGTGTGGCCCTTCTGACGACCGAAGCCCTTCGCTTCCGTGACGGTGATACCCTGCAGGCCGACTTCCTGAAGGGCTTCCTTCACTTCGTCGAGCTTGAAGGGCTTAATGATCGCTTCGATCTTTTTCATGAGAAAATGTCTCTCCGCTTCTCCTGATACAGCAGGACTACTCCCCGCTCGGCCAACGTAATGCACGTACCATGCCAATTGATGACGAACCGCTGTAAAAAATCTCGGCGAATTCGCACCGAGACGATGAATTGATGAGGATTTTTCGGAAAAATGGAAGCGATTTCGCGCGGAAATGCGTGGGATAAGCAAAATTTCGCAAAAAAGAGCCACGCACGGCAGGTTTGTGCTTCGGCAAGGCCTTGAATATTATTGTTTAATTATTATGCAAATGCATATTTATCAATCATACTGACCACCGCAATAGCGGTTGTTTTTGAGGCAGATTTCGCATCTATAATATCCACCATGATGATGCCGCTCACCGATCTGCTCCTCACCCCCGACGCCATGTCTGCCGTCGACCGCGCCGCAGCCGCATCCGGCATCGATTCCTACGGGCTTATGGAGAAGGCAGGGCAGGCGGTTGCTGCCGTCGCGCTCCGGCACTTTCCCGGAGCCGTCCGATATGCCGTTCTCTGTGGGCCGGGAAACAATGGCGGCGACGGCTATGTGGCAGCGCGCGCGCTGAAACAGGCCGGCGCCGACGTGCGGCTTTTCCATCTTGGCGATCCCCAGCGGCTCAAGGGCGATGCTACCAGTGCTTTTGCTGATTGCCCGGTCGAGGGCAAGACGATCGATGACTTTATTCCACTAGCGGGCGACGTCGTGATCGATGCGATCTTCGGCGCGGGCCTGTCGCGGCCGGTTCCGGATGACGTGGCCGCGGTTATCGCTCGCGTCGCGGCTGCTGATATTCCCGTGATTTCAGTCGATCTTCCGTCGGGTCTCGATGGCCGTAGCGGTCAGGTTCTCGGTGCAGCCTTCCACGCCGCGCGCACGGTGACCTTCATGACGCGTAAGCCGGGCCATCTTCTCTTGCCCGGTCGCGATCTGTGCGGCGAGCTGGAGGTCTTCGACATCGGCATTCCCGACCGTATCGTCCGCGCCCATGCCGACCGCTCGCTCGGCGAAAACAAGCCGGCGCAGTGGCAGGCGGCCATACCCTCGGCAGGCGTCGAGACGCACAAATACAAGCGCGGCCATCTCATCGTCTTCTCCGGCGGGCCGAACGCGACAGGTGCTGCGCGCATGTCGGCCATGGCCGGATTGAAGGTGGGGGCAGGGCTCGTCACCATCGCCTCGCCGCCGGAGGCGCTTGATGTCAATGCAGGCTTGCTGACGGCAATCATGCTGCATTCCATCGCGGATGAAGCCTCATTGCTCGAATGGCTTGCCGATAAACGCCTTTCGACCTTCATTCTTGGGCCTGGATTCGGCGCCGGCGAAAAGGCACGGCAATTCTGCCTCGCGCTCGCGAATCGCCACCTAGTGCTGGATGCCGACGGTATCACCTCGTTCCGCGACGAGCCGCAACGACTGTTCGATGCCTTTGCTGAAGGACCGACACGCTTGGTGCTGACACCCCACGAGCGGGAGTTCAGCCGGCTCTTTCCCGATATCGCCGCGGACGAAACATTGAGCAAGGTCGATAAGGCGAGGGCGGCGGCAATCAGAGCCCATGCTGCCATCATCTACAAGGGTGCCGATACCGTGATCGCCGCTCCGGACGGCAGGGCACTGATCAACGCCAACGCGCCACCCTGGCTTGCTACCGCCGGCTCCGGCGACGTACTTGCCGGCATTGTCGGTGGCCTGATGGCGCAGGGGGCGCCGGCCTTCGAGGCAGCCGCCGCCGGCGTCTGGCTACATGGTCTTGCCGGTCAACATGCCGGCAAGGGGCTGACCGCCGAAGACCTCGTCGCAGCCGTCAAACCGCTATAGCGCTATTTCGCCACTTCCTGCTGCAAAGCGATCGCACCGGGCGGCGCATTTACCTTGCCCTCATGGATCATGAAGGCGAAGACATCGCGCGGTTCGGCCTTGACCTTACGCTTTGCATCGATCAGCGGCAGATCGTCCGGTACCTTGCCAGCGGCCCAGCTTTTCAAACGATCCGCCCAGGCTTTCAGATCCTTCGGCGGATAGCAGGTCTTGATATCGTCCGATCCCTTCTGCAGGCGGGCATAGACGAAGTCGGCCGTGACATCCGCAATCATCGGATACTCGAAATGCTCGGCGCAAACGGGCGCGACATTGTATTTTTCGAGCAGCGCGACGAACTCCGGCACCTTGAAGGAATCGTGCCGGACCTCGACGACGTGTCTCAGCGCAAGACCATCCTGCTTCGCCGGCAGCAGCTTGAGGAAAGCCTCGAAATCATCCGGATCGAATTTCTTCGTCGGTGCGAACTGCCAGAGCAGCGGGCCGAGGTGATCGCCGAGCTCGCTGATGCCGGATTCCAGGAACTTCTGCATTGACTCGCCCGCTTCGGCAAGGACGCGGCGGTTGGTGACGAAACGCGTCGCCTTCAGGGAGAAAATAAAGCCGTCGGGAACATCGGCGGCCCATTTGGCAAACACTTCAGGCTTCTGCGTGCTGTAATAGGTGCCGTTGACCTCGATCACTTTCAGCTGGCGGCTGGCATAATTCAGCTCGTCCTTCTGCTTCAGCGTGTCGGGATAGAAGGTCCCGCGCCAGGGTTCGAAGGTCCAGCCGCCGATGCCTGTGCGGATTTCGCCCGCTTTGGTCATTCTCTCCTCCTTGGCCATTCGGCCGGGTAACCTTACTCCGCCGCAGCAACCTTCTTCACCGGACGCCGCTCCAGTAACTCCTTCAGGAACTGCCCCGTATAGGAGCGCTTTTCCTTGACGATCGTCTCCGGCGTGCCGACAGCCACGATCTCGCCGCCGCCATCGCCGCCCTCCGGACCGAAATCAAGGATCCAGTCGGCCGTCTTGATGACTTCGAGATTGTGCTCGATGACGACGACGGAATTGCCCTGATTGACCAGTTCGTGCAGCATTTCCAGAAGTTTGGCGACGTCGTGAAAGTGCAGCCCGGTTGTGGGTTCGTCGAGAATGTAGAGCGTGCGGCCCGTCGATCGCTTCGATAGTTCCTTGGCTAGCTTGACGCGCTGCGCCTCGCCACCCGAAAGCGTATTGGCCTGCTGTCCCACCTTGATATAGCCGAGGCCGACATCCTTCAGGCTCTGCAGCTTGTCGCGCACGGCGGGAACGGCCGCGAAGAAATCGACGCCTTCCTCGACGGTCATGTCGAGCACGTCGGCGATCGACTTTGTCTTGAAGGTGACATCAAGCGTCTCGCGATTATAACGCTTGCCGTGGCAGACGTCGCAGGTGACATAGACGTCAGGCAGGAAGTGCATCTCGATCTTGATGACGCCGTCACCTTGGCAGGCCTCGCAGCGGCCGCCCTTGACGTTGAACGAGAAGCGGCCCGGCTGATAGCCGCGTGCCTTGGCTTCCGGCAGGCCGGCAAACCAGTCGCGGATCGGCGTGAAGGCGCCGGTATAAGTCGCGGGGTTCGAGCGCGGCGTGCGGCCGATCGGCGACTGGTCGATATCGATGACCTTGTCGATATGCTCGAAACCGTCGATGCGGTCGTGATCGGCCGGGATTTCGCGCGCACCCATAACGCGGCGTGCCGCCGACTTGTAAAGCGTCTCGATCAGGAAGGTGGACTTGCCGCCGCCGGACACGCCGGTCACTGCAGTGAAAACACCGAGCGGGATGGACGCCGTGACGTTCTTCAGGTTGTTGCCTCGCGCGCCGACAACCTTGATTTCCTTGCCCTTCTTGGGCTTACGAGGTTCATTGGGAACCGGCACGCCGAGCTCGCCGGACAGATATTTACCGGTCAGTGACTTCGGGTTCGCCATGATGTCCTGCGGTGTGCCATGCGCCACCACCTGGCCGCCATGCACGCCCGCAGCCGGCCCGATATCGACCACATCGTCGGCCGTCAGGATCGCATCCTCGTCATGCTCGACGACGATCACGGTGTTGCCGATATCCCGCAGATGCTTCAGCGTCTCCAAAAGACGGGCATTGTCGCGCTGATGCAGACCGATGGAGGGCTCGTCAAGAACATAGAGAACGCCCGTCAATCCCGAACCGATCTGCGATGCCAGCCGGATGCGCTGGCTTTCGCCGCCGGACAGCGTGCCCGAATTGCGCGATAGGCTCAGATATTCGAGACCGACATCATTGAGGAAACGCAGGCGATCGCGGATTTCCTTGAGGATGCGGACAGCAATCTCGTTCTGCTTGTCAGTGAACGTGCCCGGCAGCGCATCGAACCAATCGCGGGCAACGCGGATCGACATCTCCGCCACCTGGCTGATGTGCAGCTTGTCGATCTTGACCGCCAGGGCTTCCGGCTTCAGGCGATAGCCGTTGCAGGCCGGGCATGGGGCAGCCGACATGAAGCGTTCGATCTCCTCGCGCGCCCAGGCAGAATCCGTTTCCTTCCAGCGGCGCCCGAGGTTCGGCACTATGCCTTCGAAATTCTTGTGCGTGGTGTAGGAGCGCGCACCATCGGCATAATGGAATTCGATCTTGTCTTCCGTGCCGTTCAGGATGACATCCTTGGCCTTGTCGGACAGTTCGTTCCAGCGATTGCCGAGCTTGAAGCCATAGTGCTTGCCGAGCGCCTCCAGCGTCTGATTGTAATAGGGTGAGGTCGACTTGGCCCACGGAGCGATCGCGCCATCGCGCAGCGTGCGTTCCGGCTCCGGCACGATCAGTTCCGGGTCAATCTTCTGCTGCGAACCCAAGCCGTCGCAGGACGGACAGGCGCCAAAGGGATTGTTGAACGAGAACAGGCGCGGCTCGATTTCTGGAATGGTGAATCCGGAAACCGGGCAAGCGAATTTCTCCGAGAACAGTACGCGCTCATGCGTTTCGTTCAGCGACTTGTTGGCTGAGCCGCCCGCAGCGGTCTCCTCAGGCGGCAACGGTTTGTCGGCGAATTCCGCGACGGCAAGACCGTCGGCAAGACGCAGCGAGGTTTCGAAGCTGTCGGCAAGACGCGCCGCCATGTCCGGACGCACGACGATGCGGTCGACCACGACATCGATGTCGTGCTTGTATTTCTTGTCGAGCGCCGGCACATCGGCGATCTCGTAGAACTGGCCGTCGACCTTGACGCGCTGGAAGCCCTTCTTCATGAGCTCCGCCAGTTCCTTCTTGTATTCGCCCTTACGTCCGCGCACGAGCGGTGCCAGAATGTAAAGCCTGGTGCCCTCCTCATAGGCAAGAACGCGATCGACCATCTGGCTGACCGTCTGGCTCTCGATCGGCAGGCCCGTCACGGGCGAATAGGGAACGCCGACGCGGGCAAACAGCAGACGCATATAGTCGTAGATTTCGGTGACCGTGCCGACCGTCGAGCGCGGATTGCGCGAAGTGGTCTTCTGCTCGATCGAGATCGCTGGCGAGAGGCCGTCGATCTGGTCGACATCCGGCTTCTGCATCATCTCGAGGAACTGGCG
Source organism: Rhizobium pantanalense (assembly GCF_030182525.1). Classification (NCBI taxonomy): domain Bacteria; kingdom Pseudomonadati; phylum Pseudomonadota; class Alphaproteobacteria; order Hyphomicrobiales; family Rhizobiaceae; genus Rhizobium; species Rhizobium pantanalense. The sequence goes on from NZ_JAQJCH010000005.1 coordinate 260,692, forward strand.
TGCGTAGGCCGAAAGGCTTTCGACATAGCGGCGCTGGCCCTCGGCATAGATGGTGTCGAAGGCGAGCGACGATTTGCCGGAACCGGAAAGGCCGGTCATGACGATCAGCTTGTTGCGTGGCAGGTCAAGATCGATGCCCTTGAGATTGTGCTCGCGCGCACCACGTATGGAAATAGTCTTCAGTTCGCTCATCGTCGTATGCAGGTCCCTTGGAGTCTGCCTTTATTTAGTGATGTCAGCCCGCGAGTCGAGGCTGAAATGAAGGGGTGGAGCCGGTTTTCGATTCCGTTGACATCATCATAGGGATAAATTAGAACAAAGAAAGAACAAAATTATCGCGGCGATTTCTTTGTGGATGAACGGAACTGGGAAGGCCGCATAAATAGCACCTGACGCCTGCTATGGGTTAAGGTGTTCCGATAGAATTTCAAAGCCGTCGATGGGCGGCAAGCAGGGTGGTGTCATGGCCGGTAGTGTGAACAAGGTAATTCTGATTGGGAATCTCGGGGCGGACCCCGAAATTCGCCGCACGCAGGATGGCCGCCCGATCGCCAATCTCAATATCGCAACGTCGGAAACCTGGCGCGACCGTAATTCCGGCGAGCGCCGGGAAAAGACGGAATGGCATCGCGTCGTCATCTTCAATGAAGGCCTCTGCAAGGTCGCCGAACAGTATTTGAAGAAGGGCGCCAAGGTCTATATCGAAGGCGCTCTGCAGACTCGCAAGTGGCAGGATCAGAACGGCCAGGACAAGTATTCGACCGAAATCGTGCTGCAAGGCTTCAATTCGACGCTGACGATGCTCGATGGCCGCGGCGAGGGCGGCGGTTCCATGGAAGGTGGAAGCCGCGGCGGTCGCGGCGGCGGTGATTTTGGTGGCGGCTACGGCGGCGATTACGGCGGCGGCGACGATTATGGCCAGTCGTCCTCTTCGCAGGGCTCTTCCCGCGGCGGCGGTGGTAGCCGTGGTGGCAGCAGCCAGGGCGGAGGTAACTTCTCGCGCGATCTGGATGATGACATCCCGTTCTGATCGATATGCTTGCCAGCTAAACTATCCAATAGCTCACCTTCGGGTGAGCTATTTTACGTGCAGCGCGTCCAGATAGAAGGTTCACCTATCGAGCGGATTCGAGCCTTCCGATTGATTGTTTAATTCTTCTAGGATTAATTGGCAGATCGCTATGGTATCCTTGATATTCTCTTTCGTTAAAATGTGAGTTCTGGATACCTCGTCAGCGAGATAAATAAAAAGAATCTTTTTCTGTAGATCATCCTCGGTAACGATGTTGATGGACGCATATTGAGTGTCTTTTTCATCTACCAAGTACTCCGTCTTTATAAAGGTATATCCATATTTCTTGAAGAATCCGCGGATTATGTTTTTGAGAAACATTGCCGATCCTTATTCAGCGCACACCGAAACGCGATGTTCTGTGTAGCGCGGTGATGGCGATAAAAGCTTTAACCTGCTTGTAGCGCCGCTTTTGCCCCATCTACAACGAACTGCGCGGCAAGCGCCGCAAGGATAACCCCCAGCAGCCGGGTGAGAATGGCGCGGCCGGTGGCGCCGAGCATTCGGTCGAGCCTGTCTGAAATGGCAAGCGCCGCAAAGACCAGGGCCAGATTGACGGCGATGACGCCGATCAGTTGCGCGCGGTCGAGCGTCGTCTGCAGCGAGCCGGCCAACAGAATGGTGGCCGAGATGGCGCCGGGACCGGCGATCAATGGTAAGGCGAGGGGAAAGACCGCGATATTGCGGATGTGATCCTTCGTAATGGCGACCTCCGTCGTCTTCTCTTTCCTGTCCTGCCGCCGCTCGAACACCATTTCGAAGGCGATCCAGAACAGCAGCAGGCCGCCGGCGATACGGAAGGCACCGATGGAGATGCCGAGCACACCAAGCACGCTCGCGCCGAATAAGGCAAAGGCCGCAAGGATGAAGAAGGCGATCAGCGATCCGCGTAGCGCCACCTGCTTGCGTTCCGCCCGGTTCATGCCGGCCGTAAGTCCGATGAAAAGCGGCGCGAGCCCCGGCGGATCGACAGTTACGAGCAGAGTCGTGAAGGCATTGATCAGCGTATCTGCGCTCGCCATATAGTCCCCGAAGCTTGTTTTATCGCTGTTATCAAGCATTGTTATGCGAGGAACGGGCTTTCGCAAAGGGTCATGCATCGGCGTCGATGGATTTCGCCATGGAAATGTTCGATTCCATGGCTTAAAGGGGCAAAACCTGTTCAAAAACACCGGCCCAAATTGGCGCTCGCCAGGCCTTTCGGCTATAAATTTCGCAGTGATTCTAAAAGAGATCGTGATCTGTTTTGACTGAGCAAACACCACCCGGCGGCGGGAAGCTCCCGCCAGGCATCGAGCCGATTTCCATCATGGAGGAAATGCAGCGGTCGTATCTCGATTACGCCATGAGCGTGATCGTCAGCCGCGCGCTTCCCGACGTCCGTGATGGTCTGAAGCCCGTTCATCGGCGCATCCTTTATGCGGCGCATCAGAGCGGCTATCACTGGAACCGCAAATATGTGAAGTCGGCCCGTCCCGTCGCTGACGTCATGGGTAGCTACCACCCGCACGGCGACGCTTCGATCTATGACGCCTTGGTGCGCATGGCGCAGGACTGGTCGATGCGCGTGCCGCTCATCGACGGGCAGGGCAATTTCGGCTCGATCGACGGCGATCCGCCGGCGGCGATGCGTTATACGGAATCCCGCCTGACGAAGGTCGCCCACGAGCTTCTCGAGGATATCGACAAGGAAACGGTCGATTTCCAGGAAAACTATGATGCGACGACGGAGGAGCCGAAGGTTCTGCCGGCACGCTTCCCGAACCTGCTGGTCAACGGCTCCGGCGGCATCGCCGTCGGCATGGCGACGAACATTCCGCCGCACAACCTCTCCGAGGTCATCAATGGCTGTATCGCGCTGATCGACAATCCGGCGATCGAGCTGCCCGAGATGATGGAGATCATCCCCGGTCCGGATTTCCCGACCGGTGCAAAGATCCTCGGCCGCGCCGGCATCCGCTCCGCCTATGAGACGGGGCGCGGCTCGGTCGTCATGCGCGGTGTCGCGACCATCGAACCGATGCGCGGCGATCGCGAGCAGATCATCATCACCGAGGTTCCCTATCAGGTGAACAAGGCGTCGATGATCGAGAAGATGGCCGAACTCGTGCGCGAGAAGCGCATCGAGGGCATCTCGGATTTGCGCGACGAGTCCGACCGCCAGGGCTATCGCGTCGTCGTCGAACTCAAGCGCGATGCCAACGCCGACGTCATCCTGAACCAGCTTTATCGCTATACGCCGCTGCAGACCTCTTTCGGCTGCAACATGGTGGCGCTGAATGGCGGCAAGCCCGAGCTGATGAACCTGATGGATATGCTGCGCGCTTTCGTGGCTTTCCGCGAGGAAGTCATCAGCCGCCGCACGAAGTATCTGCTGCGCAAGGCGCGTGATCGCGCCCACGTCTTGGTCGGTCTGGCGATTGCGGTCGCCAATATCGACGAAGTCATCCGCGTCATTCGGCAAGCGCCCGATCCGCAATCGGCCCGCGAAGAGTTGATGACACGCCGCTGGAATGCGGCCGATGTCGAGTCGCTTATCCGGCTAATCGACGACCCGCGTCACCGCATCAACGAGGACGGCACTTACAATCTATCCGAAGAGCAGGCGCGCGCCATTCTCGAACTGCGTCTGGCACGTCTCACCGCTCTCGGCCGTGACGAAATCGATGAAGAACTCAACCAGATCGGTGCAGAAATCAAGGACTACCTTGATATTCTTTCGTCGCGCGCTCGGATCCAAACCATTGTAAAAGAAGAGCTTGCCGCGGTTCGTGATGAGTTCGGAACTCCGCGCCGCACCGAGATCGTCGATGGCGGCCTCGAGATGGACGACGAGGATCTGATCGCCCGCGAGGACATGGTCGTCACCGTTTCCCATCTCGGCTATATCAAGCGGGTGCCGCTGACCACCTATCGTGCGCAGCGCCGTGGTGGCAAAGGCCGCTCCGGAATGACGACCCGCGACGAGGATTTCGTTACCCGGCTATTCGTTCTCAATACACATACGCCGGTTCTGTTCTTCTCGTCCCGCGGTATCGTCTACAAGGAAAAGGTCTGGCGTCTGCCGATCGGCACGCCGACATCGCGCGGCAAGGCACTGATCAACATGCTGCCGCTGGAACCCGGCGAACGCATCACCACGATCATGCCTCTGCCGGAGGATGAAGACAGCTGGGACAATCTCGACGTGATGTTCACGACGACGCGCGGAACCGTGCGCCGCAACAAACTGTCGGATTTCGTGCAGGTCAATCGTAACGGCAAAATCGCCATGAAGCTCGAGGAAGAGGGTGATGAAATCCTCTCCGTCGAGACCTGCACCGAGCATGACGACGTGCTGATGACTACGGCGCTCGGCCAGTGCATCCGCTTCTCGGTTTCGGATGTACGCGTCTTTGCCGGCCGCAACTCCATCGGTGTTCGCGGCATCAGCCTTGCATCCGGCGATCGCATCATCTCGATGACGATCGTCCGCCATGTGGATGCCGAGCCATGGGAGCGCGCGGCCTATCTCAAACGCTCCGTCAGCGAGCGCCGCTCCGCAACGGGCGATGACGAGGAGATTGCGCTGGTCGGCGAAGAGGTCACCGAAGAGGGGCAGCTCAGTGACGAACGTTACGAGGAGCTTAAGGCTCTCGAGCAGTTCGTTCTGACGGTCTCGGAAAAAGGCTTCGGCAAGCGTTCGTCTTCCTATGATTTCCGTATCTCCGGTCGCGGCGGCAAGGGTATTCGCGCTACCGACACGTCGAAGACGGGCGAGATCGGCGAACTTGTTGCTGCCTTCCCGGTCGAGGACGGCGATCAGATCATGCTCGTCTCGGATGGCGGTCAGCTGATCCGCGTGCCCGTCGGCGGCATCCGCATCGCCAGCCGCGCCACCAAGGGCGTCACCATCTTCTCGACGGCCAAGGACGAAAAGGTCGTATCCGTCGAGCGTATCAGCGAGCCGGAAGGCGATGAGGATGATGCTTCGGCAGCCGAGGACGATGTTGCTGCCGGTGAGGCAGGAGATGCCGGTAGCGAGGGTAGCAGCGAAGAATAAAAATTCGCTGAACCGGGCTGCACAAACCGCTGGCTGACCGGCTGACCCAAGAAACTGAAGGATTTCAATCGCATGAGCTTGGTAATAGGCTCATGCGATTGCTTTTTGGGGAACGTTGCTCAATCTTGAGTTCATCGCCGATTGTCCGGCCGTTCTATTATTCCGCTTGTCCGTTGCCCTGCGAAAAGGGTGGCAGAACCTCCAGGCTTTCCCGATCCAGCTGCGCGAAAACCTCGTCATAGCCAAAACGGAAATGCCAGCCGAGAACCGTGCCGGCAGATTTCGATGCGTAGATGCGATCGATTTTGTCGGGCAGCGGCCAGTTTCGCTGTACAAATTTCGCAGCAAGGCCGGGCGCTCGCAGTTGAATGACGGAAGCGGCGTCCACTGCGAGCGCCTCGCAATCTTCCGGTTTGAACAACGCGCCGGCGGAAACGATATGTCGTTGAAACTCCTTGCCGCAATTCGTCAGGGCCGCGACATGGGCATCCGCGACATCGCGGATATCGACACCGCGATGCAGGCGATGAACAGCCATCACATTGGCTGATTCCGGAAAACTTCGAGACATGCGTAAAACGCGGACCTGCAAATCCGGGCCAGTCATGCCTTTAAGGACCTGCTCGGCTTCCAGTTTCGTGCGGTGATAGATGCTTTTCGGTTGTGGTACGGTGTCTTCGTCGACCCATGTGCAATGACCGGGAACGACGGCGCGACCATAAAGTGCGGTCGTGCTGGTAAACACCAGTCTCTTGACACCGGCAGCCAGTACCGCTTCCGCCAGCTGCCGTGTTCCGTCCACATTGATGCGGCGAAATTCATCGTCGGAAACTGCGCCCACATGAGGGGCATGCAGGGCCGCGCAATGGATGACTGCATCCGCACCCGTCAGCGCCTGGCGCAGCAACGCCACATCGGTAAAATCTCCGAGGAGATGCGTCGTCGAAAACGGCGAATGATCGATGCCTATCACCCTATGGCTTGGCGCCAACGCATTAAAGATTGCCCGGCCAAGTCGCCCGGAGCTGCCTGTCAGGACAATGCGCATCTTGATGCCTCGATGAACCGCGATCACCATAGCATGATTGAAGCGGCTGGTGCGCTTCCTCTTGCAAAATCATGCTTTTGCGTCTTGGCGGCAGGGCCTGAAGGGAAAGCGCCGCGACCATAATGGCAATAAAAAACCGGACGCTGGCGGGGTAGCGTCCGGTTCAGGGTCCATCCGAGCATATGGCGGGGAGAGATGCTCGGTACGCGGAGATCAGAGCGTCTTATGACGCTTATGTAGCCTCTTGCTCTCTTCGCTTTCGCGATGAAGCGCCGAAATGGTGGATGCGACTGACACGACAAACATGATGCTGATGAAAAGTGTAAGCAGCGTCAAAATTGTGAACATGATCGCTCCCTCCTTTGGTGGGACTAGCGTTCAGATCCCTTAGTACTGGCTTGAGGCAACAAAGGGACGAGCCGAAGCAAAGGGACCGTAGATCTTCGACTGGTCGGGTTTCTGATCGTAAAGCGCAACGGTAGCTGCGAGCATTCCCGAAATCATGGCCATCCAAACAACGTTAATGAGGGTGATCTTGTCGGGCATACTCTTCTTCCTTCTTGCCGCAATATGCGATCTGAGTTTCGGACTGTTAACGCGGCGTTTCCCAAATGGTTCCGCCGATATTGAGAGCTATCTAGCAATGCGCTCCTGAAGCGACCTTGAATGCCTTGTTCATCTGGCGTTCAGATTCGCATTGCGTTTTGCGCATGGCGGTGGCGATTTCTTGGGCAAAATCGAGTTTCTTGCCGTTTCCCGAGGCGGAATCCCATTCGATCTCATAATTGTCGGCGAAAAGATGAACGAGGTATTCGACGAAAAATGAACCGATGATGGCGCCTGCGATAATGAAGACGAGCATGGCATGATGTCCCTGAAACCGAATTCGGCGAGCCGTTGAGCAGGCCCGTTTCGATGTTGATGTCAGTAAAGCATTGTCGAGCTGAAACGGGCTTGAACGGCGCGTTCATCTGCAGTTCAGAGGCGGCCGCCGGGTTGCAAATCACTTGCGATACGGCCTCATCCATGACAAAAGGCGTCGAAACAACGAGCCGGCCTGGTAATGACGACAGCCTTTTATCCTGGGTCTTTCGACCCGATGACCAACGGACATCTGGATGTCCTCGTGCAGGCGTTGAACGTCGCCGCCAAGGTGATCGTTGCGATCGGCATTCACCCCGGCAAGAAGCCGCTTTTCTCCTTCGAGGAGCGGGCGGAACTCATCCGCAGATCGCTCGGTGAGACTCTGCCGCAGAAGGCGGGCGATATTTCCGTCGTTGCTTTCGACAATCTGGTCGTCGATGCCGCCCGTGCCCATGGCGCGACCTTGCTGGTGCGTGGCCTGCGCGATGGCACCGATCTCGATTATGAAATGCAGATGGCTGGCATGAACCGGCAGATGGCGCCGGATATCCAAACGCTGTTTCTGCCCGCCGGCACGGCCTCTCGGCCCATAACCGCCACATTGGTGCGGCAGATCGCATCCATGGGCGGCGATGTCAGCGCCTTCGTGCCGTCGGCGGTTCTGGAAGCGCTGAACGGCAAACTCAAAAATAAGGCCAGCGGCAACAGCTGAGCCAAAATCCAATCCCGAACGGAGCATCCATGAAACTCTTTCATATTGCATTGGCAGGATTCCTGAGCCTTGCCGCCTTCGCAGGCAGCGCGTTCTCGGCCGCAGCCGCAGATCTTTTGACCATCCAGCTCAAGGACGGCCCGGTGGTCATCCAGTTGATGCCGGAGGTTGCTCCGAAGCACGTTGCCCAGATCGAGGCGCTGGCGAAGAAGGGTGCCTACGACAACGTCGTCTTCCATCGCGTCATCGATGGTTTCATGGCTCAGACCGGCGACGTCCAGTATGGCAATGCCTCCAAGGGTTATGATCCGAACAAGGCCGGCACCGGCGGTTCCGATCTGCCGAACCTTCCGGCCGAATTCTCCAAGGTTCCATTCACGCGCGGCACCGTCGGCATGGCGCGCGCCCAGGACCCGAACTCCGCCAACTCTCAGTTCTTCATCATGTTCGCCAATGGCGATTTCCTGAACGGCCAGTACACGGTCGTCGGCAAGGTCATCTCGGGCATGGAGCTCGTCGACAAGATCAAGCGCGGCGAAGGCCAGAACGGCGAAGTGAGCAACCCGGACAAGATGATCAAGGTCACCGTCACCAAGAAGTGATTTCACAGGCGTGATTCCAAAAGGCGCGGCGCGGCTTTTGGATGAGATCATGCCAAGGCAAGCTGCATGATCCGGCCAGGATCATGCGCAAACACAGAGAACAAGGAAACGAACATGGCTGAGATCAAGGATCCAGAAAACACCCTCATCCTGGAAACCACCAAGGGCCAGGTTGTCATTCAGCTTCTGCCGCAGGTTGCTCCCGAGCATGTCGCCCGCATCAAGGAACTTGCGCGCGAAAAGGCCTATGACGGCGTCGTCTTCCATCGCGTCATCGACGGCTTCATGGCCCAGACCGGCGACGTGCAGTTTGGCAAGCAGGGCAGCGAAACCTTCAATCCTGGCCGTGCCGGCATGGGCGGCTCTTCCAAGCCGGATTTGAAGGCCGAGTTCTCCGCAACGTCGCATATTCGCGGCACCTGTTCGATGGCCCGTTCGCAGAACCCGAACTCGGCCAATTCCCAGTTCTTTATCTGCTTCGCAGATGCTCCCTGGCTGAACAAGCAGTACTCCGTCTGGGGGCAGGTCATCTCCGGCATGGAATTCGTCGACCAGATCAAGCGCGGTGAGCCGGTAAAGGATCCGGATTCGATCGTATCCGCGCGGGTTGCCGCCGACGTCTGATCGTGATTATTCCTGAAACCCGCCTCTTGCGCCGCTGGCGTGAGGGGCGGGTTTCGCTTTGCCTGAATGAACTACCTGGACCAATTGAATGCGTGTTGATCTTTTCGACTTCGATCTGCCGGAGGAGCGTATCGCGCTCAGGCCCGCCGAGCCGCGCGACAGCGCGCGCCTGCTCGTCGTCGATCCGAATGATAGTGCCAACACGCTGAGCGACCATAAGGTGCGGGATCTGCCATCTTTCCTGCGCCCCGGCGACGCCATGGTCTTCAACGATACCAAGGTGATACCGGCGCAGCTGGAAGGTATTCGTCATCGCGAAGGCGCCCCTGGCCAGCAGGTCTCGGCGACGCTGCATATGCGTGCGGCGCCGGATCGCTGGAAGGCCTTTGCCAGGCCCGGAAAACGCATCAAGATCGGTGACCGCATCCAGTTCGGCCACGGCGAAAATGTCTGCGTTCTGGGCTCGCTCGATGCGACTGTCGAGGAGAAGGGCGAGGGCGGCGAAATTACTCTGCGGTTCGATCTATCCGGCCCAGCGTTGGACGAAGCGATCGCCGCGGTCGGGCATATTCCCCTGCCGCCCTATATCGCGGCGAAGCGCCCGGAAGACGAGCGCGATCGCGCCGATTACCAGACGATTTACGCGCGTGAAGAGGGCGCCGTCGCGGCACCTACCGCTGGCCTGCATTTCACGCCATCCCTGTTTGCCGAGCTTGATGCCATGGGCGTCGAACGGCATTTCGTGACGCTGCATGTCGGGGCCGGTACCTTCCTGCCCGTCAAGGCCGATGATACCGACGACCACAAGATGCATTTCGAGATCGGCTATGTCGATGCCGCCACCGCCGCAAGGCTCAATGCCGTCAAGGCGGGGGGCGGGCGCATCGTCTGTGTCGGAACCACGTCGCTGCGGCTGATCGAAAGTGCCGCCGCTGACGACGGCACTATTCAGCCCTGGCAAGGTGCTACCGGCATTTTCATTACGCCCGGCTACCGCTTCAAGGCTGTCGACATGCTGATGACCAATTTCCACCTGCCGCGCTCGACCCTGTTCATGCTCGTATCGGCCTTTGCCGGCCTCGATACGATGCGAGCGGCCTATACCCATGCTATCGAGACGGGCTATCGCTTCTATTCCTATGGCGATGGCAGCCTGCTCCACCGGAAAGACTAGGACGAGATGAGCGAGAGCTTTCAGTTTCAATTGAAGAAGACCGACGGCGGCGCGCGCCTCGGCGAAGTTTCCATGCCGCGCGGGACCATCCGCACGCCGGCATTCATGCCCGTCGGCACCGTCGGCACCGTCAAGGCCATGTACCTCGACCAGGTGCGCGAAACCGGCGCGGATATCATTCTCGGCAATACCTATCATCTGATGCTGCGCCCGACCGCCGAGCGTGTCGCCCGCCTTGGCGGCCTGCACGAGCTGATCCGCTGGCCGCACCCGATCCTCACCGATTCCGGCGGTTTCCAGGTGATGTCGCTGTCCGGTCTGCGCAAGCTGGATGAGCAGGGCGTGACATTCAAATCGCATGTCGATGGCAGCTTGCATCATATGTCGCCGGAGCGCTCGATCGAGATCCAGGGCCTGCTCGGCTCCGATATCCAGATGCAGCTCGATGAATGCGTCGCCTTGCCGGCAACGCCGAAAGAAATCGAGCGCGCGATGGAAATGTCGCTGCGTTGGGCGGACCGCTGTAAGGTGGCCTTCGGCAACCAGCCCGGCAAGGCGATGTTCGGCATCGTTCAGGGCGGCGACGTGCCTGAGCTGCGCGTCCGCTCCGCAAAGGCACTGAGCGGCATGGACCTGAAGGGCTATGCAGTTGGCGGTCTCGCCGTCGGCGAGCCGCAGGAGGTTATGCTGCGTATGCTCGAGATCACGCTTCCGGAGCTGCCGACGGAAAAGCCGCGCTATCTGATGGGGGTCGGCACGCCCGACGACATTTTGAAATCCGTCGCGCGCGGCATCGACATGTTCGATTGCGTGATGCCGACCCGCTCGGGCCGTCACGGACTGGCCTTCACGCGTCGTGGCAAGGTCAACATCCGCAACGCCCGCCACGCCGAAGACATGCGCCCGCTGGACGAGCAATCCAATTGCCCAGCCTCGCGGGACTACTCGCGCGCCTATCTGCATCATCTCGTCCGCGCCAACGAAGCGCTCGGCGGCATGCTGCTCTCGTGGCATAATCTAGCCTACTATCAGGAACTGATGCAGGGCATCCGCCAGGCGATCGCCGAAGGCCGCTTCGCCGATTTCATGGCGGAAACGATAGAAAATTGGGCGAGGGGCGATCTCGAGCCGGTGTGATCGTGCTACGATGAGGATGCGCCACGCGATCTTGCTGCTATGGCGATTTCGCGCTAACAGAAGCGTGTCGAAAAAGGCAGGGTTGGTTTCGGTAGGCCCAACCCCTTCCAGTCTGGAAGCACTGCTCCTTGCCATTGGTGATGAGAGCCCGCGACGCGGAACTTGACCATTGTGGTCGAGTGTCTCGCGTTGGCGTGGCCGGATCGACCGACATGTCTCCGCGGGAAAGCCTTTTGGAGCTGTCATGAGACTGAACCACCTGGATCTGCATGTTCCCGATGTCGCTGCGACGCGGGATTTCTTTGTTTCCGTTTTTGGCCTGACGGAGGTGGAAACGCGCGGCGCAAATGGCCTCGCCATTCTTGGCGACGACGCCGGGCTCGAACTTGTCATCAGTCAGCCGGTCGGGAAATTCGGCGGCGCCGATACCGTCTCCATCGGTCGCAATACCTATCATATCGGCTTCATGCAGCCGTCCCGGGAGGCGGTCGATCTGCTGTTCGAGCGAGCGAAATCGAGCGGCTGCGAAATCTTGAAACCACCTTCGGCCATACGTGGCAATTGGTCGTTTTATTGTTTTGCACCGGGGCGAATCCTCGTCGAAGTCGGCTGGCGCATGGACCTCGCTCTGTTGGTAAATCATTTATTATCGATTGATTGCTATCCTTAACGAACATCATTTTGAGCCGGCTGAAACGGGCTTGCCTTGAGCAATTTCCGTTTCCAGCCGTGTTTCAGAATGAGCTTGGCAACAATAAAGCATTGGGAAAAATAGCGAATCGGAATAAACGGTCCATCCGCCTTTGAAAAACGTCATTGGCAGATTTGATTGCGTGGCCGCTTGGAATTTTGAAAAAATCCGGCTAAAACGCATTCTCTTAATCGATAAGGGCTGTACTACCGAAAATAGGAGGCACTTGCCGTTGAGGGCGCAACGCAAATTCGGGGCATGTCTTTCGGGGCTATTGGTTGTAGGTTTGGCCGCTACCAGCTGCACGACGACACAGAAGACAACCCCCACCCCCAGCAATACCACCAAGCCCATTCGTGGCGCTAAAGTAACGTACAATTACACGACCAAGGACAAGGACTGTCTCGAGCGTGCAATGTACTTCGAATCGGAGCGGTCCGACCCGAGTGGTTACATGGCAGTCGGTACGGTTGTGATGAACAGGCTGACCTCCGGTGCATATCCGCCCACGATCTGCGGCGTCGTTGCCCAGGAAAAGCAGTTCGCCCCGGGTGTGATGACCAGGGAAGTCAAGGATCAGGCAAAGCCGGATCTCGAAGTTGCTGCCGCGAAGATCCTGCGTGGCGAGCGGCATCCCCAGGTAAAGGACGCGATGTTCTTTCATACCGAAGGCCTGAGATTCCCATACGATAATATGCACTACGTCGCTTATGCCGGCGGCAACGCGTTCTATGAGAAGCGTGGTCGCGATGGCGAATTGCAAACGCCTGCGCCGCTTCCGGCTTACGAGGTTGCGATGAATTACGTGCCCACGCAGGGCACGCCGCAATCTCCATTCGTCCTGCCGGAAACGCAGCCGGCGTCTACGACGTCTGCCGTTGCGGCATTTACGCCGGTCTCGAACCCGACGGTGACCATGCCGCAGAGTACCATCGTTATCCCAACTGCCGTTCCGATCCCGACGCCCGCACCCACGGACATGGCAATTTCGGGACCGCTTTCGAGCGGCGAAACTACCTACACGAATACGCCGATGCCGGCATCGACGGTCGTCATTCCGCAGCCGCGTCCAGAGTTCGATGGCAATACACCGGCGGGAAATCCGCTTAGAATTCGCGGTTAGCAACAACTGGCCCAAACCTCGAGCAGCGCGCCTCTTTCCCAGAGGTGCGCTGTTTTTATTTGAGCTGAGCCATGCTCAGATACTCTCGCTCGTTGCTTTCGCGAGTATCTGCACGCCGTTGATCTTGTAACTGCCGTCCGGCTGGCGGGTGATTTGATAGATCGCCGTCCAGTCCTTGTCATCGGTGCCTGTGATCAGCACCTCCTGATAGACGACTGCGCCATTGTCGATCGCGCGGCTTTTGCCGAAGGCATAATTGCCGGGATGACAAACCGGTTGATAGCTCTTCTTCACCATGGCGAAGAAGCTGTCCTTATCCGGGAAGAGCGCCTTGATGCCGGGTGCGGCGAAGGAATAGGCCGTGGCGGCATCATCATGCAGAAAAGCCTCGATCTGTTGCTCAATAAGGCTCTGTGCCGTCCGCACCGGATCTTCCGCGTAAGCGACCGGTGCAAAGGCGATGCAGCAGAGAAAAGCGGCAATAGAAAAAGCGCGCATGTCCGTCCCAATCATATGGAGAAAGCTTAGCGCGCTTTGATCGCAAGCAGAAGCGATTACTGCCAGCGGCGGAAGAGGGCGCTGGCGTTGACGCCACCAAAGCCGAAACCGTTGGAGATCGCATAGTCCATGGCCATCGGTCGCGCGGTACCACCGACGATGTCGATACCTTCAGCCGCCGAATCCGGATCCTGCAGATTGCGGGTCGGCGGGGCGACCTGATCACGCAGAGCCATAATCGTGAAGATCGCTTCCATGCCGCCGGCAGCACCCAGAAGGTGGCCGGTAGCGGCCTTCGTACCGCTGACGGCAATCTCACCGTCACGGCCGAAAACGGCTTTGATGGCTTCCATCTCGCCTCTGTCGCCGACCTGGGTCGATGTCGCATGCGCATTCAGATGCTTGACCTCGGACGGTGAAATGCGAGCCTGGGAAAGTGCCGCAAGCATGGCCCGGCGCGCACCATCGCCATCTTCCGGCCCGGCGGTCATGTGATAGGCGTCGGCGGCAGTGCCATAACCGACGAGCTCGGCCAGCGGCGTTGCGCCGCGAGCGAGCGCATGCTCCAACGTCTCGATGACAAGCATGCCGGCGCCTTCACCCATGACGAAACCGTCACGAGCGCTGTCGAAGGGTCGGGAGGCTTCTTCCGGGCGGTTGCTGAAGCCGGTCGAGAGCGCGCGTGCTGCAGCGAAGCCGCCAAGGCTCACCTTGTCGATGCAGGCTTCGGCACCGCCGCAGATGGCGACATCGGCCTCTCTTGAGCGGATCAGCCGCGCGGCATCGCCGATCGCCTGGACGCTGGCGGCACAGGCGGTGACCGGCGCACCCAGCGGCCCCTTGAAGCCATAGCGGATACTCACCTGGCCGGCGGCGAGGTTGACGAGGAAGGAGGGGATGGTGAAGGGCGACAAACGCCGCACGCCCTTTGTTTCAGCCGTGCGCACGGCATCGGCGATGGCGGGAAAGCCACCGACGCCTGATGCAATGATCGTGGCCGTCCGTTCTAGAGCGCCGACGTCAGTCGGTTGCCAGCCGGCCTGCAGGATTGCCTCTTCGGCGGCCGCCATGGCGAACAGGATGAACCGGTCCATCTTCTTCTGGTCTTTGATGGGCACGTAGCGATCGGCATCGAAGCCAGCTTCAGGATCTCGAGCGATATCGGGAACGACGCCTCCGACCTTGGCCGCGAGATCGCTCACCATCTCCTCGGGCAGCAGCCTGAGACCGGAGCGGCCCTCGACGAGCCGCTTCCAGCTTGCCTTGACACCTACGCCCAGGGGAGAAACCAGTCCCATGCCGGTGACGACGATACGATCCATCTTTTGCTCCTATTATCTCAGGCGTCGAAGCCCAGAAACCATGCTTTCATCTGGGCAATGCGTTCATGAACGGTGTCATCGGCCGCAGGCCCGGGCACGAGCATCGTGTCTTCGGGCTGAAAGGCGCGGCCGGTGACGCGGTCGATGAGAAGCGGGTCGCGATCCTCACCAGTATTGGCGTCGACGAGGCGCATTGCGACTTCTTCGGTAGGCAAGTGCCGATTGCCCCAGGTGAAGAGCGCCATCAGCACAGGGAAGAAATCCCGGCCCTTCTCGGTCAGCACATATTCGTAGCGCGGCGGCCGCTCCTGATAGAGTCGCCGCTCGAACAGCCCTTCGTCTGTGAGATGCTTGAGGCGCCGCGTCAGGATGTTCGGTGCAACGCCGAGATTTTTCTGGAATTCGTCGAACCGGCTCAATCCCTGCAGCGCATCACGTAGGATCAGGATGCTCCACCAGTCGCCCACGCTTTCGAGCGCACGGGCGGCGGGGCATTTGAAGTTGCTGAAGCTGGTTCTCTGCATGGGCGAGGCAGATAGCACGAGTAACTATCATCATGCAAGTTACTATCACGCAGCTAGATCTGCGCGAAGCAGGAACTCAATCTGCTGGCGCGCGAGGCTAGATGGGAATGAGCGAAATGCACCTGGCCGTGGCTAGGCCGCGGGTTTTCAGTAAGGAGGTGCCTTGCGGGCGCGCTGCTGTTTTGCTGCCTCGGTCCACCAGGCGAGGTCGTCGGCAAAACGGGGAAAAGCTCTTGCCAACGCATCGCCTCCATTCCCGGTAGGTTTACTGTCAACGTCCAATGCCGCCGAAATATTGGCGACGGCAAGTGTGCTTGAGATGACGACCATTCCCATCTCCGAAAGAGTGCCATGCCAGGCGGGCGCCGCATGTGCGCCGGAAAGGCGGCCGCCGGAGTAGCTGGCAATCGCCGCCGGGCGCCAGAACCATTCTTCCAGATAATGATCGGTCAGGTTCTTCAGGCCGGGTTGCATACCCCAGTTGTATTCGCCGGTGACGAAAACGAAGGCGTCGGCAGCCCGGATTTTTGCCGCAAGCGCCTCCATTGCCGGGGGGGCCGAACCTTTGGGGTATTCCTTGTACATCCGATCGAGCATCGGCAGTCCGACCGCCTGCGCATCGATGAGCTCCACGTCGTTTCCACGCTCAATCAGGCCTGCGACGATAAAATTCGCGAGACGGATGCCGACGCGATCCGAGCGGTAGGAACCGTAGAGAACCAGAATACGGTCGGCCATTGTTGAATATGTCCTCACAGTCTTGTGCGACATGTCTGGAGCAGTTCAGCGCTTCACGAAATCTCTGAACTGCTCTATCTCATTGTTTCCACGCAATTCTGGACGAAAGCCGCGATGCACTTTTCCAGGAATTGCTTTAGGTTCGCGACTCC
Source organism: Rhizobium pantanalense (assembly GCF_030182525.1). NCBI lineage: Bacteria > Pseudomonadati > Pseudomonadota > Alphaproteobacteria > Hyphomicrobiales > Rhizobiaceae > Rhizobium > Rhizobium pantanalense. The sequence goes on from NZ_JAQJCH010000005.1 coordinate 277,015, forward strand.
ACCGGCACCGAAGCGGAGACCTCTTCCTCCGGAATATCGTCGAAGGACGCATAATTGAGGTTATAGAGCTTCGAGTAAAGCTTGCCGTTCGCCATCAGCTGATTGTGGTTGCCGCTTTCAAGCAACTGTCCGTTTTGCAGCACGATAATGCGGTCGGCCTCGCGGATGGTGGCCAGACGATGGGCGATGACGAGACCGGTGCGGCCTTCGAGCAGCTTTACCAATGCCTTCTGGATCAGCATTTCGGTGTAGCTATCGATATTCGCCGTTGCTTCGTCGAGTACGAGGATCTTGGCGTCGGCGACAAGGGCGCGGGCGAAGCTGACGAGCTGTCGCTGGCCGAGTGAAAGACCGCCGCCGCGTTCGCCGAGAACGGAGTCGTAGCCATCCGGAAGACGCATGATGAACTCATGCGCGCCGACCGCTTTGGCGGCCTCGATGACCTCTTCGCGCGTCGCCTCCGTCTTGTTGTAGCGGATATTCTCCAGCACCGTGCCGGTGAAGAGGAACGGCTCCTGCAGCACCATGGCGATCTGGCGTCCGAGCGAATCCTGGGTAAGGGAGCGTACGTCATGACCGCCGACCAATACCTGGCCATGCTGCACATCATAAAAGCGATGGATGAGTGCCATCGAGCTCGACTTGCCAGAGCCCGTCGGCCCGATCAGCGCCACCGTTTCTCCCGGGTTGACCCTGAAGCTGACATTCTTCAGCACGGGATGCTTGGGATTATAGCCGAAGATCACATCGCGGAATTCGACCGAGCCATCCATATCCGGCGACAGCTCGATCGCATCGGGTGCATCCTTGATGTCGACCGGAACGTCGAGCACCTCGGTCAGCCGCTGGCCGGACGCCATGGCCCGCTGCATGACCGAATATTGCATGGTCAGCGAACGGATCGGGTCGAAGAAGCGCTGAATGTAGAACAGGAAGGCGACCATGATGCCGACATCGAGCCTGTGGTTCAGCACCATCGAACCGCCAACGATGATGACGATCGCCATGGCCATGCCGGTCAGCGTGTCGACGATCGGCACCATGACCTGGGCGTAGCGCGCCGCCGTCAGGTGCGTCTGGAGGTTCGCGTGGGCTTTTTCGTCGAAAAGCGAGAAGTTCACGCTCTGCCGATGCATGCCCTGGACGGCACGCACCCCATGGATCGCTTCCGCCAGTGCGCCACTGGTGACGGAGTTGGTCTCATGTGCGTTCATGAAGGCGACCCGTGCCTTCGGCAGCCAGAACAGCCGCACGATGAAAAGGATCGGCATGACGGAAAGCGTCAGCAGGCCGAGCCGAAAATCCAGCGACAACATAACTATGACGATGCCGAAAAGCAGTGCTATGTCGCCGACGGAAAGCACTGAAGTTTCAAGGAATTCCTGCATGGAGTTAACGTCGCCCTGCAGGCGCGACATCAGGCGACCGACTTCCGTTTTGTCCATGAAGGATAGCGAGACGCGCTGCAGATGCGCAAACATCGCCCGGCGAATATCGAACAGCACTTCCTCGGCGACCTGGCCGACATAGGTTTCCTGCACATAGCTCGCCCCGTAATTGACGAGGATGGCTGCCGTGAAAACTCCCAGAGACAACCAGAGTGCGGAATAATCTATGGCTCCGGGCGCCATCGCGCTGTCAATCGCATGGCGGATGACGAGCGGTATGACGATTTGCGATGCGGTGAAGAGCAGAACGGCCGCAACGGAAATGTAAATCTGCCGCCGATAGGGGCTGACGAAGGCCCAGATGCGGCGGATGATCTTGCTGTCGAAGACCTTCCCGAAGATCTCCTCTTCGACGCGATGGGAGCCGACCACGGCACGGGGAGGGCGACGACCATCCTCGCGCACATCGTTGCGCTCGGTTTCGATGGTTTCCGACATTGTCATACCTCCCTTTTCGCCCTTTCGAGCGTGCCGCCGGACGTCTTGACGACATCATCCTCCGGGCGAACCTGCAGATCGTAGAGCGCCTTGTACCGCCCACCTGCGGCAAGGAGCTGCTCATGCGTGCCGCGCTCGACGATCGCGCCATCCTCGATGAAAAGGATCTGGTCGGCATGCATCAGCGAACTCAGCCTGTGCGCGACGATCAGTGTTACTCGGTCCCGGGCGAAACGCTTCATGGCGCTGCGGATGCGCTGCTCCGTTGCTGCGTCGATCGCGGCGGTGGAATCGTCGAATACCATCACGGCGGGCTTCAGCATCAATGTCCGGGCGATCGTCAGGCGCTGACGCTGCCCGCCGGACAGCGACACGCCGCGCTCGCCGACGATTGTCGTATAGCCGGCTGGCAGGCCGAGGATGTAATTGTGCAGCTGCGCCGACTCTGCGGCGCGCTCTATGCGGGTTTCCTTCGCCCAGGGATCGCCATAGGCGATGTTGTTCTCGATGCTGGTCGTGAACAGGAAGGAATCCTGCTGCACGACGGCAACGTTCTGCCGCAGCGATTGCAGCGTCGCCTTGCGGATATCCTGGCCGTCAAGCGTGATCCGCCCGGCCGTGACGTCGTAAAAGCGTGGAATGAGATGGGCAATGGTGGACTTGCCGCTGCCGGGCGGGCCGACAATGCCGACCGTCTCGCCGCGCTTTGCCTCGAAACAGATATTCTTCAGCACCGGCCGCATTTCCGAACCAGGATAGCTGAAGTCGACATTCTCGAAACGCAGTGTGCCTTCGGTCACGACGAGCGGCTTGGCGTCCGGCGCATCCTTGATGGGAATATCGAGATCGAGGAGTTCAAACAGGCGCGAACCGCAGGTCGAGGCACGTGCGAAAGCATTCACCATCAGGCCGAGCTGGCGCACCGGCATCTGCAGAATGGTCATGAAGGTCAGGAAGGAGGCCAGCGTGCCAACGCTGATCTCCCCATTAATGACCTTCAGGCCGCCAAGCCAGAGCACCAGACCCATGGACACGAAGAAGGAGAGGTTCATGGCGCTGGTATTGACGACACGGATGCCGACACGCTTGTGGGCGAGAGAAAGCGCATTGTGCGAGGCCCGGTCAAACTTCATGAGTTCGTGCGCCTGCCCGGCGAAGGCGCGCACCACGCGGATGCCACCGAGATTTTCCTCCATCACGCGCGTCAGCACCGAGAGGCGCTCCTGCAGATCTAGCCATGTCGAACGCAGTCGCAATTGCGTGACGGAAGAGCGCCACGCCACGAAAGGCACAAAGCTCAGAGCCAGCAGACCGAGCGCGACATCGGTCGATAGCAGCATATAGGCGCCGACGCCGATCAGCATGGTCAATAGTACCATGCGCACCAGCGCGGTCGAGAAGTACATGCGCACGCCTTCAAGATCGAGCAGGCCGACCGTGATGAGATCGCCGGAATGGGCCTTGTCGTGGAAGCTGAAGGAGAGCTGCTGGATCTTCTCATAGCAGGCGAGCCGAAGCTCATAGCCCATATGATGGCCGACGGCTTCGCTATAGTAGTTCTGCACCATCGTGAACAAGCCGCGCAGAACGCTGATGACGAGCAGCAGCAGAGCGGTTGTCATCAAGGCATTTTCGGCAATCTGGCCGGCTGCACCGCCGGCGACCGCCGTCTGTGTCTGGTCGACTGCACGGCCCAACAGGCGCGGGATCGTCAGCTGCAACGTTGCAGCCACAAAAGTTGCCCCAATGGCGAAGCTTGTCTGCCAGGGATGGCGCAGCGTCATATGGGTAATCCGGACGATCGTCGACAGGCCTTGACCCCAACCGACCGCATTGACATGCGCACGCGAAGCCAGTGGCTTCGCGGCGCTTCTTGATGAATCGCTGCTCACGCTTTTATCCAGGCATAATTAAACGAGGCGGGCCCGAGACGGGTTCGTATCTCAAGGAAAATATTGATAGGATGAATTTTGCCGATTCCGTGGCGGCGTTCAAGAGTCAATCGGTCACAAGTCCAACGCGAGCGTTAGATTGCGTGTTTAAAAAATAATCGATGACATGTCGGGATCGAAACCGACGGGACGTCCTCTGGGCACCGTGCCAGAAAAGGAGGACATCATGCGCAAAGTTATAGCGGCAACATTCATCAGTCTCGATGGCGTCATGCAAGCACCCGGCGGTCCGGACGAGGATCCGACCGGCGGTTTTGAGTATGGTGGCTGGGTATTCCCTCACGCCGACGAGGAAACTGGCAAGGCGCTCTTCGAACTGTTCGAAAAGCCGTTCGATCTGCTGCTCGGACGCAAGACCTACGATATCTTCGCGGCCTTTTGGCCCTTTGTCGGCGACGACGATCCAATCGGCCAGCGCTTCAACAGCGTTGTCAAATACGTCGCAACGCGTGGCGATGCCGAGCTGAAATGGAACAAAAGCCAGTCGCTCGGTAAGGATGTCGTGGCGGCGATCAAAGAGCTGAAAACAGGCGAGGGACCGGACCTTCTCATTCAGGGCAGTGGCGACCTTATCCAGACCCTGTTGCGTCACGGGCTGATCGACGAGTTCAAGCTGGTGATCTTTCCGGTCGTGCTGGGCAGTGGCAAGAAGCTATTCGCGGGCGGGGCGGTTCCCGCCGCAATGAAACTGCTGCGTACTCAGTCGTCCTCTAGCGGCGTCATTTTTGCAACCTATCAGCCGGATGGCCCGGTGAAGACCGGCTCCTTCGTCGGGCCGAATCCGTCCGAAGAGGAGATTGAGCGCCGCAAGCGGCTCCAATAACCGATCTGGCCGCGGTTAGGTCTTCGACGAGCGTCTAGCCGCGGTCATTCCATGTGTTCCATTGCCCGGATTTCACGCAGCGATTTCATGATCTCCCGAAGGCCCTTGGTGAGATGCTTGTCCCGGCGCAGGACTATCCCGAGCTGCCGAACCAGTCTCGGTCTGAGCGGTGACGTCACCAGAAGATCGGACTTGTCGCGTCTCAGCGCCATGTCCGGGAGGATGGACCATCCGAGACCCGCGGCGACCAGTTCCTTGATAGCCTCGACGCTACCGAACTCCATGGCCGGTTCTGGACGGACGCCTCCTGCCCCGAACCATTCGTTTGTCGCGCGGCGTGTGTTGCCGCCTTCATAGAGCAACAGCGTCTTGTCTTTCATGAATTCCACATCAGGCCCACTATCCGGCATTACGCTTCCTTTGGGGGCGACGGCCAAAAGCTCATCCTCATGGAACGGTTCGACTTCAAGCGAACGGCCGGCGGCGGGCAGGGCCACTACTGCGAGATCCAGTGCATTGGCTTCGAGATCCCGCAGAATCTCGTCGATATTGCCAATGCGCACGATGATCTCGAGATCAGGCATGCGTTTCTTTGCGATGGCGATGGCTTGCGGCAAAAGATGGATCGAGGCCGTGCCGCCGCTGCCGATCCGAACACGGCCGACCGATCCCTCGCGAAAAGGTGTCATCGCATCCTCCGCCAAAGAACAGGATTCGATGATGCGCCGCGCATGCGGCAGCAGATCAAGTCCGGCCGGCGAGGGCTGTGCCCTTCGTCCGACGCGCTCGATCAGTTTCACGCCGAGGCGCTGCTCCAGCAGCTTCACCTGCAGGCTGACGGCAGGCTGCGTCAGACCGACCTTATCGGCAGCAGCCGTAAAGCTGCCGAGATCGACGACGCTAACAAAGGCGGCCAGCTGATCCAGATTGAGCAACAGAAGAATTCCTTATTGATTGTATAAATACCATAAGCTTCATTCATTGCTTAAGCCAGTGCATCCTAAGGCCATGTTGATATGAGCCCCAAGGAGCAGGAAAATGACCATCGATATCGATAGGCCGATGCCTGTAGCGACAGGCGGAGGCCGTGGTCCGCGACGGCGTGGAATTTTGCGAAGGGCGCTGGCGAAGTTTCTGGCCTATCTCGAAAAGCGTGAAACGAGGTGGGACCTGCGCGACCTTACTGACGATCAGCTTCGCGATATCGGCATGACGCGCGCCGAAGCGCGTGCCGAAGGCAACAAGTCCTGGTTTTGGGGATAAGGCATGTCGCTCAAAAGCGCGCGAGCCGTCGGGCCGAACGCCTTAAATAGCGGTGTTCCTGATGCGATCGCCAGTAGCATTTGAGCGAGGGGGTGACGTTGCGGCCCTGTCCCCGATAGCAGAAATCGCTTTCGCACATTGCGTCGCGATGATTTGCGGTGTTTCGCACCTTCACCGCTGCAATCAGGCCGGCATAATCCTTGTCCGCGGCGCCGAAATCGTAGCTCATTCCCGCGTCATCAACCGCTTGTGATCCGGCCCCGCCAATATTGAAAAGAGCAGGGGGGTATTGCCGCATAGCCCTTTTTTCATGGCGCCGTTCTTTTTTCCGCCATAGATTTGCCCGATCCATCGCCTTCGAAAAGCGGCGAATATTCACCGCCCGCCGCCCCGCCACAGATCTCGATCACAGGAAACGCAGACAAGCTATGCTCAAGAAGATCCCCATGCTGCTCGCCGCGGCAATCTCGATCGCGTCGTTCCTTGGCGCAGCTTCGTTGGCGCAGGCCGGGCAGGCTAGCTATGTGGTGGATGCTCGTAGCGGCCAGGCGCTGGAGGCATCGAACGAGAACGAACTGAATTTTCCGGCATCGCTCACCAAGATGATGACGCTCTATCTCGCTTTTGAAGCGCTGCATGGCGGTCATCTGAAATGGGATCAGAAATTGACCATGTCGGAGAACGCCGAAAGCAAGGAGCCCTTCAAATTCGCCATCGGCGCGGGCCGCAAGGTCACTGTGCGCGAAGCTGTCGAGGGCATCATCGTGCTGTCCGCCAACGATGCAGCGGTTGCGATCGGCGAGCAGCTTGGCGGTTCCGAGGATAACTTCGGCAAGATGATGACTGCAAAGGCGCATCAGCTCGGCATGAGCAATACGGTGTTCAAGAATCCTTCGGGCCTGCCGGACCCGGAGCAGGTCACAACGGCCCGTGACATGGCAACTCTCGGCGTTGCGCTGATGCGTGACTTCCCGGAAGAGTTCAAGCTCTTCTCGATGCGCGGCATCAAGTTCCGCGGCATGAAGCTGCGCGGCCACAACAATCTCATGTATCGCTACGCCGGAGCCGACGGCATCAAGACCGGCTATACGGATGCCTCCGGCTACAATCTCGTGACCTCGGCGACGAAGAACGGCCGCCGTGTTGTCGGCGTGGTCATGGGTGAGAAGACCGCTGAAATTCGCGATAACAAGATGGCAAGCCTTCTGGATACGTATCTGTCCCCGGTGGCCACAACAGCCACGGTATCGACCGGAGCTCCCAAGCAAAGCTCTGCCAACTGAGTTCGACCTGATTTCAGAATCCAGCCAGCCATTCATCTTCGGGCGGCCGTCAAGAGGGTGGCTCCGCTGAGAAGCCGATCCTGCCACATCGTGCCTATCGTGGAGGCAGGGATCGGGTTTCTTCATGCAAACGTGCCATGAAGAGCCCGACTGCCGCTCGCTGAGAGAGCTCTCTCATGGCGAATAATCAAGTAGTGATTGCCGAACTGGCGGGCTGCCCTATGTCTACAGCGGAAGTTGCTCGTTCGCTGCGCTTATCATGTGCTGGTAGGAAACAGCGCCGAACTGCGAATTCGCGTAGGCGGAGATATCTGGTTTCAGTTTGTTATTCTCCGAAAATGAAGGATCCATCATGGGCCGCGACCGGTCTGATGCTCCTTGCAATATAGATTTCGCAAACATTTCAACGCATTAGGTCAAGTTGGGAGGGCCGGGATGACGTATGATGCACGTTTGGCGCGTGAGCGCGACTTTCATAATGAACGCTTCGGTGCAGTGGAGGAGCGCAAGGAGGACTCGTTCTATTTCGCGGTAAAGCCCGCCGTGGATGCCTATTGGCGGCTGGTGAGGGCTGCTTGTCTCGAACGGGATGTGCTCGAATACGGATGCTCAAACGGTATGAGCAGCATTGGTCTTGCACACTCCGCCAAGCGGATTACCGGTATCGACATTTCGGACGTCGCCATTCAGCAGGCCACGAATACGGCGGCTCTCCGTGGGATCGAGAACGTAACGTTCCAGGTCGATAATGCGGAGGATATGAATTTGCCGTCAGCGAGCTTTGACGTCGTTTTCGGCAGCGGCATCCTGCATCACCTCGTTCTGGATAAATCGCTGAGCGAGATCCGGCGCGTGCTGCGACCCGGTGGCAAAGCCTTCTTCTTCGAGCCGCTCGGCCACAATCCAGTGATCAATCTCTATCGCAACCGGACGCCAGAAGCCCGTACCGTCGATGAGCATCCGCTTCTGAAGTCAGATTTCGAGATCGTGCGCAAATATTTCTCCAAGTGCGATCTGGAATTCTTCGGGCTCGCTGCGCTCGCGTCCATTCCGTTTCGCAGGAGCCCGTTCGGCGCCGCGCTTCGGGGCACCGGCAAGCAGATCGATAATCTGCTGCTGAAAATCCCGGGTGTCAGATGGCAAGCCTGGATCGTCGTCATGGCTTTGGAGGCATGATGGGCCTGCCGGACGATTGAAGTTCGGTCTGCCACCTTGGTTTGATCAACGGCGAGAAGCTACCCAAATGCGTTGTACCGACGTTGAGGGATAAGCGCGTTGTTATCCGGATCGATCTGGGAGTAGGTGCATCTCATTGCGTTTTCCTTGCGAGTGATAACCCATTGGCATCATTCGCAAGTCGCACTTCATCCTTGAACCCACCCTATCTATAAAAAAACATCAGATAAGATAGATTATGGAACTATAGCGGACATAAGTGAAGCGATGAGGCAGACGCTTTTGGCTTTTATTCCACATGGTTGGCCAGATTTTGGAGGGTCGATTTCAGTCCCTCGTCATGATCTTCTTTGCTGATGCCGCGAGGCACGTTCTGGCAAATTACGGTGACCCTTGTGCCGGTCGGAACCCCTTCCAAGGACCAAGTTATGGTCATCGTTCCGCCGAATACGGCGTCATCGGATTCGAAATCCACCGCCTGAACGATGCATTCATCCGTCACGATCTCGATGAACCGACCGGAGACAATGTCGGTATGCTCGGAGGATTTTCCAGGCGTCGAATGATCCAGTGCGTCATAGGACAGCGCCATTCGATAACTGCCGCCTTTATGCGGTTCGAAGACGTGGATGCGGCATGTCATGCCTTTCGGCGGAAGCCACGAGGCCAATGCCTCGGGATCGAGGAATGCTTTGAAGATCGCGTGCGGCGTCGAGCGAATTATCCGGGAAGCCGTATCGGTCCTTTTGCCGTCTGAAGCCTCGCTCATCGCATCCTTCCTGTAGCACCGCGAGGATCCCATGCAATCTCTGCCGGCGCCGGCTGCATTCGCTGTTGTTAGCTCGCCTTGATGCGGATCACCTTGGCCGCAATCTTTTCGGCCAGCGTCGTTGGATTGCAGGAGAAAATGCTGTCCGGCCGTCCGGCTGCGCACCAGACCTCATCGTAAGTCAACAGGCTTTCGTCGATGAAAACAGGCAGATCGACCAGATGGCCGATGGGCGCGACGCCGCCGATGGCGAAACCGGTCTCGTCGCGGACGCGATCGATATCGGCCCGCTTCAGCCGAACGCCATAAGTTGTGGCAATATAAGCCGTATCGGCATTATGGGCGCCCGAAACCAGAAGCAGCGTCAGCGCCTGCGTATCGGCATTGACGAAGACCAGAGATTTCACGATCTGACCGACGGCGCATCCTACGGCCTTGGCAGCCTCTTCTGCCGTCCGCGTCGATTGCTCCATGCGCTTGATCGAGATGTCGAGCCCCAGCGTACGCGCCGCAAGTTCGACGCGCTCCAGGCTGGAAAGCTTCTTGATATCTTCGCTCATAGATCGTCGTCCTCCACGTCGAGTTCGATCTGCATCTGATCATAGGCCGGCTCGACATGATCGGGCGTTTCAGCCAGTACGGTTTCATAATCGAGCGGCGTATGCATGTGGGTCAAGATGGCATGTTTCGGCGCCAGGCGTTCGATCCATTGGAGTGACTGCTCCAACGACAGATGACTTGGATGCGGCCGATACTGCAGAGCGTCGATGATCAGAATGTCGAGGTTTTGAACCTTTTCTATCGATTCCGGAGGGAAATCACTGATATCGCTGCAATAAGCTAGTTTGCCGACACGGAAACCGAGCGAATGGATATCGCCGTGGATCTGTTTGTGCGGCCAGAAGCGGATGGGACCGCCTGCCCCGTCTATCACGAAACTTTTCTCGAGATTTTCGATCAATACCGGCCGCACGATCGGCGGATAGCTGCTGCCGACAGGCGTTTCCAGGCAGTAGCGGAAGCCTTCGCGAATGCGATCCATGGTCGGCGGATCGGCGTAGATCGGGATGCGCTCATTCGAGATATGGAAGTAGCCGCGCAGATCGTCGATGCCGTGAATATGGTCGGCATGAGCGTGGGTGTAGAGCACGGCGTCGATGAAACTGACGCCCGCGTGGATCATCTGCTCGCGGAAATCCGGACCGGTATCGATGACGACGGTGGTAATGCCACCGTCCGGCGCGATCTGCTCTATCAGGAAGGCCGCACGCGTCCGTCGATTTTTTGCGTTTTTCGGATCGCAGGCGCCCCAGTCGCCGGTGATGCGGGGAACGCCCGGCGACGATGAACAGCCCAAAATGGTGAAGCGCCGCCGGTATGTCACGACGTCAGACCCTCGTCATCTTGGAGAAGCAGCGGAAAGCGTTTTCCGTAGTGAGGTCGGCGATCTCGTCCATGCTGACGCCGATCGCATCGGCCAGCACCTCGGCCGTGTTGACGACATAGGACGGCTCGTTGCGTTTTCCCCGCCAGCGCTTCGGCGCGAGATAAGGCGCGTCGGTCTCGACCAGCAGCCGGTCGTGCGGGATCGTTTTGGCAATCTCACGCAGCTCTTCCGATTTCGGGAAGGTGAGGATGCCGGAGAAGGAGATATAGCCGCCAAGCTCCACGCCGGTCTGGGCAAGGGCAGGGCCGGCGGAGAAGCAGTGGAGGATAAAGGGGAAAGCCCCCTTCCCTGTTTCCTCCGTTAGAATCGCGGCCATGTCCTCATCGGCGCTGCGGCTGTGAATGACGAGCGGCAGCTGCGTTTCGCGCGCGGCAGCGATATGGCGCAGGAAACCGGTCTTCTGGTCTTCCGGCTTGACCGTATCGTAGAAGTAGTCGAGACCAGCCTCGCCGATCGCCACGATCTTCTCGTGCTGGTTTGCCAGCTTGACGAGATCTTCGGTCTGGATGTCCAGCTCCTGGTCGGCGCTGTTCGGATGGGTGCCGACGGAACAGAAAACCGACGGATAACGCTCGGTGAGCGCAAGCAATCCGTCGAGTTTCCGAACCTTTGTCGAAATGGTGACCATCTGCTTGACGCCGACTTCGTGAGCGCGGGCGACGATCGCGTCGCGCTCCTCTTCGAAGTCGGCAAAATCCAGATGGCAATGCGTATCGATCAGCATGGAAAACCTTATTCGGCAGTCGGCGCGACGTAGCGCGGGAAGACCGGCTTCGGGGCTTCCAGCGGCGTTCCGGTAACGAGGCGACCCGCCTCGCCGAGCGCCGCGAAATCACGCTTGTCGGATGGGATGGCAATAAGATCCAAGAGCTTGCCCGAGGATTCCGGCATGAAGGGCTGAAGCAGAATGCTGATCTGGCGCACGACGTCGGCCGTGACGTAGAGCACGGTCGCCATGCGGGCCGGATCGGTCTTCTTCAGTGCCCAGGGCTCTTGGCTCGCGAAATAGCGGTCCGTCTCGGAAACGACAGCGATGATGGACGCAAGGGCGCGATGAATGAGCTGCTTGCTCATGTCTTCGCGCGTCGAAGCGTGCAAGGCGTCGGCCTGTGCGAGCAGAGCCTTGTCTTCATCCGTCAGCGGCCCGCATTCCGGAATCTGGCCGTCGCAGTTCTTGACGATCATCGACAGAGAACGGCTGGCAAGGTTGCCGATGCCGTTGGCGAGATCGGAATTGATGCGCGTACCGATCGCTTCTTCGCTGTAGCTGCCGTCCTGGCCGAAGGAAACTTCGCGCAGGAAGAAGTAACGCACCTGGTCGAGGCCGAAATGGTTCACCAGGTTGACCGGATCGACGACGTTGCCGAGCGACTTCGACATCTTCTCGCCCTTGTTAAGCAGGAAGCCGTGGGCATAAACGCGCTTCGGCAGTGGCAGCTTCGCCGACATCAGGAAAGCCGGCCAATAGACGGCGTGGAAACGGATGATGTCCTTGCCGATGACATGCAGGTCGGCAGGCCAGTATTTCGCCCGCGGATTGTTTCGATCCTCGATGTAGCCGGTCGCCGTGATGTAGTTCGTCAGCGCGTCGACCCAGACATACATGACGTGCGAGGGGTCGTTTGGCACCTTGATGCCCCAGTCGAAGGTCGTACGCGAAATCGACAGATCCTTCAGGCCGGATTTGACGAAGGAAATGACCTCATTGCGGCGCTCGGCCGGACCGATGAAATCGGGGTTTTCCTCGTAGTGCTTCAGCAGCCGGTCCTGGTATTCAGAGAGCTTGAAGAAGTAGCTTGCCTCCTCCACCCACTCGACCGGCGTGCCCTGAGGCCCGTAGCGCACGCCGTCGGCGCGCAGCTCTGTTTCGCTTTCCTGGTAATAGGCTTCGTCGCGCACCGAATACCAGCCGGCATAGGAATCCTTGTAGATATCGCCGGCATCGGCCATCAGGTTCCAGATGTTCTGCGAGGTCTCGTGGTGGCGCTGCTGCGTCGTGCGGATGAAATCGTCATTCGACGCATTCAGCAGCTTACCCATCGCCTGGAATTCATCGGAATTGCGGTTGGCGAGCTGCTGCGGGTCCATGCCTTCGGCCCGTGCGGTCTGCTGCATCTTCTGGCCATGCTCGTCCGTACCTGTCAGAAAGAAGACATCGCGGCCATCGAGGCGCTGGTAGCGTGCCATCGCATCGGTGGCGATCAGCTCATAGGCATGGCCGATATGCGGCTTGCCGTTGGGATAGGCGATCGCGGTGGTGATGTAGAACGGAGTTTTTTCGGTCATGTGAGGCAGTGGCCCGCTTTTACTGTTACGTCGCTGTTATTCTTGCTCCGCTCGCTTTAGCGCATGTTTGCCATGAGCGAAACACCAAGTTTCGCGCGCGCAGCATTCGGAACTTCAGGATGGCGCTTTGCTTGACTCGACTCCACCTCGCCTTTACCCACTTCCAAAGAGTGGAACGCAGGACAGACGTGGCCGTGGATTTCATCGTTTTATGTATTGGTCTGCCCAACGGCTTCAAGAGGCCGTGAATTTGAGTTTGATCAATTCCTTTCAGCCGCTTTATTCCTTTTCCGGTTTTTTCGTCGGCATGTTGGTGGGCATTACAGGGGTCGGTGGTGGTTCACTGATGACCCCCCTGCTCGTGCTTCTCTTCGGCGTCCATCCGGCAACGGCCGTTGGTACGGATCTGCTCTATGCCGCAATCACCAAGACGGCAGGAACGGCCGTGCACGGCATGCACGGACGGGTCAATTGGAGAGTTGTCAGTCTTCTCGCTTCCGGCAGCGTTCCGGCCGCACTCGCCATGCTCTGGATCATGGCCGGCGTCAATCGCGAGAGCCCCGCCGTTGCTCATGCCATCACCCTGTCATTGGGCTGTCTTCTACTTTTGACGGCGCTGATGTTGATTTTCCGAGGCCAGATCCTCGAGGCCATCCGCAAGTGGCGCGGCGAGCGCGGCACGATATCGCCGCGCAACATTGCTCTGTTGACGGTCATCCTCGGCCTGATGCTCGGCATTCTTGTTACGATGACTTCAGTAGGTGCAGGTGCACTCGGCGTCACCGTCCTGCTGGTGCTCTATCCACAGACGGATGTCCGCGAAATCGTCGGCTCCGACATCGTCCATGCTGTGCCGCTGACCCTGATCGGCGGCATGGGCTATTGGTTCATCGGCGAGATCAACTGGACGATGCTGTTCGCCCTGCTGGTGGGGTCAATTCCGGGTATCGTTACCGGCAGCCTGCTCGCGCCTCGCCTGCACGAGCGCTCCGTGCGCATCATCCTTGCCGTGACGCTGGCCATCGTTGCTTGGAAGCTGATTTTTCCCTGATGCGATTCAGGGGAAGCACCGTGCCGGCTCTCCGTCAGGTATTCTGATCTGTCTATGCCGAAAGCTGCTGCTTGAGCTCGCCGAGAATGGTGATGAGCGTCTGCTTGCGGTCAAGATTGTACGCCTGGGACACGTTCAATCGCTCAGTGGTCTCCGAATGCAGCCGGGCCAGCCTCTCGGCCGTGGCAATGGCGCCGCCAAGAGCGGCAGCGCGAGCCCGGTCGATGATGTCGTCGCCGATATGCGACAGGAAGAAGCCAAAGATCGTGTCGCTATCCTTGCCGGAAAGTGCGTCGGCGAGGCGGTGCATCGCCTTGCGAGCAGCAGGCCCATCAGCCGAAAGCACCTGCCGATAGGCCTCGATGATCTCGCCGCCGCCGTAGTTCAGGAGCTTGAGCGCCTCGCTGACGCTTCCCTTGGCAGCGGAGAGCAATTCACTTCCCTGCCCGGCCGGCACGCCAAGATTTTCGAGCGCCATGCGCAAGGCATCATTGCCGAGCGGCGCAAGTTTCAAAGGCAGGCAACGTGATCGGATCGTTGGCAGAAGCCGGCCCGGCGCATGCGACAATACGAGGAACAAAGCGCGCTTCGGCGGTTCCTCGAGGATTTTCAGGATGGCATTGGCCGCACTGCGGTTGAGATCGTCGGCGGGATCGATGATGACGATGCGCCAGTTGCCGGTGCCCGAGGTCTGCGAAAAGAATTTTCCGGCGCGACGCACTTCGTCGACGGTGACCGCGGATTTCACCTTGCCGGTCTTGTCGTCGACCGGCCGGCTCAAATGCAGCAGATTATGCGATGCTCCGCCGGAAATCTGCCGGCTGACGACCGATGCCGGATCGGGATCGCCGATCCTCTCCGGCGCGGATGCCGGATCGGGATGGGAGAGGACGTGATTGGCGAAACGAAAGGCGAGCGTCGCCTTGCCGATGCCCTCAGGCCCCTCGATCAGCATGGCGTGGTGGCCTTTGCCGGAGCGATAGGATTGTGCAAGGAAGGCCTCCGCCTGCTCATGGCCAAAGAGTTTCACATTATCCTGCGGAGGAATGGCGCCGTCGAGGACGTCCGGACGTTCATCGCTCATTGCGCCGCTTCCGATCCTGCGGCGATATTGGCTGCACCGAGCCGCTTGTCGACAATTTCGGCGATTTCAGCGGCGATCTCATCTTCCGACTTCTGAGCATCGATGACGTGACAACGCTCGGGCTCGCGGGCGGCGATATCGAGGAACGCTTCGCGACGCTTCTCGTGGGTCTGCATCTCTTCCTTCTCGAAGCGATCGGGTGCGGTTACGGCGGAGGCGCGCTTGCGTGCGCGCTCCAGACCGACTTCGGCGGGAATGTCGAGAATCAGGGTGCAATGCGGAATGACGCCATTGACGGCAACCCTCTGTAGAGCCTCGATATAGTCAGGCTCGAGATTGCCCGTTACGCCCTGATAGACGCGCGAGGAATCCATGAACCGATCGCAAAGGACGATGGTGCCGCGCGAAAGTGCCGGACGAATGACGTTCTCGACATGATCGTTGCGGGCAGCAGCGAAGAGGATCGCCTCCATGCGCGTGCCAAACATTTCCGCGGCACCTGAAAGCAGGACATGCCGCACCGCTTCCGCTCCGGGCGAGCCTCCGGGTTCGCGCGTTACCAGAACCTCATGGCCACGTTCGCGCAACCGTTCAGCCAGGCGGTGAATCTGGGTGGACTTGCCGGCCCCCTCGCCGCCTTCGAAGCTTACGAATAATCCGTTTGCATCAGCCAATGATCATGTCCTGCACTTTTCGCGTGCCATTCGTGCGGCGTGCGATACGCATCCTGTTTAACCCAAGACATGTCCAGGTGGAACCGTGCATGTCCCGGTCTCCGCCACTCTATATGGGGTGTGAACACAGATTTCGCGAGCCTTGCGGCCCACTCAGGTCGGCAAAGGCCTGTCCCACAGCCAGGAGAACAGCAGTGATTCCGTCAGTTCCATGAGGGCATCGAAGGCGCGGCGACCCAATGTGCCCTGTCCGACCGATTCTTTCGTATAGAGTGGCAGCTCCCGCACCAAACGCGCGCCCAGGAACACGCGAAGGGTGCCTGCTTCGTAACCCGCGGCCACTGGCGCCGTCAGAGGCCAGCGATAGACGATACGCGCCGAAAGCCGATCCGGTGTCTCGGTCGGTACATAGACGTCGACGGGTATTTTCGCCTGCAGGCCGACGGTGGAGGCAGCGCCGCCATAGACGCTGGCGTTGCCGATCACTTCGCCATCGGCGAAGATGCGTTGGCTCTTGAAATTGCTGAGCCCCCATTCCAGGACGCGTCGCGTCTCCTCAATGCGTTCCTTGTCGCTCTTCAGCCCGCCGAGTGCCAGGAACAGCCTGCGTCCATCGCGCTGAATGGAGGCGACGATCGAAAAGCCCTCACCCTCGGCAAAACCCAGCCCCAGGCCATCTACGCCGATATTGAGAAGAAGCATCGGGTTCTTGTTGCGCTGATAGATCTTGTTCCAGGTGAAGTCGGCCTGCCCGAAATACTTGTAGAGATCCGGATGCTTCTCCTGCAGGTCCTGCGCCAGCATGACCATCTCCCGCGCGGAGACCTTGCCGCCGCCATTGGGGTCGCTGGCATCCGGCAGGCCGGTGGAATTGGTGAAGGTGGACCGGGGCATGCCGATCTCTCTTGCGCGCGCCGTCATGCGACGGGCGAATTCGCGTTCGCTGACAGACATGCCTTCCGCCAGAACGATGCAGGCGTCGTTTGCCTGCTGTACGGCTATGCCCTGGATCAGATCGCCGACACGGATGCGCGATTTCAGGGCTGCGAACATCGTCGATGCACGCGAGGGAGCGCCGCCGGTCCGCCAGGCATTTTCCGAGACGGGATATTCGGTGTCGAGATTGATCTCTCCTCGCCCGATCGCATCGAAAACGACATCCAGCGTCATCAGCTTCGCAAGCGACGCAGGCGAAATCAGCTGATCCTCGTTTTTGGCAAGCAGGATCGTACCGGTCGACGCCTCGATCATGAATGCCTGCGCGGCTTTCGTGTCGAAAGCGCCTGGCGCGGCCGGCTGCGCGAAGGCCGTGACATTCGCGAACCCGAGGAGAAAAAGGAACAAAAGAATCAAGCGCTTTGGCATATCGTCCCCTTCATCCGACCACCGGCACGATTATTTTAGTGACGGGTTAAGATTCAGGCAATGACGCCGATCAATCGACCTGCGTCGTAGCCTGATGCTGGCGGCGATAGGACGAGAGAATCGATTCCTGCGTGAGGCCGTCGTTGCGAACCATGACGGCATCGAAAGCGAGATCGACATAAACTGTTTTGACCGGCGCATTCTGATAGGCGGCGACAGCCGAACCCATCGATTGATCGTCGAGGCTTGCCAGCCGGGGCGTGAAATCCGGTCGCTCACGGGGAATCGGCCCGATTTGCGGCAGAACGATCATGACCGGCTCGGCGCCCTCGGCGGCAGGCATTGCGCCTCCGTTCCAGGTCATCGGCGGCGGATTGTTGCGCTTGTCGCCACTATAGGCAGGCTTCGGCGCATCGGCGAAGGCCGTTGCCGAATAGGGCGACTGGCGTGGGACGGGCACCATCGCCGGCGCGGCATCAAAGCTGCGCACCTGGCGGCTGGGGCGCGTCGGTGTTGGGGTATACGAATCCGGCAGCTGATCGGCAGTCATCCGGCCGGCAGAGGCCACCATCACGCCAGTTGCGATCTGGCCACCCGGGTTGATGCCGGGCAGACGCGACCCCTTCGGGATGTAGGAAGCCATCAGATAGGGTTCGTCATGACCGTCCATGCGGGCGCGGCCGACATATTGCACGCGCACATTGCCCGTGCCGCTATGCTGAAGGTCGAGCAGCTGTGCCGTCTTGTTCGAAAGGTCGATGATGCGGCCGGGATGGTATGGGCCGCGATCGTTGACGCGAACGATGATGGAGGAGCCGGTCTCGACGTTGGTGACGCGGGCATAGCTCGGCAGCGGGAAAGTCGGATGGGCGGCGGTCAGCGACTGCTGGTCGTAAACTTCGCCGTTGGCGGTCAGGCGGCCGTGAAATGCCGAGCCGTACCAGGAAGCGATGCCGACCTTGTTATAGCCGAAATCTTCCTTGGGATAGTACCACTTGCCCTTTACCTGATAGGGATTGCCGACCATGAAGCGGCCGCCGCCCTTCGGCACGGGGCCATTGTTGACGACGCGAGGGCTCGCCTTCACGCCATATTCCTTCTCGGAGAAATATTCCTTGCCGTGCTGGCGCGTGGACGCAACCTTCTGAGACGTTCCGCAGGCCGTGATGGTTGCGCACATCAGTGAGAGAGCAAACCAACGCATACCCGTTGCGTATGTCACCGCACGATTTTCTGATGTCATCTGTCCCAAGCCGCTACTCATTACTTTGACGGAGGTCCGCTACCGGTAGGTCCCTCATTCCGGTATCCTGCTACGCTCCAATCACCTAACGGTGCTTTAATCATGATTGCAGTTTGTCCATTTTGCGATGCAAATTGAGCGCACCGAAGAATTTCCGAAGATCATGGTTAATGTTGAGTAAAGTTCGACTGGCCGGAAATAGCGCAATGATCGGATGCGCGCTCGACTGACGAGAGCTTGCCGGATAGTCTTCAGTCGATCCGGATCGAAACACGATCGGGCCAATTTTTACCGGGATCACAGCGGTTTGCGCGATTTTGACACAGCTCTTTCAGGCGCGTGTATCAAGACGCATCAGTATCTCGTCATAGTATGTATCGCCGACCTTCAACGCCTCGGTATCGATGGCCCAAGTCCTGAAACCGAAGGATTCATAGAGGCGAATGCCTGCGACGTTGGAGGATGTGACGCTGAGCCTTATCGAGCGGCAATTGACTCTCGCCTCTTCCAGTGCTGCCGCCATGAGCGAGTGCGAGAGGCCGGTGCCCCGCGCCTGTTGGCGCACATACACGCCCCATATCGAGGCTATGTGCCGCATCTTCGCACCTTTCGATCGAGCCACGCCGGCGACGCCGATAAGCATTCCGTCATTGGCAAAGCCGCCGATCACCACATTGCCTTCGATCCTGTCCCCAACCTGGGTCAATGTATGGTTCAATTCCTCCTCGTAGGACGCGCCAAACGCTTCCGGATGAAGAGCAAGTCCTTCTAGCCGGATGTCCGTGAAAATCGAGGCATCGTCGCGCTGCAGGCGGCGTATGCTGAATTGTTGCATGTCTATCTCCCCATGCACCTATGGCGGTAAGCGACGGTTTCACATCCATCTCTTAGCCAGGTCAACCATCAGTGCGTCAGGGCGGTGATGATATGCTGCAGCTTGTCCGGATTGCGTGTGCAATAGATTGCGACGATTTTTTCCCGCTCGACCTGCAACGCGGTCGTCTGCACGACACTGTCGCCTTCTATCGTCACGAAGCCGGGCAAGCCATCGATGATTGCGTAGTGGATCAGCTGTGAGGGATGCGCGCGGAAAATTCGCGCCAGCTGCTCATGAAGCCGCATGGTGTCAGAAAGCCCGATATGCGGTCGCTGCGATGTCGGCACCTTGCCGCCGCCGTCGGCATGGACAACGACATCCTCTGAAAGCAGAGCCTGAAGGGAGGCCATGTCTCCCGTTCTCGACGCCGTGAAGAAGGCGGCGGCAAGCTTGAGCCCTTCTTCCTTGCCCACGGCGAAGCGCGGCCGGGCCTCGGTGACATGTGCCCTCGCTCGGCTGGCAAGCTTGCGGCAGGCGGCCGCCTCGCGACCAATTGCCGAGGAGATCTCGTCGAAACTCATGCCGAACACGTCATGCAGAAGAAAGGCGGCTCGCTCCAGCGGCGAAAGGCGCTCCAAGGCTAGCATCAGCGGCATGGTTATATCGTCAGCGGCATCGCCGTCGTCCGGATCGAAAATCGGCTCGGGCAGCCAAGAGCCCACATAGGACTCCCGGCGACGACGGGCCGATTTCAGCTCGTTCAGACAAAGCCTGGTGACGACTGTTCGCAGGAATGCCGCCGGTTCGCGAACGGAAGCGCGATCGGTCGCCAGCCAGCGCAGCCAGCTATCCTGCACGATATCCTCGGCATCTGTGACCGATCCGAGCATTCTGTAGGCGAGCCTGACAAGGCGCGGACGCAGCTCAGCGAAGATCGGATCTGACGGCGCCTCATTCATTGGCTGCGAACTCGCGCGCAAATGGATTGAACTCGCGGCCACGAGCGAACTGCAGCGCTGTCAGCGCTACCCGACGGCCAAGATGGCGTGCGGTCGCGAGATCGGATGCCGGTGGCGCCGTCTCCGGGCCTTCGTCCGTATTCGCCTGCGCCGCGGCACCAAGCCAGAAGCCGAGGCGGTTCATATCCTCATCCGAGCCTGTCGAAGAGCAATTGGCTGGCGGCAGATCGAGACCGACCCAATGCATTCCGTGCTGGGCTGCGAAAATCACCATCTGCATCAGCGTCGAAAGCTTGTCGCCGGATCGTGACCCCGAGGTGGTGAAGCCCGCCGCAATCTTGTCCTTCCATAGATAGTCCTTGGCGAGAACGGCATGCGATGTTGCCTCCTGAAATGCTTTGAACGATGCGGAAACCGAGCCCATATAGGTCGGCGAGCCGAAGATGATGGCCTGCGCCGCATTGAGATCATCCCAGTGGCGCTCCACCCTATCCACAGTCAACAGTATCGCCTCCGCGCCGTCGACCTCTTCGACCCCTGCCCTGACGCCCTCGGCTTGTCGGGCGGTATGTCCGTAGCCGCTATGATACACGATTGCGATGCGCTGGCGGATCATTTGTCATCTCCTTCGAATTTGGCTTTGCGAAGGACATGACAAGGCAGGAATTCTTAATGTGACACGCCGCGCTTCATTTTCGATGGCAATCCGCGTGAGCAAGAATATCACGCATATCTAATATAAAATTGTATAGAATGAAGAGGCGCGTTCCGCCATAAAATCTAATGATTTCACAGGAATATGGCGGAAGAGGTGGGATTCGAACCCACGGTACGGTTTCCCGCACGCCGGTTTTCAAGACCGGTTCCTTAAACCACTCGGACACTCTTCCCAAGCAACTGAAAAGGCCTGAAAAATCCATATAGTGCTGATTTTTCGAAACCGGGTGTGGCTACCGGTTTTCTGCCCCAATCACTCGACGGCTGGCTTTTTAGCAGCTTTGGTCGCCGCGTCAACTTGTTCCACAGAACTCCCTTGCATTCTCGATATCGGCGGGAACGGCGATTGAGGAATATTGATCGAGCCGGGTGGCGCTGCGGAAACTTCATGTCGTCAGCGCGCTAAAAATAAGGTGGCCCGGCCGCTGGAAAGGGCCGGGCCACCTTCGCCAGGTCAGGGGTCAAATCTGACTGAAGCAAGCTATTAATAAGTGATACTTAGTTTTTGTCAATTATCAGTACGCCGGACCAAGCACTTGATGGTCGGCGCCGTGTTGATGGATTTGGCTATCCGGGATAGTTTCCTTCCATGGCTTCTGACGATCATTCCCTATCTCTTGGTATCAAACCCCTCGCCGGCCCTGCCCTCACCGCTTTTTTCAGTCGGGATGCCGTCGTGGTCGCGTCCGATCTGATCGGGATGCGCTTCACTGTTGCGGAGGTGGGCGGTCGAATCGTCGAAACGGAGGCCTATCGACCGGATGATGCGGCATCTCACGCCTATAACGGGCCGACGCAGCGCAATGCGGCCATGTTCGGACCGGCCGGTCATGTCTATGTCTACCGCTCCTACGGCATTCACTGGTGTCTGAATTTCGTTTGCACCAAGGGGAGCGCTGTGCTCATCCGGGCGATCGAGCCGGAAAACGGCATCGCGCACATGATCCAGCGGCGGGGGCTGGCCGACATCGTCTCGCTTTGTAACGGGCCGGGTAAGCTCTCGCAGGCCTTGGCCGTCGATATCCATCTCAATGGCCGTTCATTGGATGCGGCGCCGTTTTCGCTTTCGCTTGCGGAACCGGTGTCGATCGTGGCCGACAAGCGCATCGGCATCACGAAGAACATCGATCCCCTTTGGCGTTTCGGCGCTGCCGGCTCACGCTTTGTCAGCCGCCGTTTTCAATAATCGGACAAAAACGGCCGCCGGGGTGGTGCCCGGCAGCCGTTGAGCCACGCAGTGAAACTGGAAAGGCTGCGTAGCTATTCCATCGCGACGCTGTGATCGACCGCCGGCGGTGCCTTCGGCTTGCGCAGGAGCACCAGCAGCGGCATGGCGAAGATCGACATCAGCATCAGCAGCTTGAAGTCGTCCATATAGGCGATGATCGTCGCCTGCGTCGTGATCATGCCGTCAAGCGAAGCCCTGCCCGCTGCCGTGAACGGGCTCATACCCTGCGCGGCCGTGAGGTCGAAATACCGATTAAATGGCGTGACATAGGCGGCGATATTGGCATGGTTGACCTGCGTATTCTCGGTAATCAGCATTGAGACGACCGAAATGCCGACGCTGGAGCCGATGTTGCGCGAGAGATTGTAGAGACCCGTCCCCTCGCCGCGCATCTGCGCCGGCAGCGTCGCAAAAGCGATCGTGGTTAGCGGCACGAAGAGGAAGCCCAATCCCGCCCCCTGGACAAAGCCGACCGATATCAGCGTCCATTGCGACACATCCGGCGTCCAGCCCGTCATGTCGTACATAGCCCAGGCCGTCAGTGCGAGGCCGATGAACAATAGCCAGCGCGTGTCCACCTTGCCGATCAGGCGCCCCACAAGGAACATGCAGAACATGGTGCCGAGCCCGCGCGGTCCCATGACGATGCCGGCAGTCACGACCGGGTAGCCCATCAGCGTCTGCAGATAGAGCGTCATCAGCGCCAGCGAGGCCAAATAGGTCACGCCGACGATGAAGATGAACAGGATGCTGACGGCGAAGTTTTGGTCCATGAACAGGCGCGGATTGACGAAACTTCGCTCCGCCGTGAACATGTGCACGAGGAAGAGGTAAAAGGCGCTGACGCAGACGAGCGCCTCGATGATGATTTCGCTCGAATAGAACCAGTCGAGCTGCTCGCCGCGGTCGAGGAATAGCTGCAAGCCGGCAATCGCAATGGAGAGCATGCCGAAGCCGAACCAATCGAGCTTGGCGAGCGCATCGAGCTTCGTTTCCGTCACGTAGACGACGATGCCGAAGAAGGCGAGCGCGCCGATCGGCACGTTGATGTAGAACACCCAGCGCCAGCTGATATTGTCGGTCAGCCAGCCGCCGATGACGGGACCCAGCACCGGCCCGACCATGACCGAGACGCCGAACAGCGCCATGGCACGGCCGCGCTCCTCGACATTGTAGATATCGAGCAGGATGCCCTGTGACAGCGGTACGAGCGAAGCGCCAAACAGGCCCTGCAGCAGGCGGAAGCCGACAATCTGTATCAGCGATTCTGATAGGCCGCACAGCACAGAGGCAACGACAAAGCCGGCGATTGCCACCAGCAAGACCCGCTTGCGGCCGAATTTTGCCGAGAGGAAGCCGGAGGGCGGCGTCATGATCGCCGCGGCGACGATGTAGGACGTCAGGACCCAGTTGATCTGGTCGGCGCTGGCGGAAACGTCGCCTTGGATATGCGGCAGGGCGACATTGGCGATGGTGGTATCCAGCGCCTGCATGATGACGGAAAGGATGACGCAGGCAGTAATCGCGCCACGATTGGCAACTGGCGCTGCGGGAGAAGCGGTGGCGGTATTATTCATGATCCTGACCGCGGGAATGACCCAGCAGGTTGGTAATGAAATCAGGCAGGCCGCGGGCATGGCCGGTGTCGACATCGGCGACGACGCTCATTCCGACGCGCAGCGGAGGCTTGCCCGCCGTGTCGTCGATATTGATGATCATCGGTATGCGCTGGACCACCTTGACCCAGTTGCCGGTCGTGTTCTGTGCCGGCAGAAGCGAGAAGCTGGAGCCGGATGCCGGCGCGATGCTGGCGACCGTGCCCTTCCAGGTCACGCCCGGATAGGCGTCGACAGAGATATCGACCTTCTGGCCGGGTCGGACATAGGTGAGTTCTGTTTCCTTCGGGCTGGCGTTGATCCATAGATGTGTGGTGGAAACCAGCGAGAATCCCGGCTGGGAGGCCGTCAGATAGGCGCCGACCTGCAGCGAGGGTACGTTTGCGGTTACGCCGTCGAAGGGGGCTTTGACGACGGTGTCGTCAAGTTCGCGCTGCGCATTGTCAACTGCAGCCTTCGCCTGCAAATAGAGCGGGTTCTGCTCCGGAGGCAGATCGGCCGTGCCTTCGCCGCCCAACTGAGCGAGAGTCGCAGCGGCTGTGGCCTTTGCAACCAATACCTTCTGCTGCGCGGCTTCGAGATTGTGTCTGGCCTGGTCGAGAGCCGCCTTGGAAGCGACCGAATTGGTGATCAGGTTCTGCTGGCGGTCGAATTCCGTCTGATAGTACGGGATGTCGGCCTGCGCCTGCGCAATTTCCGACAGGGATTGCTTGTAGCTCGCCTGCAGGTTCAGGATCTGGTTCCTGGCATTGCCGAGCTGCGCTTTCGCACCTTCAAGCGCGATCCGGAACGAATCGGGCCTCAGGCGGAAAAGCACCTGTCCTTTCTTCACCACCTCGTTTTCATGCACGTCGACCGAGATTACCGTGCCGGAAACGTCGGTTGAAACACCGACCATATCGGCCTGAATGTAGGCATTGTCCGTGGACATGATCTGGCCGCCGGTGACGTAGTAGTAGCCACCGATGACAAGCGCGACCGGAAGCAGCGCAAACAGGACTGGTCGCGTCATACTGCGGCGCTTGCGCGGCGTCTTCGGGGGCGCTGCCGGTGCGGCCGGCGCAGTCGTCGAAGGCTGGGGCGCCGGATTGGAGGATGGGGCCTCGGCGACGGAAGCTTGATTTTGTTCGGAGGAGTTTGCGTTCGCGGGTACGCGAAGTGGGGAGGATGCTTCAGCCATGTTGTAACTCTTTGTCGACTGCCTTCGAACGGCAGGCGCTAACCAGGTTCGATTTCATAAGGGTAAGCAATTCATAGAGGCGCTCTTGATCTTCCTGAGAGGCGCCTTCGAGCGCTTCCCTGCGCGACTGTTCGCCGATGCTACGCATGGCGTCCATCAACGGCCGGGCCTCTTCGCGCATATAGAGGAGCCAGCTGCGCCGATCGTTCGGATGCTGCCGGCGCTCCACCAGCCCCCGTTCGCTGAGCTTGTCCAGGATACGCACCAGCGTGATCGGCTCGATTTCGAGAATTTCGGCCAGTCCGGCCTGATGGATACCTTCATTGTTTGCAAGGTAGGCAAGGGTTTGCCACTGCGAGCGCGTCAGGCCCAAATCCTTCGCACGCTGCTCGAATCTCTTCCGAAGCAGTCGCGCAACATCGTGGAGGAGAAAACCAACGGTGGGGGTCGAAATCATTGTATTGGGAGCCTGCTATTCATAAGCAACCTTATAATTGTTGTTACGTATAGTAAGCGCCCATGTGATACAAGGGGGTGGACGTTCAACAAATGGCGATAGTCAACATGTCGCAGGGAGTGTCGCAAAGATGTCGCAGCAGGATTCGGTTGTAGTGCAGTGCACGTATCCTGCAATTCCTGGGCGCAGGCGCTCGCAGTCGTTACCAATTGAAAAGGCGCGAACGAATCGTCCGCGCCTTTTCGGCAGTTTCGCAGCTGCAGTGGCTCGTCCGCCGATCGAGAGTTCGTCCTGCCTAGCGTCGGCTCAGAAGGCCGATCAGATAGCCGATGCCGGCTGCGGCAGCGACCATGAAAATCGGCTCTTCACGAACCCTCTCGCGCAACTGCTCTGTGATCTCCTGGGCTTCCTCCGCGACGACAGACTTCGCTCCCTGCCCCACAGCCGCCACGCTTTGTGACAGCTTTGCCAGATCGTCGCGCAACGCCGCGACCTGGGCGGCAAGATCCTCCATTGCCGTTTCCGTCTGTGCTCGCGCCGAAGACGACTGAGTAGAGGCTGATTTGGTCTCTGCCATCGTGTGCTCCTTATGTTTCCGCATTGCTAGAACGCTGCCGCTTCTCAAAGGTTCCGGCATGGCTGCAGCTCGTCAGGCGATTTCCCCACTGGCTCTTCAATTCCGGTTCGGATTGTTCTAAGGAACTCCGATTGTTTCGCCTGCGGGCGAAGACTTGATGATGACGAGGTTTGCTTTCCGATGTTCGACGTGCTGAGAAAAATCGCCCAGACCTGGGTTGCCAAGGGTTTGTTGCTTCTTCTTGCGGCAGCCTTCGGCGTGTGGGGCGTCGAGCGGTCCCTCATCACGGGCGGCGGCAGCAATACCGTTGTCACGGTCGGGGATCAGCACATTGATACAAACGAGTTCCGCCTCGCCTATCGCCGCCAGATCCAGGCGATCAGTCAGCAACTGCGCATGCAAATCACGCCCGAGCAGGCTCGCGCCTTTGGTATCGGACAGCAGACGGTGGCGCAGCTTGTCGCCGGCGCTTCGCTCGATCAGCTTGCCGCCGACATGAACCTCGGCCTCTCGCAAGACCGCCTTGCCAAGCTCATCGGCGACGATCCGGCCTTCAAGGCTGCGAACGGCGCCTTTGACCGTCAAAAGTTCGATACGCTTCTGCGCAACAGCAACATATCACCCGATGACTATATCAAGGAGCGCAGCAAGGTCGCGATCCGCAGCCAGATCGTCGAGGCTGTCTCGAACGGCTTTGTCGCCCCGGCGGTTCTTGCCGATGCGGTCAAGCAGTATCACGACGAGACTCGCAGCATCGATTACCTGCTGCTGACCAATGCCAATATCGATCCCGTCAAGGCGCCGGCCGACGACGTGCTGCAGAAGTGGTTCGACGGCGTGAAATCGAAATACCGTGCGCCCGAATATCGCAAGTTCGCCTATGTGAAGTTGCAGGCCGAGGATATCGCCGACACCGCGAGTGTTACGGATGACGAGGTGCACGCGCAGTTCGACAAGCGCAAGGACAGCTTCACCACGCCGGCAACGCGCACCATCGAGCAGCTGACCTTCGCCAACAAGGATCTCGCCAATGCCGCAGCCGATGCGCTGAAGACGGGAACCACCTTCGATCAGCTCGTCTCCGACCAGGGCAAGAAGCCGTCCGACGTGCTGCTCGGCACCTTCACCAAGGATCAGGTACCGGACAAGACGGTTGCCGAAGCGGCCTTCGCCGTCTCCAAGGAAGGCGGCACCACGCCCGTCGTGGACGGTTCCTTCGGTCCGGTCATCCTGCGTGTGACGAATGTGAAGAACGAAACAGCCAAGAATTTCGACGAGGTCAAGGAAGATATCCGCAAGCAGATTGCGCTCGGCAATGCTGCCAATGAAATCACCAGTGTCCACGACAAGTTCGAAGATCTTCGCGGCTCCGGCGCTTCGCTGCAGGAGGCGGCTTCGCAGCTCAAGCTGAAGCTCGTCACCATCGATGCGATCGATCAGACGGGCCTCGATCAGAGCGGCAATGAGATCAAGGATCTGCCGGCCCGCCAGCAGCTGATCTCGGAGGTCTTCAAGGCCGATCAGGGTGGCAACCCTGCTCCCCTGACGGTCGGCAATGATGGCTATATCTGGTACGACGTGATGAACATCACGCCCGATCATGACCGCCCGCTTTCCGACGTCCGTGAAAAGGCAGTTGCCGATTGGACCGCCGAGCAGCAGAAGGTCGCGCTTGCCGCCAAGGCGGCCGAGCTGAAGCAGGAGGCGCAGAAGGGCAAGTCTCTTGCCGACATCGCCGCGCCGCTTGGCATTGCCGTTGAAAGCAAGACCGGCATCACGCGCTCGACGGATGATCCGGTTCTGGGTCGCGGCGGCATCGCTGCCGCCTTCTCCGGTCCGGTCGATACGGCTGCAAACGCCGTCGGCGCCGATGATACGACACAGATCCTGCTCAAGGTCACCGATGTCAACGACAATCCGACGACCGATGCGCTGAGCAACGACGATCAGCAGGTTGCCCAGATCGCCAATGCTGCCGGCGATGACATTCTCGATCAGATGGTCAGCCAGCTGCAGTCCAAATACGCCGTAACGGTCAACCAGAGCCTCGCCGAACAGGCGATGTCCCGCTAGACCCATACGGGAGGATGGACAGCCGATGAGCGAATTGAAGCCTTTCCTTGCCAAGGTCGCCAATCGAGAGGCATTGACCCGGGACGAAGCCCGACAAGCATTCGAAATCCTGATGTCGGGCGAGGCCACGCCGTCTCAGATCGGCGCCTTTCTCATGGCGTTGCGCGTGCGCGGCGAAACTGTCGACGAAATCGTCGGCGCCGTGACGACCATGCGCGCCAAGATGCTGCCGGTGGGGGCGCCTGCCGATGCAATCGATATCGTCGGCACCGGCGGCGACGGAGTCGGAACCTATAATATCTCGACGCTGGCGGCATTCATCGTCGCCGGCGCGGGCGTGCCGGTCGCCAAGCACGGCAACCGCGCTCAAAGCTCCAAGGCCGGTACCGCCGACACGCAGTCCGTATTGGGTATCAAGCTCGATATCGGACCGGAGACGATTGCCCGCTGCATTCGGGAGGCCGGCATCGGCTTCATGTTCGCGCAGCTACATCATTCTTCCATGCGCCATGTCGGTCCGTCGCGCGTCGAACTAGGTACGCGGACGATCTTCAATCTGCTTGGGCCTCTCTCCAATCCTGCTGGCGCCCGTCGCCAGCTGCTGGGCGTCTTCGCGCCGCAATGGGTATTGCCGCTGGCCGAGGTGCTGAAAGATCTGAACGCGGAGAGCGTCTGGGTCGTGCACGGCGACGGTCTGGATGAGATCACCACGACCGGAAAGACATCCGTCGCGGCTCTGGAAAACGGTAAGATCCGTACCTTCGAGCTCACGCCCTCAGATTTCGGCCTGCCGCATGCGCGGCTTGAAGACATCAAGGGTGGGGATGGCGTAGCCAACGCCGCAGCTCTTCGTGCTGTGCTCGCCGGCGAAAAGAATGCCTATCGCGATATCGCCCTTGCCAATGCGGCCGCCTCTATGGTCATTGCCGGCAAGGCTGAAACGCTTCATGATGGCATGAAGCTCGCGGCCCATTCGCTCGATAGCGGCGCCACCGCTGTTGCACTGGAAAAGCTCATTGCCATTTCCAATGAAGAAGAACAGGACTAGGACATCATGAGCGATATCCTTCAAAAGATCGAGGCCTACAAGCGCGAGGAAATCGCCGCTGCCAAGGCCAAGCTTTCCCTTGCCGATCTCAAGGCCATGCAGGCTGAACAGTCCGCACCGCGCGGCTTTCACAAGGCGCTGCTCGCCAAGCAGGAATCCGGTGTTTTTGGCCTGATTGCCGAAATCAAGAAGGCAAGCCCGTCCAAGGGCCTGATCCGTCCTGATTTCGACCCGCCTGCCCTCGCGAAGGCCTATGAAGCCGGCGGTGCCGCCTGCCTTTCGGTGTTGACCGATACGCCAAGTTTCCAGGGCGCTCCGGAGTTCCTGACGGCGGCCCGCGCCGCCTGCTCGCTGCCGGCGCTGCGCAAGGACTTCATGTTCGATACCTATCAGGTGCAGGAAGCCCGCGCCTGGGGTGCGGACTGCATCCTGCTGATCATGGCATCGCTCTCCGCTGACGATGCCGAGCGTCTTCAGGACGAAGCGTTCAGCCTCGGTATGGATGTGCTGGTGGAGGTCCACGACGCCGAAGAGATGGATCGTGCCCTAAAACTCTCCTCGCCGCTGATCGGCATCAACAACCGCAATCTCCGCAGCTTCGAAGTAAGCTTGACGGTCAGTGAAAAGCTGGCCCCCATGGTACCGAAGGACCGGCTGCTGGTCGGCGAAAGCGGCGTCTTCACCCATGCCGACTGCAAGCGCCTCGAGGCTGCCGGCATCAGCACCTTCCTGGTCGGCGAAAGCCTCATGCGCAAGGACGATGTGACGGCGGCAACCAAACTGCTGCTGAACGGCGAAACCGGCATTCTGGCGGCCGAGTGAGATGAGCATCGAGAAGGCCGGCCTGACCCATATCGACGCTTCGGGCGAAGCGCATATGGTCGATGTTGGCGACAAGGCAGAGACGGCACGTAGCGCCACCGCGGCCGGTTACGTCAAGATGAAGCCCGAGACTTTGGCGCTGATTCGCGACGGCAACGCCAAAAAGGGTGATGTAATCGGCGCGGCGCGGCTTGCCGGCATCATGGCAGCCAAGCAGACCAGCAATCTCATCCCGCTCTGCCATCCCCTCATGTTAACGAAGGTTGCCGTCGATATAGCAGAAGATGCCGCCCTGCCCGGTCTTCGGGTCACCGCGACGGCAAAGCTGACCGGCCGCACTGGTGTCGAGATGGAAGCGCTGACGGCGGTTTCCGTCGCCTGCCTGACGATCTACGACATGGCCAAGGCCGCCGATCGCGGCATGGAAATCGGCGGCATCACTCTATTGGAGAAATCCGGCGGCAAATCGGGGGATTTCCGCCATCCGGGGGCCTGATCTATGAGCCTGTTACCCGTTGCCGAAGCGCAAGCGCGCCTGTTGGATAGTGCCGCGCCGATCCACCGTGTTGAAAGCGTTCCGCTCGATATGGCCGAGGGCCGGGTTCTGGCCAAAGATTTGACGGCGCGCCTGACACAGCCGCCTTTCGATGCCTCGGCGATGGATGGCTATGCGCTGCGCTTCGATGATGCGGCACTGCCTAGCTCGGAGCTGCAGGTCATCGGTGCCTCCGCAGCGGGTCATGCATTTGAGGGAGCCGTCGGCAAGGGAGAAGCGGTTCGCATCTTCACCGGTGCGCCGGTTCCGGCCGGCGCCGATTCGGTACTCCTGCAGGAGGACGCGGAGCGCCTGGAGAGTGATCGCATCCGCACGACCTACCCCTTGCGCAAGGGGCAGCACATACGCCCGCGCGGACAGGATTTCCTGGAAGGCGAATCGGTGCTTCCTGCCGGCACCGTCATGGATTTTTCGCGGCTCACCGTCGCTGCGGCCATGAACCATCCGGCATTGGATGTCTACCGGCGGCCGCTGGTGGCGATTCTCGCGACCGGCGACGAACTCGTGGCGCCCGGCAGTGAACCGGGGCCATCGCAAATCATCGCCTCGAACACGTTCGGTATCGCCGCACTGGCCCGCAACGCCGGCGCGCATGTGCTTGATCTCGGCATCGTCGCCGACGACAGCGACGAGATTACCGCCGCCATCGGCCGTGCGCAGGTGGCCAAGGCCGACATCATCGTCACACTCGGCGGCGCCTCTGTCGGTGATCACGATCTGGTGCAGGCGACAATGGTCGCTGCAGGCATGAAGCTGGATTTCTGGCGCATTGCCATGCGCCCCGGCAAACCGCTGATGGTCGGCAGCCTCGGCGACATGCATGTCCTGGGCCTCCCCGGCAATCCCGTCTCCAGCCTGGTCTGCGGATTGCTCTTTCTCGAGCCATTGATAAGAAAGCTTGCATCTTTGCCTCCAGTAAAGCGTGAAGGCTTTGCGCGTGCTGCAGTATCCTTTGCCGCGAACGATCAGCGGCAGGATTATGTGCGCGCGACGCTGACGAAAGCTGCCGACGGCGGCTGGCTCGCCGAGCCCTTCTCGAAGCAGGATTCGTCGATGATGAAAGTCTTTTCGCGCGCTGACTGCCTGGTCATCCGCCCGCCACATGCGCCGCAGCTTGATGTGGGCTCGCCCACTCCGGTCATAGTCCTGCGACCCGATCTGCTGGGCTGAAGTTAGCCCCGGGGAAAGTGCTTAGCACGGTTTTTCTGCTGGAAGCAGCGGGACAATAAAAAGCCGGGAGGTTTGCCCCACCGGCTCGCTATCATCGGATCGATAGGCCAACCAATTACTTTGCCGGCTTCTCATGGTGGCCGCCGAAGCCGGCGCGCATGGCAGAGAGAACCTTGTTGGCGTAATCGTCGTTCCCGCGCGAGGCGAAACGGCCATAAAGCGCGGCGCTCAGCACCGGCGTCGGGACGCCTTCGTCGATCGCCGCCGAGATCGTCCAGCGGCCTTCGCCGGAATCGGAAACGCGGCCAGCATATTGCGAAAGCGCTGCGTCGCCATGCAACGCATCGGCCGTGAGGTCGAGCAGCCAGGAGGTGATCACGCTGCCGCGGCGCCAGACTTCCGAGATTTCGGCGATATCGAGATCATACTGATAATACTGCGGGTGCGAGAGCGGCGCGGTTTCTGCGTCCTTCTCGGCGTCCTGCTTGCCGATATTGGCATGGCGCAGAACGTTGAAGCCCTCGGCATAGGCAGCCATCAGGCCATATTCGATGCCGTTATGGACCATCTTGACGAAATGGCCGGCGCCGGACGGGCCGCAATGCAGGTAGCCCTGCTCCGCCGTGCTGTTCTTGGCAGCCTCTTCGGAGCGCATTGCCGACGGAGCGACGTCACCGACGCCGGGTGCGAGCGTCGCGAAGATCGGCGACAGATGCTGGACAGTTTCCTTCTCGCCACCGATCATCAGGCAATAGCCGCGCTCGAGACCGAAAACGCCGCCGCTGGTGCCGACGTCGACATAATGGATGCCCTTCGGCTTCAGCTCTTCGGCACGGCGAATATCATCGTGATAATAGGAATTGCCGCCGTCGATGACGATGTCACCTTCTTCGAGAAGCGGAACGATCGCAGCCAGTTCCTGATCGACGATTGCCGCCGGCAACATCAACCAGACGACGCGCGGCTTCGCAAGTTTCGATACGAAATCCGCGAGAGACTTGCTGCCGGTGGCGCCGAGCTGCTCCAACCCCGCGATGCTTTCCGGGCGCGCATCGAAAACAACCGCGCTGTGACCGCCTCGCATCAGGCGCTGCACCATGTTGTTGCCCATACGGCCAAGGCCAATCATTCCGATTTGCATGTTTCAGTCTCCTAGGACGGTTTCAATCGTTTGAATACTGCATAGAGATATTTCGCAATGTTTTCCAATGAACAAATGACGGGAGAGCTATGCAGGAGCCATGGAGCGTAGAAAAATGCGTGTGCTCACGCATCCGTGATCTCGCATGCCGAAGCCTCTTGCTTTTCTCCATGATCGCGCTTTGCCGGCTTCGGGGAAAGCTGTATTTTGCTCTTTCATTCGCATTGATAAATTTAGCATCGATCTCGAATTCCTTGCACAATTCTCTTTAAGGTGGGCCTCACACAAGGCACAAAAAGGGGGCATATGGCTGCGTCTTTGAAACTGCCGCTGGTTCCGGCTTCGTTTTTCGGCATGGTTCTTGGGCTTTCCGGTCTCGCCAATGCCTGGCGCGTGGGTGCCCGCATCTGGCATCTGCCGGTACTGATCGGTGAAGTTCTTACCTTTATTACACTGGCTGTCTGGTTGATGCTGATCGTGCTCTACGCTTTGAAATGGATGGTGGCGCGCGAGGAGGCATTCAAGGAAGTGGCGCACCCTGTCCAATGCTGCTTCATCGGCCTCGTTGGTGTCGCAACCATGCTGGTGGCCGGTGGCCTGCTGCCTTATTCGCGTATCGGTGCCGAAACCATATTCCTGATCGGCGCCGTCTATACCCTGGCATTCTCCGTCTGGCGCACCGGAGGGCTCTGGCAGGGTGAACGCGATATCGCCACGACGACAGCCGTGCTCTATCTGCCAAGCGTCGCCGGCAGCTTCGTGACTGCTATCGTCGGCGCGGCGCTTGGCTTTCCGCAATGGGCGCAGCTTTTCTTCGGCGCCGGCTTCTTCGCCTGGCTTGCCATAGAATCCGCCCTGCTGCATCGCCTGCTGACGGGGCCTGCGCTGGCACCGCCACTAAGGCCGACCCTTGGAATTCAGCTGGCTCCGCCGGCCGTTGGTGCGCTGGCCTATATCAGCGTCACGCAAGGCCCTCCAGACATGCTCGTCCATGCAATGATCGGCTACGGCTTGCTGCAGGCGCTGATCATGTTGCGCCTCCTGCCCTGGATCATGAAAGAAGGCTTCAGCCCCGCTTATTGGGCCTTCACCTTCGGCGCGACCGCACTGGCAACCGCCCCGATGCGCCTTGTTGAGCGTGGCGATGCCGGACCGGTCACGCAACTTGCTCCCATTCTCTTCGTCGCTGCCAATATCGTCGTCGGTTTGGTCGCGCTGGCAACGATCTGGCTGATTGCCAACCGCAAACTTGTCATTGGTTGGGTCGAGCTTGCCGACCGCGACGCTGGCACTGTTGGTCAGCGTTAATAGAGTTCAATCTCACTTTTGGAGGGTGATGTGCTGGATCATGTGACGATCGGGGTTCGCGATATCGAGCGATCGAAGATCTTCTACGACACAATGCTGCGCTCCATAGGCATAGAACGCCTTTATGCCGAAGGCGAAAGATTTGCGGGTTACGGTATTGGCCAGAAGGCTTTCTTCTGGATCGGTCAGCGCGATGCTTTGCAAACAGGCACGCATATCGCCTTTGCCACCCCAAACAGGGAGCTCGTCGATGAGTTCCATCGGGTCGGGATCATCGCCGGCGGAATCGATAACGGTGCTCCCGGCCTGCGCGCCCATTATCATCCAAACTATTATGGCGCTTTCATTCTTGATCCCGATGGCCACAACATCGAAGCCGTTTGTCACCTAGCGGTGAGCTGAGCAGAAGATGCCCGATGTCCGGTAAGAATGAGATCATGGTACCGGAGGACCGACATAGCGTGCGCGCGGTCGAATGAGCCTGCCGCTGGTGGCCTGCTCCATGGCATGCGCAAGCCAGCCGACCGTCCGTGCCAGCGCGAAGATGATCAGCGGTGCGTCCTCCGGGAGATGATAGGCGTGGGTCATCGCTGTCAAAGCGAAGTCAACATTGACGCGTTCCCCGACCAGCTGCTCGCCGACATCGCGAACCTTGGCGAAGAGCGGCGGCAGCGTGAAGCAGCCAAGCAAAGCCTCTCCGCGGATATCGATATCAGGATAAAGCTGATGGCCGAAAGCTGGCAGCGGACGTCCTTCCGCCAGATAGCTGCGGACCACTTCATCCACGCCTGTCGTGGCTGCCCGCGCGATCAGCGTGCGCACGCTCTGCCATGCGCCGCCATGCAGCGGACCCGTCAGCGTCGAAAGACCCGATAGAGTGGCAGCAGATAATGTCGCGCCGGCGGATGCAGTGATCCGCGCGGTGAAGGTCGAAGCGTTCAGCTCATGATCGGCTAGCAAGACGTAACTGCGGCGGATCATATCGGCGGCATCGGGGCGGTCCCAGGCAGCCGCGAGGCGCCGATGCAGCGGTTGGTCCCACGCGCCCGGGGCCAGGGCTTCAGCCACCGTACCGAGCACGCTTTCGGCTTCGTTCTGCAGGGCCGGAAGCGAGCGTCCGAGTGATGGCAGGTCGCTTGTTATGCGCTCTGCCAATGCTGAAAACGCGGCATCCAGGGACGGAAGTTTTTGCGGGGCCGTACTTTGCTCGAACCGCAACGGCCGCTTCATGTCCCAAAGCAGCCGCGCGACATCTTCGAGGCTTGCGCTTTCGGCAAGCATCGCCACGTCCTTGCCGCGATAGAAAAGCCTGCCGTTCGAAACGGTCGATAGTGCCGATGGCAATACCGGATCGCCCCATTGAATAGCCTCGGCGGCCACCGCCTCTGTCTTGCGCCTTCCGGCATGGCGGGCGGCCAATCGTTTGACGTCATCGGCGAAATAGAGGCTGCGCCGCGTATCCGCGGGATCGGCTTTCGCACGAATGCGCCCGCGGCTGACATTGGCGTAGAGCGTCTGTGATTTCGTTCCCAGCAGGTTCAACGCCTGCTCCGCCGTTAGCCAGCTCATCGGTCCTCATATTGATCAATTGCATCAAGATTGACGTCAATAGGAATAGAGCCGATCTAATCGGATAGTCAAAGGAGAACCGTAATGAAAAGTGGTCTTGAAGATGTCATTGCCGCAGAAACCAAGCTGTCCGACGTCGACGGCGCTGCCGGTCGCCTGATCATCCGCGGCGTGTCGCTCGATGATCTGGTGGCGACTAGCCGCTTCGAGGATGTTGCGGCGCTGCTGCTGGATGGCCTGTTTGACGAACATATCGACGCAGCTTCTATCCGAACCCAGCTCGGCGCGGCTCGCGTCGCGCTTTTTACGCATGTGAAGGCTGCCGATGCTGCCGTCCTCACGCTGCCGCCGGTGGATGCCGTACGAGCCTTGCTGGCGCGCGTTGCTGACGGTGAGGATTTCGCCACCGCGATCCGCCTGATGGCGGCGCCCGCCGTCTTCCTGCCCGCGGTCTTACGGCTGCAGAAGGGCGACGTGCCAATCGCGCCAGATGCCTCGCTCCCCCAATCGGCCGATGTCCTACGCATGTTGACGGGCCGATTGCCGACGGCAGAGCAGACGGCAGGCCTCGATGCCTATCTGGTGACGATTTCCGATCACGGCTTGAATGCATCCACATTCGCCTCCCGCGTCATCGCCTCGACCCAGGCCGGCCTGACATCTTCCGTGCTTGCAGCAATCAGCGCCCTCAAAGGCCCGCTGCACGGCGGCGCCCCCGGCCCTGTCCTCGATATGTTTGATGGTGTCGGAAAGCCCGAAAATGCCCGCGCGTGGCTGTCTGACGCGCTCGATCGCGGCGAGCGGTTGATGGGTTTCGGTCACCGCGTCTATCGCGTCCGCGATCCGCGCGCGGATGCGCTGAAGACGGCATTGAAGCCGATCTTTGCCAGCGGACAGGCGGATGCCGGGCGCATCGCGCTGGCGGAAGCCATCGAGGCGGCGGCACTGGCGTTGCTGAAGGAGCGCAAGCCGGATCGGCCCTTGGACGTCAATGTCGAATATTACACCGCCCTGCTGCTCGATGCCCTTGGCTTCCCCCGCAGCTCCTTCACCGGCGTCTTCGCGATCGGCCGCACGGTCGGCTGGATCGCCCATGCCCGCGAGCAGACGCTCGACGGACGTCTGATCCGCCCGCAGTCGCGTTATGTCGGTCCGCTGCCGAAGGCGGCATAGGTGGGTCTACCAGAAGACGGGACTTAGGCGGCCGCGGATTGGCGCGGCCGCATCATGCCATCTCGGATATGGCGGGCCAGCTCCAGCGCCTGTGGCGTTGCCCAACTCTTCGGCAAATGCAGATTGATCGAAAAGACCGGCAATTCGGGCAGACCCTGCTCGACGGCGAGGATATCGAGATCGGCCGGCACGGTCGAAGCGAGCCAGGCCGTGACAGCCAGATCCGTGCGTACCGTCGCCGTGGTCGCCTCGATATTGCCGTTCTCAAAGACCGTCCGCCAGCGTAGACCACCCTCGCTGAGCGCCGCAAAGACCGACGACCGGAAGGCACAGGTATCGGCGACCATCGAAATCGGCAGCGGCACCTTGCGATGGGCATTGCCGGCCTTCGCTCCGACCCAGACGAGCCGCTCCACAGCAAGGCATTCGCCCCGCGACGTGCCGTATGGTTCCTCCACCACACAGAGGTCGACGGTTCCCTTCCCCAACTCTTCCAGCAGTTCCGGCGACGATGCGCAGACCAGCGAAATCTCCACCTGCGGATGGCGTTCGGCATAGGATTTCAGCACGGGCGCCAGCGTCGCGCCCACAAGATCATAGGGAACGCCGAGCCGGACGCCGCCGCGAACAGTGCTTTCCGTCATGTCGACCCAGATCTCATCATTCAACGCCAATAGGCGGCGAGCATTGCCGCGCAGGCGTTCACCGGCCTCCGTCAGCCGCAATCCGCGTCTGTCCCGTTCGAACAGAGCGCAGCCGAGCATATCCTCCAGCCGCTTGATCTGCTGGCTGACAGCGCCCTGGGTCATATGCAGCATATTGGCTGATATCGTCATGCTGCCCTGGTCGGCAACCGTGGCGAAGGTTCTGATGAGGGCAATATCAAAGTTTCGGATCATGCAGGCATTATAAATGCTAATGCCCCGATCCTTCAATATTCGATTTCATGATGCTGGAACGGCGCTTATGCCTTTTTCAACTAGAGAAAGGCTGGGTATGACGATCGAATCCTTGCTACCGCTGATACTCTTCGCATTGGTTTCCACCATAACGCCGGGCGGTGCGACCACGCTCGCGACTGCGTCCGGCGCGCATTTCGGTTTCCGCCGCTCGATACCTGTCATGGGCGGCTTTGCCTTCGGCCTGGGCTCCATGGCCTGCGCTGCGGCTGCCGGGCTCGGCAGCGTGTTGATGGCCCTGCCGATGCTGCAGATCGCCATGAAGACGCTGGGATCCCTCTATCTGCTCTGGCTCGCCGTTCGGATCGGCAGAAGCGGCCAGCCGCACGAGGCCGGGCAGATGGCGAGGCCGACGGGCTTTTTCGCCGGCGTCTGGATGCTCTGGCACAATCCCAAGGGCTGGGCGATGACGATGGGCGCCGCCGCCTCCTTTGCCGCGCTGGCGGATAGTCCGGCCAGACTTGCACTCCTACTTGGCGTAACCTTCTGCCTTATCGCCGCTTTCTCTTTGGCGGTTTGGTGTGCTCTGGGGCAAATGCTCGGACACCTCTTGAAAACGGCCTGGCAATGGCGAGCACTCAACATTTCACTCGCTTGCCTTCTCGTGATTTCAATCGCTGCCATGTGGTACGAATAAGATCCGACGCGCCGAGATCTCTCGGATCACGGCCGGCCGCGCCAAAGCCATATGCTCAAAGAACCGGCGCGGCCACGCAGGCTTGTTTCGATCGGGCCGTTGAGATGCCCCTCTTTGAAGGGAGCGCTGTCGCGACCCGCCGCAAGCAAGAGGTCGGCGCTGATGGCAGCCTCCACATGGTGACCTGCGGCAACCTCCATCAAGCGACTGGCAACGTTGACCGTATCACCCGTCGCAGTGATCTGTTGGCGATCGCCGCCGCCGAGTCGCGAGGCGACGATGGTGCCGAAATGAGCGCCGATCTTGAAACCGATTCGCGAGGTTATTCCCTGCGGCAATGCCGAGAGCCAATCTCTCATCCGGTGAGCCAGGCGAATGCAACAATGCGCTGCGTTGGCAGGATCGGCAGGCTTGGGATGCGGCAGGCCGAAAAGGATCATGGCGCCGTCACCCATGAAACTGGTAATGGCACCGCCGGATGCAGTCACTTCTTCGTCGACGAGATTGTAGAAGCCGTTCAGCAGTTCACGCACGGCGGTCGGGCCGATCGATTCGCTAAGGCCGGTGAAGCCATTTATATCGATGAAGACGACGGCCGCCTCCTGGTGTACCGGCTCTGCGAGAAGACTGGGATCGCGCGCAAGATGCTCGGCCAGACCAGGCGCCTGGATGCGCTGCAGGAGCTGGCTTTGTTCAGCGAAGCGGGCAGCTCGTCTGCGGTCGAGCCAAAGCTGGATCGCGCCAAACAGCAGCGCCGGCGGGACAGTTGCCGCAATCGGGAGGGCGGCGCTTAGCCAAATTCCGTGCTTGAAGGCGCTGACGTTGATGGCAAACCAAAGGAGGACCACGCCCAGCACCATGATCGGGCCTATGGTACTGCGTCGCCATGAAAGAAGGCTGACAACGGCAATCGGCAGCCCGACGGCGAAATAAAGGTCGATAAAACGGACGTTGCGGTCGCGTACTAGGCCGTCTCCGGCAATCAGATGCGTGATCGAGGTCGCGATAACTTCGACACCCGGCAGAACGGGATCGAAGGGTGTTGGAAAGACATCGCCACCGCCGGTAACGGTCGCGCCGATAACGACGATATGGTCCCTGATCGCAGCCTCCGGCAATTGTCCATTGAGCGCAGCACTGGCGCTGACGGTGCGAATCGTTCCGCGCGGACCGTAGAACGAGAGCGGCATGAGATAGCCGGTATCGGTCTGGATGGACCTGTCACCGATCTTGATATGATCGGAGATGACGGTTGTCTGCTCGTTGGTTGCGGTGGAAACGACACGCAGCGAAAAGGATGGTTCGATCCGCTCGCCGCTACGAAACAGCAGCGGCACGAAACGCGGCGTGCCCGCCTTGTCGGTCTGCACATTGACAATGCCGTAGCTTGCGACATCGGCGAACCGCTGCTGCGGTTCGAGGAATTGCAGTGCACTGGGCACGCGAGCGAGAGGTTCCTTGCTATCTTCTGTGACGCGCTGACGGCTTTCGGGAAAGATGCCGGCCGCGGCCAGTACAACCTTGGTCCGTTTGAGCGATTGTTCCAATGCCGCGTCGTCGGTCTCGTCGCCGGCATCGACCAGAAGCAGATCGAGCGCGACGGCTTTCGGCCCCAATGCGGCGATAGCATCGATCATTTTGGCGAGCGTGGCGCGAGGCAAAGGATAGTGTCCCGCCATACGCGACGTCTCATCGTCTATGGCTATGATCGTGACGAGATCGGGTGGCTGTAAGCTGCCGCCG
Source organism: Rhizobium pantanalense (assembly GCF_030182525.1). Taxonomy (NCBI): domain Bacteria; kingdom Pseudomonadati; phylum Pseudomonadota; class Alphaproteobacteria; order Hyphomicrobiales; family Rhizobiaceae; genus Rhizobium; species Rhizobium pantanalense. Next base: position 317,067 of record NZ_JAQJCH010000005.1, read on the forward strand.
AGCGTATTGCGGAGGTTCGTGAGCGTCGCTTCGGCGCCGTCGACAAAGGGGATGTCACCGCGCAGATGCGCGACGCCCAGGCCCATCCCCCAGACGGCAGTCAAGAAAAGCGCAATCAGCGTCTGCAGCGGCGGTCTGCGCATGATGTCGGGATCTCACTGGCCGAGGCGCGCCATCAAAGCATCTATGCGCGGCTGTCCCCATTGGGTGACACGTAATACGGAGCGCCCGCGGTCGGCGTCGACGCCTTGTCCTTGGCCTAGCGTAACCCGCTGCCCGGTCGATACCTTATTGACCGCGACCCGGCCGCGCAGGACAAGCACGGACGTGTTGCCCCGTTTCACGTCGACGGCCCAGCGCGTGCCGCGCACGGCGGCGATCGCCTGCGGCGTCACCACTTCGAAGCCGCCCCTAACACGGTTGCGATCGACATCAACCAGCGCTGCCTTGCTGTCAAGTACGAGAGCATCCGCCCGGCCATCATGATTTCGGTCTGCAAACCGGTAGTGAGCGCCACGCTCGACAGTGACGCTAAGCCCAGCTTCGCAATTCAAGATCTGGCGCGTCGTGCTGACGGCAGGCTGCAATGGGCAATTTGCGACGGCTTGTGCGGAAGCCGTGCCGGCACTGACGATGCATAGGCAGCCTGCTGCCAGCGCCAGGTTGCGATTGTTTGCGTGGATCATGATTGTGGCCCCTCATCGCATGTGACTGGAGCCGCGGGCGGCGATTTCCAGTCACGGTATGCCCGATCCCTGGGGCGATGATGCGTCATGAGCGATTGATCTGCAAGTTGTCGTAGCTTCCGGCCTTGTAGAGCACGCTCGAAATCAGCCAGCTCAGCAGGAAGATGCCCACGACGGCGAAGCCGAAATTGGCAAGATTGTCGTTGAGTTCGCCGACGAAGCTCCAGAAGCTACCTTCGAGGCCGAGTTTGTCGGCGATTAACCCCAGGGCCTCAATGCCGCCGATGAAGACGGCGACGACGACCGACGCCGCAGTGATGGTCAGATTGTACCAGAGCTTGCGCACAGGCTTGACGAAGGCCCAGCCATAGGCACCCGTCATCAGCGTGCTATCAAGCGTATCCATGAGCGACATGCCGGCGGTGAACAGCGCCGGAAAGACGAGGATAGTCCAGAAGGACATGCCCTGCGCGGCCTGAGCGGCGGAAATCCCCAAGAGCCCGATTTCCGTTGCGGTATCGAAGCCTAAGCCGAAAAGGAAGCCGATCGGATACATGTGCCAGGAGCGGGTCACGACCTTGAACATCGGACGGAAGATGCGTGCCAGAAAGCCGCCGCCGGCAAGCAGCGTATCAAGGTCTTCCTCTGCGATCTGTTCACCCCTTTGCGCCCTTCTGAAGGCGGACCAGACGCCTTTGAGGACGAAGAGATTGGCCATGCCGATCAGCAGCAGAAAGACCGCTGAAATTGTCGTACCGATGACGCCGCCGATATCGTGGAAGGAATCGAGCTGGCTCTGCATGGCAGCCGCGGTCGCGGCAATCAGGATCGAGGCGATCACGACGATCGAGGAATGGCCGAGCGAGAAGAAGAAGCCGACGGCGTAGGGCTGCTTCTTTTCCTGAATGAGCTTGCGCACGACATTGTCGATGGCGGCGATATGATCGGCATCGAAGGCGTGGCGTAGGCCAAACATATAGGCAAGAAGCGCAATGCCAAGCAAAGACGGACGGTCTGCAAAGGCGACCCAGGCCCAGATCCAAGCTGCAATATTGAAAGCGATCAGCAGCGCGAAAGTGAAGGCGATCTTCGCCCTCGGCTTTTCCGCGCGATCATCAAATGGATTGAGAGTCATACTTTTGTTCCCGTTATGCTTACTCGCACAATGTCACGGAAACGAAAGCGGCGCGACAGTCAAATGACGTAGATGCCGAAGTTTTTCGCAGTGTCGTAAAAATGGGCAGGGCCGATCTATGTCAGCTCTGCCCTCGCGCTCAGCTCTTCTCGAACGGATACCCCTCATCAGCCCAGCCGGTCATACCGCCGATCATGACCTTCACGCGCTTGCCGAGCGTGCCCAGGCGCCAAGCCGCCTTGTCGGTGCCGTTGCAATGCGGTCCGGCGCAATAGACGACGAAGAGTGTTTCGTCTGGCCATTCCGCCATCTTCCTTGCTGTCATCTTGCCGTGCGGCAGGTTGATCGCACCGGGGATATGATTCTCTTGGAACATGGCAGGGCCGCGGACATCGAGCAGGACGAAGTCGACATTGCCTGACTTCATGGACTGGTGGACGTCGGAGCAATCGGTTTCGAAGCCAAGTCTCCTGGCATACTGCTCAGCGACGAGACTAGGATCTGCGGCGGGGATTTCACTGACTAGCGACATGGAACACTCCTTCTTTGCTTCGGTGCATTCATGCCTGAGCGATCCAATGGTTGAAATTGGCCGAAATGCCATATAACGTCAAAATCATGCCAAACTCAGATAGCCCCAATCTCCGTGGCCCCCATGTCGTCACCCTCGTCTATGACGGGCTGTGCACCTTCGAATTCGGGGTCGCCTACGAGATCTTTGGCCTATCGCGTCCGGAAATGGGCGAGGACTGGTATCGCTTTTCCGCCTGCGCGATCGAGGATGGCCCTCTGCGCGCCGCGGGCGGGCTGACGGTACAGGTCGACCACGGCCTTGAGGACCTTGCCGATGCCGACCTGATCATCGTGCCCGGTTGGCGCGGTATCGGAACGCCGGTCCCTGCCCTGCTGGTTGCCGAACTCCAAGCAGCCAGCCATCGCGGCGTCCGCATCATGTCCCTCTGCTCTGGCGTCGCGGTCCTCGCGGCCGCAGGACTGCTTGCCGGCCGCAAGGCAACCACGCATTGGCGCTATGTCGATTCCTTCGCGGCGCGCTATCCGGATATATCAGTGGATGCCGATGTTCTCTACGTCGATGAGGATAAGGTGCTGACCGCCGCCGGCAGTGCCGCTGCGATCGATCTCTGCCTGCATGTCGTGCGCCGGGATTTCGGACCGGATATCGCCAACAGTGTCGCTCGTCGTCTCGTGGTTCCGCCACATCGCGAGGGTGGCCAGGCCCAATATATCGAAACTCCGGTTTTGAGACAGCGTGAGGGTGCCCGCTTAGGCCCGCTGCTTGAATGGATGCGCGAGCGTTTGCAGGAAGATCAGCCCATCTCCGCGCTTGCAGCGCGGGCCGGCATGAGCGTGCGGACCTTCCAGCGCCGTTTCGAGGCGACCACCGGCATGGCGCCCGGCGAATGGTTGCTCAACGAGCGGCTGCGGCGCGCCCGCGATCTGCTTGAAAAGCAAACGGCCATTTCATTGGACGATGTGGCGGTGGCAAGCGGATTTGGGTCGCTCGCCACCATGCGTCATCATTTTCGAGAGAGGCTTGCGGTGAGCCCGAGCGACTACCGCAAGCGATTTGCAGTCCTCAATGCAGTTCCAGGAAAAGTGCGTAGCGGTTTTCCGTCCGGAATTGCGTAAAAGCAAAGATATAGGGCGCTTCGGTGAAGCGCTCTATACCAACCGGCTCTGTTCCGTCGCCGCTTCGATGAAGCTCGAAAACAGCGGATGCGGCTCCAGCGGACGGGACTTCAGTTCCGGATGATACTGGACGCCGATGAACCAGGGATGATCCGCATACTCGATCGTCTCAGGCAGGACGCCGTCCGGTGACATTCCGGAGAAGGTCAAGCCGCACTCTTCCAGCCTGTCCTTGTAGTCGACATTGACCTCGTAGCGGTGACGATGGCGCTCCGAAATATCGGTGGAGCCGTAGATCTCGGAAATCTTCGTGCCCTTTTTCAGGGCTGCCTTGTAGGCACCGAGACGCATCGTGCCGCCGAGATCGCCGGATGCCGTGCGCTTCTGCAGCTCGTTGCCCTTCAGCCATTCGGTCATCAGGCCGACAACAGGCTCCTTCGTTGGACCGAACTCGGTCGACGAGGCGTGCTCGACACCCGCCAGATTGCGGGCCGCTTCGATGACGGCCATCTGCATGCCGAAGCAGATGCCGAAATACGGCACCTTGCGTTCACGCGCGAAACGGGCTGCCAGGATCTTGCCCTCCGAACCGCGCTCGCCGAAACCGCCAGGCACGAGAATGCCGTGCACCTTTTCGAGATACGGCGCCGGATCTTCCTTTTCGAAGACCTCGGACTCGATCCATTCCAGCTTGACCTTGACCCGATTGGCGATGCCGCCGTGATGCAGTGCTTCGATCAGCGACTTATAGGCATCCTTGAGGCCGGTATATTTGCCGACGATGGCAATCGTCACCTCGCCTTCCGGCGTGCGGATGCGATTGCAGACCTCTTCCCACTGCTCCAGGCGCGGCTTCGGGGCCGGCTCGATGCCAAAAGCAGCCAGAACTTCATTGTCGAGGCCTTCCTTGTGGTAGGCCATCGGCACGTCATAGATGTTGGCGACGTCGAGCGCCTGAATGACGGCAGATTCCCGAACGTTGCAGAACAGCGAAAGCTTGCGGCGCTCCGCTTCGGGAATTTCACGATCCGCACGCACCAGCAGAATATCAGGATGAATGCCGAGCGCCTGCAGTTCCTTCACCGAATGCTGCGTCGGCTTGGTCTTCAGCTCGCCGGCAGCCGGAATATAGGGCATCAGCGTCAGATGAACGTAAACAGCCGTACCGCGCGGCAGATCGTTGCCGAGCTGGCGGATCGCTTCCATGAAGGGCATGGCTTCGATATCACCGACCGTGCCGCCGATTTCACAGATGACGAAATCATACTCGTCATTGCCTTCGGTCACGAAATCCTTGATCTCGTTGGTGACATGCGGAATGACCTGAACGGTCGCACCGAGATAATCGCCGCGGCGTTCCTTGTCGATGATGTTCTTGTAGATGCGACCGGTGGTGATGTTATCGGTCTTGGTGGCCGAGCGGCCGGTGAAGCGCTCGTAATGGCCGAGATCGAGGTCGGTTTCCGCTCCGTCGTCGGTGACGAAGACCTCGCCGTGCTGGGTCGGGCTCATCGTGCCCGGGTCCACGTTCAGATAGGGGTCGAGTTTGCGCAGGCGGACTCGATAACCACGAGCCTGCAACAACGCTCCGAGAGCCGCAGCCGCAATTCCTTTTCCGAGGGAAGAAACCACGCCGCCAGTGATGAATACATATCGCGCCATGGGAGTCACCGGATACCTTTTCACAAATGATTCCGCTAGCCCTAAAATTCGTTTCCGGAATATTGGGCACAGAAGACGGAATATAGACAAAACAAAACCGGCAGATCCGAGGACCTGCCGGGGATGATCTTCGGCGACCGGATTTACTTGCCGGTCGGGACGCCGCCGTTATCGGCTGGCGCGGGAGTGGTCGTTGCCGGCGCGGTCTGCTGACCGGTCGCGGCCGGAGCCTGCTGGGCGGGAGCCGCCTGATTCGTGGTGGCAGGCGGGGTTGCCTGCGACTGCGGAGCGACAGCACCGCTGTTCGGAACGCCGCTATTGTCGGCGGGCTTCGGCGGGGTGGTTGCCGGAGCAGCACCCTTCTGGCCGCCGAGCGAATCGAGAATGCCGTTGCCCTGACCCGCCGTGCTCGGGATACGATTGAGAATATCGGTCGGGCGAGCTTCGAAGCGGGACAGCACGTTCATGCCGAGCGCAAGTGCGAAGAACAGCGTGGCGAGAATGGCCGTGGTCCGCGTCAAAGCGTTGGCCGTACCGCGCGCAGACATGAAGCCCGATCCGCCGCCGATGCCAAGGCCGCCACCTTCGGAGCGCTGAATCAGCACCACGCCGATAAGGGCGACGACAACCATGAGATAGATGACAAGCAGTACGGTTTGCATAGATCCAGTCCTGCCCGGTGCGGGCATCAAAAATAAAAGCTCGCGGCTCTTTACATGAGGCTCTCGCCTATTCCAAGCCCTTTTAAGGCTGGAACTCCGGGCAAGTGATTGCTTCAGGCGAACTGCCGTTCGAATGCGGCATAAATGGCGAGGAAATCCGTGGCTTTCAAGCTCTGGCCGCCGACAAGCACACCGTTGACATGTGGAACATCCAGAAGGTCGCGTGCATTGGCGCCGCTGACCGATCCGCCGTAGAGGATTCGCATATTCGCGCCCTCCTTGCCGAAGCGCTCGATGAGCTCGGCGCGGATGAAGGCATGGGCCTCTTCGACGTTTTCCTGAGTCGGAACCACGCCGGTGCCGATCGCCCAGACTGGCTCATAGGCGATCACGGTCGTCTGCGCCGTGGAACCATCCGGAATGGAGCCCACGAGCTCCCGCTTCAGCACCTCGAGCGTCTGGCCGCTATTGCGCTCGTAAGCCGTTTCGCCGATGCAGATGATGGCGACCAGCCCGGCATCATGCGCCGCCTGCGCCTTGGCGCGCACCAACATGTCGCTTTCGGCATGATTCCTGCGCCGCTCTGAATGGCCGACGATGACATGCGTGCCGAAGCAGTCGGCAATCATTTCGGCCGAAATATCACCCGTATGCGCGCCGCTGACTTGCTGATGGCAATCCTGGGCGCCGATGGCGAGCGGGCTGTCGTCGCAAAGCGCGGTCGCAACGTAGAGCAAGGTAGCCGGGGGGCAGAGCAGCGTATCGATCTTCTCCGACAGCGGCGCCTTGACGCCGTCCGCGATCGCCTTGATCTGATCCAGGCTCGCGCGTGTGCCGTTCATCTTCCAGTTTCCGGCCAGAAGCGGCCGTATGGTATTCGTCATTCCGATATTCTCCCCCTTGATCCAGCTTCGGACTAACAAAAAGGAAAGGGAAAGGAAAGTTATCGAATGCGGCCGAAACCAGCTCAAATCGTTTGAAAAGTGCTTATCCGGAAAATAAGTCGGATTGCGCGAGCGTTTATGATGCTTGTGGATCAACGATCCAGTTGAGAACTTTACGCCAGTCGGTCATGCGGACGGGCGTCCCATGATTGCCGGTCTCGAAAAGCGTGAAGCGTGTCGGATAATGCGCTTTGAAAAGCTTCTCAAACAGGACTTGCTGGTCCGCAGCCGCATAGACCGGATCCTTGCTGCCATGCGTGAACCAGAGCGGCAGCTTTGCCTTGTAGAAAGCGCTCTTGGTGAAATCCGGGTCGGTGACCCCGCTCAGGATCGCCATGCCCTTCAGGCGCTTGACGCTCTCGGCATCGCGGGTAATGCCCCAGCAGATGAAGCTGCCCATGGAGGCGCAACTCAGTATGACGGGCTTGCCGCCCGATTGCTCGTAAGAGTAGCGGATGAGCGCGGCGATATCGGCAACTCCGTTGCTGTCGAAACCTCTGACGCTCGGTGCGTAGTAGGTGCCGCCGTTGCGATAGGCAAGGTTCTTCAGCCGGTTGAAATTGCCGCCGAACGTATAGTCGTTGGAGCCGAGCCGGCGGTCGCCGCCGCGGCCATGGATGAAGATCACGGTAAATGCCTGTTTCGATGCGGGACCTATGCGGGTGACATCGACCTTGCGGCCGCCGATCTCAAGGGTTTCGTCTTCCTGGGCTTTCCAGCGCACGCCGGTATCGACATAGGCCGGCTTCACGCGCTTTTCCGGAATCTGGTCGCGGCCGTTGATATCCCGCATCTCCTGGTAATCGATCGTCTGGAACGCGCCGTTGTCGTGGCTTTCGATGACCGTTTGATTGGAAAACAGCTCGTCCTTGAACGGCTTCAACATATCTGCAGAGGCGGTCTCCCCCGTCGCCAGAAGCAAAATGGCCGAGATTGCGGACAGGATAGGCAAATGAGCTGTGGACATTCGCATGCGGATACTTCCTCAAATCAGCCATCGGGGTTGCCATTCGTCACCCGGCAACGCAAATCTCTTTATAAATCGGCTCCGTTACGAGGCGCCATCGCTCTTGTGTGCCGTTTCTGGCAAAATCACGGTGATTCGCGAATACCGGCGACAAATGCGATAATAAAGGGGTCTGGCCCCACCAGAACAAATCTGAGTAGCTTGAAATTCTATGGACAATAGCAACGATCTCTTCTCCGGACTCCCCCGCTCCCCGAAGCCGGAGGCAGCGGAAAAGCCGGCCGCAAAGGCAGAAAAGCCGGCTCCTGCGCCCGCACAACGTGCAGCGCCGACGACTCAGTCGTCCGAGGAATATGGCGCAAGCTCCATACGCGTTCTTGAAGGGCTCGAGCCCGTCCGCATGCGTCCCGGCATGTATATCGGCGGCACGGACGAGAAGGCGCTGCACCACCTTTTCGCCGAAGTCATCGACAACTCCATGGACGAGGCGGTAGCCGGCCACGCCAATTTCATTGAGGTCTATCTCGATCGGGAAGGTTATCTGACCGTCACGGATAACGGCCGTGGCATTCCCGTGGAAAACCATCCGCAGGTGCCCGGCAAGTCGACGCTCGAAGTCATCATGACCAAGCTGCATGCCGGCGGGAAGTTCGACGGCAAGGCCTATGAGACCTCTGGCGGTCTGCATGGCGTTGGCGTGTCCGTCGTCAACGCGCTGTCGGATGATCTGGAAGTCGAGGTCGCCCGCAACCGCAAGCTCTATCGCCAGCGCTTCTCGCGCGGCCTGCCGGTCAGCGGCCTGGAAGAACTGGGCGATGTGCATAACCGGCGCGGCACCCGCGTCCGCTTCCATCCCGATCCGCAGATCTTCGGCGATCACGCGCGCTTCGATCCGGCGCGCGTCTTCCGCATGGCTCGTTCCAAGGCTTATCTGTTCGGCGGCGTCGAAATCCGCTGGGGCTGTGATCCCGAGCTGGCGCCCGAAGGCGCCGATGTTCCGGAAAAGGCAGTCTTCCATTTCCCGGGTGGCCTGAAGGACTATCTCAAGGCGACGATGGGCAACGAGTTCACCGTTACCCGCGAGATCTTTGCCGGCAAGTCGGAAAAGGAAAGCGGCCACGGCTCGCTCGAATGGGCGATCACCTGGTATGGCGGCGACCCGCAGATCCATTCCTATTGCAATACGATTCCGACCCCGGAAGGCGGTACGCATGAGGCGGGCCTCCGTATCGCGTTGACGAAGGGTCTGAAGAGCTACGCCGATCTCACCCAAAACAAGCGTGCCGCCAACATCACGACGGATGACGTGATGATTTCGGGCGTCGGCATGTTATCGATCTTCATCCGCGAGCCGGAATTCGTCGGCCAGACGAAGGACAAGCTCGCGACGGTCGAAGCCCAGCGCATCGTCGAAAACGCGTTGCGCGATCCCTTCGACCATTACCTCGCCGACAATCCAGCCGAGGCCGAAAAGCTGTTGGAATGGGTGATCGAGCGCTCCGAGGAGCGTTTGCGTCGCCGCAAGGAAAAGGAAGTCAACCGCAAGACGGCCGTGCGCAAGCTGCGCCTTCCGGGCAAACTGGCGGATTGCTCGCAGAGCGCGGCGGAAGGTGCCGAACTCTTCCTCGTCGAGGGCGATTCGGCAGGTGGCTCGGCCAAGCAGGCGCGCAACCGCACCAACCAGGCGATCCTGCCGCTACGCGGCAAGATCCTGAACGTCGCCAGCGCCGGCCGCGAAAAGCTGTCTGCCAATCAGCAGATCACCGATCTCGTTCAGGCGCTCGGTTGCGGTACCCGCACGAAATATCGGGAAGAAGACCTGCGTTATCAGCGCATCGTCGTGATGACCGATGCCGACGTCGACGGCGCTCATATCGCTTCGCTGCTGATCACCTTCTTCTATCAGGAGATGCCTGAGCTGATCCGCCAGGGTCACCTCTTCCTGGCCGTCCCGCCGCTCTACAAGATCACCCAGGGCTCGAAATCCATCTATGCCCGTGACGATGCCCACCGGCAGGAGTTGATGGCAACGGAATTCAAGGGCAAAGGCAAGGTCGAAATCAGCCGCTTCAAAGGTCTGGGCGAAATGTTGCCAGCCCAGCTGAAGGAGACCACGATGGATCCGGCCAAGCGCACGCTGCTGCGCGTCGAGATCGACGAAATCGATTTCGAAGGAACGCGCGATGCCGTCGACAATCTGATGGGCACCAAGGCCGATGCTCGCTTCCGCTTCATTCAGGAGCGGGCCGCGTTCGCCGAGGATCTCGATATCTGACCGCAGACCAACCGCCGAACGGCTTTGTTGATCCTGCTCGCCGATAAAAGTTTCAAGTCGACGCAAAAATTCAGTCTTCTGCGTTCAGGATGCTTGGTCGCCTCTCTCGGTAACTTAATTACGGCGTGCAGGACAGTCGTGCTATTGTCATGACGGCTGAATAAGAAGCTTAAAGCCGTTGCTCTTGAAACGGCCTAGATCATACCCCATAACCGGATGATCTAGTAAATAGGGGCGAAGTAAGACCGGTGGGTGTATTTGAACGTCATAAGCCAAAGGAACACCGGTGGCTGGGGCCGAGCGCGCATGCGCGCATGCCTTTGATCCCATCCATTTCCGCAGCGCGTTGGCTGCTGATTTTGATTGCCATTGCCGGTATTTATTTCTTTTATGGCTTTCTCGTACCGGTCCTTGCCGCAGCGGTAATCGGCTTCGCCACCTGGCCGCTTTATAGCGATATTGTGCGTCGTACCGGCGGCAATACGACACTCGCCGCCACCATCGCCATTGCATTCATCGTCACCTTCCTCGTCCTGCCCATCGTCCTATCCGCCATCTATATGGCTGGTGAGGTGCGCGAGTGGTTCAGCTGGGCGATCCATGTGAACCGTGAGGGTGCGCCGCCGCCGCAATGGATTCTCGCCTTGCCGGTCGTCGGCTCTTGGCTCGGCGAGCAGTGGACGCAATATGTCGGAAGCCCAGGCTCGCTCGGTGAGTTGGCGCAGTTGGTGAGCGGTGCCCATATCGGCAATATCTACAGAGCAGTTCTTGCAGCCGGTGGTGGCGCATTCCACGTCGTGCTGACCTTGCTCTTCATGCTGATTGCGCTGTTCTTCATCTATCGCGACGGCGCGACCTTCGTTCGCCAGGTCGACTTGCTCGGCGAGAAAATTCTCCCAAATCGCTGGGAACGGATTTCGCGGGTCGTGCCGGCGACGATCAGTTCCACCGTCATGGGCATGACGCTGATCGCCATCGGCGAAGGCATCGTCCTCGGCGTGGCCTACTGGATCGCCGGCGCTCCCTCCGCAATCACGCTCGGCGTACTGACCGGCGTCATGGCCCTCGTGCCGGGCGGCGCACCGCTGTCGATGTCGCTTGTGTCGATCTATCTCGTCGCCAGCGGCTCGCTTTGGGCGGGTATCGCCCTCTTTCTCTGGGGTACGATCGAGCTTTTCATTGTCGATAAGACGCTTCGTCCCAAGCTTGTCGGCGGTCCGATCAAGCTGCCGTTCCTCCCCACCTTCTTCGGTCTGGTGGGCGGCGTGAAGACCATGGGTTTCCTCGGGCTGTTCATCGGCCCGGTCCTGATGGCGATCATTGTTGCCATCTGGCGCGAATGGATTCGCGAGGCCGAATTGACCGAGGAACAGCACGCGCAGGAACCCGAACTGCAACTGCATGTTCGGGACGCTGCCGAAGGCTGATTGCTCAGCTGGTTTGTTACAGCCGTTTTTCCATGAACAGGCTGAGCGGATCTGGCTGATAGCTGCCGAATGCAGGAATTTCGAGATATCCGAATTTCCGGTATAGGCCGATCGCTTCCGGCTGATATATGCCGGTTTCAAGCCGCACCGCGGAAAGGCCTTTTTCGAGCGCTACCACTTCGAGCGTCTCCATGAGTTTGCGCGCAACACTGCGGCCTCTGGCGATCGGATCGACGAACATGCGCTTGATCTCCGCTGTACCGTCGCCGGCTTCCACCAAGGCGCAACATCCGACGATCGCGCCCTCTGCCCTGGCCACCCAGAAGGTCACCTCCGCCTTCTCCAGCGAAGTCAGATCAAGCATATGGTTGCTTTCCGCCGGATAGAGCGATTCCGCATAGGCGCTCGACATGTCGAGAAGGCGAATGACGCCTTCCTGACGCGGGGATTCGACAGCAATCGTCAGTGACAAGATGGACCTCGGAACCTAGAACATGTCGCGCAAAGTGTGCAGCGGTTTTGCAACAACGACTTGCGCAAAATCAAAGACCTAAAGCGTGAGAGGCGAATCTGAAGATCGCGACGCGCGTTGAACGCCCGCTGAATATCACGCAGCGGCGAGCGTCGCCAGTGCGGCGAAACTCCGTGCGGCCTGCCGCCGTTCGGCATTCGCAAGCTTCTCCACCATGTCGAGGAGCTGTGTCGCGGCGGCGGGAGCTGGCTCCGCTAAGCGGAACTTGCGCAGCAGGCGCAAAGAAACATCTTCCAGCATCGCACTGCCGTTCTTGCGGGAGGATTCACGCCATATCATCGTCGCCTCGACGAAGATGGTGCTGATATCCCGAGGCAATCCGGCGCTTTCGTAGAGTGCCCGAATGGCGTAGATGCGCCCCCTGGAGATGATGGAGCGTACGCGGCGCTCGTCACAGCCGGAAAGGATGGTGATCGCGCAGGCGAAGAAATCGACCTTGCCGGAGCACAGCGCATGCATCAGGAATGCCGGCGTCAGCCAGCCACTCTGCCTGAGATGCTCGACCAAATCGGGCAATTGCTCGTGCTGCGCCGTTCCTGCGATCGTAACGGTTGCGGATTCAGTCGCTTCACGTGTCACCTGCTGCAGCCTGGAGCTGCCGACAAAGCTCTGGACGAGCGCCGATTCCGAAAGCGCGTCGCTGATCTGACGCATCAGCAGATGCTTGATGTCGGAAGACAGCATATCGCGGGAAAGAAGCAGCCCGCGTATCTCGGCGCAACCACCCATGCGCTCGGCGATGCGTTTGAGCGAAGCCTGCGAAAGCAATGCACCGTCATTTTCCAACAGACACAAAATTTCTGTCTCTCCGCCGATCTCGGCAAGAGCGGCGCAGACGGCACGCGGTACCTGCCCGCGTGACGCGACCAGAACCCGTGTCACGTCGCTGCCCCTCAATGCGAGATCAACGAGATCGGCATCGGTGAACACCGGCGAAAACAGGATGATCTGCCCCGCGATCTCAGGCTGATCCTCGGCTAGAGACAAAATGACGTTCCGCGGGGCACTGGCCGAATGCGCGACGGCTTCAGCAAGCGCCAGCCGCACGCGAGGAGACGGATCGTCGAGTAGATAGGTCATCGCCATCTCGGCGGCCGCGCGCTCGTCCTTCGGCATCTCCGACTGCAGATAGGCCCTGCCGAGTGCATTGGCCGCCCGGGCCCTGCTTTCTGCCTTGGCGGTCTCAGCCCAGCGAAGGAATGCTTCTATGATCACGTAACGCCCCGATATCAACGAGGCGATTCTTGCCCCGCAAATTCATATGCTTCACGTTATCGGGCAAAGGTTTACGGGACGTTTACCTTGCTTATTAACCTATCGCCTATCGGCACAAGTGGCGCCCATCAGGGCGCCTTTGGCCTGATCATCTCGAAGACGTCACTGCCCTCGCTGTAATCCATGTAGCCCATGCGCGCGATGGGACGTGCCAGCGCCATGTCCAGTCTGCCGTCACGAATGATCGTCTCGTCGATATGGATGCCGACGACTTGGCCGATCACCATGATGTTTTCCGATACCTCCCCATCGAGACCTTTGGGTTGCAGAATTTCAGTCACCCTGCATTCGAGCACGGCAAATGCCTCGGCGACATAGGGCGCGTCGACCAGCTTGCCCGGCTTCGCCGTCAGTCCGGCGAGCTCAAATTCGTTAATGCCATAGGGGACGGCAATCGATGAATGGTTCATCTTCTCAACGATATGGCGACTGACGAGGTTGGCGGTAAAGACGCCGGTTTCCTCGACATTGCGCACGCTATCCTTTCGACCGGCGGAAGAAAACATCACCAGCTTCGGCCGATCGCTGATGGCGTTGAAAAAGGAATAAGGGGACAAGTTCAGCGAACCATCCCTGCCCTTGCTGCCGATCCAGCCGATCGGCCGCGGCGCGACGATCGCCTTGAACGGATCATGCGCCAGCCCATGACGATTGGTGTCTGTCGTATAGAACATCACGCGTCCTCGCCGCCGATCCAGGTCACCGTTTCCGATAGCTCCGGGCGTGGGCGTTCGACCGGCGGGAAGCTTGTCGAACCGATATGGATGAAGCCGGCGACCTTCTCGCCCGGCTGGACGCCGAGCAACGGATAGGCGCGCTCGTCGAAGGCGAACCATTCGGTCAGCCAATTGGAGACCCAGCCATGAGCATTGGCCGCAATCAGCAGATTCATGCAAAGCGCACCGGCCGACATCAACTGCTCCCACTCCGGAATCTTGAAATGCGGCGCCGCCTTGCTGACGACTGCAATCACGACGGGCGCGCGGGTGAAGCGGGTCCGTTCGACCTGAATCATCTCATCGGAAAGGTCCGGCTTGGCTTCCAGCGCGAGTTTCAGCAGCTCTTCACCGATACGCGCACGCTCCCCGCCGCGATAGACGATAAAGCGCCAGGGCGCGAGCTTGCCATGGTCCGGTACGCGAGAAGCCAGCCGGAGAATCTCCTCGATTTCGGCCTTGCCCGGTCCCGGTTCCGACATCTGGAACGCAGGGATGGATCGGCGCACCGCGAGATAGTCGACCAGCTTGATATCGGTTTTCATTGAGGAACTGCCTTCATTTTGGCTTGTGGTATGATGAGGTCTTGAATTTGCCACCGCATTGGTTTTGAAGTGGCGTGTGTTTTATCGGAAGTCAATCGGTTGGTATCCATGTCAGGCATTTCATCCGCTCGCCGATTGAGCGCGGCTTTCGCAATACTTGTGAGCGTGAGTACCGCCGCCTCGGCACAGAATGCCTTCAAGGAATTCAAGCAGCTCGACGGCAGCGTCAAGATGCCGAAGCTCAATGCTTTCGTGGCACCGAATGGCGAAAATTCGCCTGCGCGCACATTGCGCGACGTTTCCCTCGAAGCCAAACTCACGCCCCAGAGCGGCCCCCAGCAGCAGGGCCTTGCCTGGTACGTCTTCAGCCCGATTGCGGGCGCTGACGGCAAACTGCCGCTGGTTGCCAGCTCGCGCGGAGGCTCGGCCTCCTTCCACCTTTTGCCGGGCGACTATTTCGTCAATGTCTCTTTCGGCCGCGCCGGTGTCACCAAGCGGCTGAGCGTGCCTGAAAGCGGCGATACCCAGAAGCAGACGATGGTTCTCGACGCCGGTGGGATGGTCCTGAACGCCGTATCCGGCCCCGATGTCCGCATTCCTCCGAACGAGCTGAGCTTCTCGATCTATTCGAGCGAAGCCAAGGAGGACGGCGAACGCGGTCTTGTCATGGACGACGTCAAGCCGAACACGCTGGTCGGCCTTAGCGCCGGCACCTATCACGTCGTTTCCGAATATGGCGAGGTCAATGCAGTCATCCGTGCCGACATCCAGGTGGAAGCCGGCAAGGTGACTGAGGCGACCATCCAGCACAGGGCGGCAAAGATCACGTTCAAGCTGGTCTCTGATGCCGGCGGCGAGGCGATCGCCGATACGGCCTGGTCGATCCTGACGTCTGCGGGCGATATCGTCGGGGAAAGCGTCAGCGCCTTTCCGACCATGGTGCTTGCGGAAGGCCGCTACACGGCCGTCGCCCGCAACAAGGACAAGATCTATCAGCGCGATTTCACGGTCGCCGCCGGCATGAATACGGATGTGGAGGTGCTGATGAAACAGCAGCAGCCGCAAGATGCCGATACCGAACAGTCGGCCCGACAGCTGCCGATCCAGATGCCGCCGATGCGCCAGAGCCAGACGCCTCCGGCCACCACCAATCAGCAGCCGCTGCCCACCTACGAACAATTGGCGCCGGCCGCCGGAGGAGATGACGGCGATAGCATGGATTGATGCCCGAGACGACGTGATTTGGTCGCTGGCGCGAACAATCCAGACAATCACCACTCGGCGATAGAATTTCGTTACTTATCCCGCCCTGCGCCGCAGCACCTTTCTCGGCGGGGCCATGGAGAAGACCGCGCCATAGAGCTTCGTCAGCAGATCCTTGCGATCGCTGCCCTCGCTGAGCGCTTCCCAGCTCCTAGGAGCGCCGATATGCGCTGTTATCGTGCTGCCCGAGAGACGCCGGAATTCGCGGATCAGCAGCGAGATGCGCAGGGTCATCGAGATGCGGCTCGCCAGATGGAACAGTCGGCCGTTCTGTCCCTCGAAATAAATGGGGATGACGCTCGCGCGCGCCGCCTGAATGAGTTTTGCCGGGAATATTTTCCAGGGAAGATCCTCTGCTCGGCCGAAGCCCTTCTTGGCGGTTGCGACGCCACCGGCGGGAAAGACGATGATCGTCGTGCCTTCTTTGAGCAGGCGAACGGCCTCATGCCGGGTCTTCATGTTGATTGCCATCGCTTCCTTGGTTTCCTCGAAGGAAACTGGAAGCGAATAATCGTTCATTTCAGGCACTTTCAACAATTCGTTGTTGATGAGGACCTTGAAGGGACGCCCCAACTGCTCGGCAAGCGCCAGCACCGCGATGCCGTCGCCGATGCCGTAGGGATGATTGGCGACGATGACGATCGGCGCCTCGGGGATTTGGTTCGGGGGCCACTCGCCCTTGATGAGCAGGCGCACATCGATGAGATCAAGCATCTTGCCGAAAACCCGCTCGCTCTTGCCGACGATATCGGTTCGCCAGATATCGTAGAGCCGGGCATAACGGTCTCGGCCGGAAAGACCTTCGATGGAGCGGATGAACCAGCGCTTGATCCGCGTGTCCCGTTCATTGGCGTAGGATAATTCTTTGAATTCCAAGTGCGCGACGGGGCTGCCCCGCTCCTATGGTCTCAGTTGCGTCACATGCTGCAGCCACAGCAACGCGTTGATTCATCAATTATATGAAAGTCGTATGTCAGTTCTCTGACGGCACCCTGAAGGTGCCGCCAGATATCGATCGGCAGTCAGGCGGCCTTAACGCGCCGTGCTTCGCGCTTGCGCAGAATGTCCGGCGGCGTCGCTTCGAGAGCAAGCGATGCGATCGCTTCGTCGAGCGACATCGACGTTTGCGACTGGCTGCCGAGGCGGCGGATATTGACCGAACGCTCTTCGGCTTCCTTCTTGCCGCAGACGATGATCACCGGGACCTTCGTCACCGAATGCTCGCGGATCTTGTAGTTGATCTTCTCGTTGCGGAAGTCGGTCTCGACATCGAGGCCGGCATCGCGCAGTGCTTCGGCAACTTCTTCGCCGTAGGCATCGGCTTCCGAGGTGATCGTCGCGACGACGACCTGCAGCGGCGAGACCCAGAGCGGCATATGGCCGGCGAAGTTCTCGATCAGGATGCCGAGGAAGCGTTCCATCGAGCCGCAGATGGCGCGGTGGATCATCACTGGCTGCGTCTTTTCCGAATGCTGGTCGATGTAGAAGGCACCGAAGCGCTCCGGCAGGTTGAAATCGACCTGCGTCGTGCCGCACTGCCATTCACGGCCGATGGCGTCCTTGAGCGTATATTCGAACTTCGGACCGTAGAAAGCGCCCTCGCCCGGCAGAATGCCGGTCTTGATGCGCCCTTCGGACTGCGCCTCTATCGTCTTCAGCACGTCCATCATCACGCTTTCGGCGCGATCCCAGAGCTCATCCGAACCGACGCGCTTGTCGGGCCGGGTCGAAAGCTTGACGACGATCTCCTTGAAACCGAAGTCCTCATAAACCGACAGGATGAGGTCGTTGATCTTCAGGCACTCGGCAGCCATCTGCTCATCGGTGCAGAAGATGTGCGCATCGTCCTGCGTAAAGCCGCGCACGCGCATCAGGCCATGCAGCGCGCCCGAGGGCTCGTAGCGATGCACAGCGCCGAATTCCGCAAGGCGGATTGGCAGTTCGCGGTAAGACTTCAAGCCATGCTTGAAGATCTGGATATGGCCCGGGCAGTTCATCGGCTTCAGTGCGAAAACGCGATCGTCATCGGTATCGTCGCCGGCGACGGTAACCTTGAACATGTTGTCGCGATACCAGCCCCAGTGCCCCGAGGTCTCCCAAAGCGACTTGTCGAGCACCTGCGGTGCGTTGACCTCCTGATAGTCGCCCTGCAGCCGCCGGCGCATATAGGACACCAGCGTCTGGAACATGCGCCAGCCCTTGCCGTGCCAGAAGACGACGCCAGGGCCTTCTTCCTGGAAATGGAACAGGTCCATTTCGCGGCCGAGACGACGGTGATCGCGTTTTTCGGCTTCAGCAAGAATGTGCAGATAGTTGTCGAGATCCGCCTGTTCGGCGAATGCCGTGCCGTAGATACGGGTCAGCATCGGGTTGTTGCTGTCCCCACGCCAATAGGCGCCGGCAACCTTCATCAGCTTGAAAGCATTGCCGATCTGGCCAGTCGAGGCCATGTGCGGACCGCGGCAGAGATCGAACCAGTCGCCCTGGTAATAGATTTTCAGATCCTGACCTTCTGGGATCGCGTCCACCAACTCCACCTTGTAGCGCTCGCCCTTGGCGGCGAAGACTTCCCTCGCCTTCTCGCGCGACCAGATTTCCTTGGTGAACGGCTTGTTACGCTGAATGATCTCGCGCATCCGCTTCTCGATGACCGGGAGGTCATCGGGCGTGAAGGGCTCGTTCTTGGCGAAGTCGTAATAGAAGCCGTTTTCGATGACCGGGCCGATCGTCACCTGCGTTCCCGGCCAGAGCTCCTGAACGGCTTCGGCGAGAACGTGTGCGGTGTCATGGCGGATCAGTTCCAGCGCGCGGTCGTCCGAGCGGGTAATGATCTCGATCCTGCCATCGGTCACCGGATCGGAAAGGTCGCGCACGGTGCCGTCGATAGCAATTGCGACAGCCTTCTTGGCCAGCGACTTGGAAATGGATTCGGCGACATCGCGCCCGGTCGTGCCGGCAGCGAAGCTGCGCACGGAGCCATCGGGAAATGTCAGGGAAACGGATTGGGACATCGATATTCTCCTTGTCCAGTCCCGCCAACGAATGCGGGTGGTTTCGAAAGTTACGGACTAAGTAAATGCTTACTTATGTCCGCGCGCCTGATAGCTGTATTTCGCATTCTAGTAAAGGAAAAGCGGCGTTAGCGGCCGATCATCTCGGCTAAACCACGCACGGTGTTCCAGTTTCGCATCGTTCCGATGCCGAGCCGCTTTGTCGTCAAAGCCGGCAGCATTTTCGTCTCGCTAGCCTTGAGGCCGAAATCGATCCATAAATCGCCATCGACAACGGCCATGCACTCGTCCTGCCGGCATTTCGCAAGCACATCGAGAATTTCGGGTTCGAGGGGCTGCCGCATCACCCGAACGATGACCTCGCTGCCGATCCCGTCTAGAAAGGGATTGCCGTCGGCGAGCCTCAGCCATCTATCGGCATCGCGAACGATGATATCGACATGCTTGCCGAAAGCCGTAGCAAAACCTGTCTCAAGCTGTGCCTCGACCGATGCGATTGGCTGCGGCTCGGCTTCGAAAACAAGATTGCCGGTCGCAACAAGCGTTCGGGCATTGCGAAAGCCCAAACTCTCCGCCATGGCCTTGAGATCGGACATAATAACTCTGCGGCCCGGGCCAAGGACTATGCTGTAAAGCAGCGCGACATAGACTGCCAACGGTCAGGCAGCCTTTTGCCCAAGGCGGAAATAGCGCCAGGGCGTCCACCAATGATAGCGGCGCTCCAGCTCGCCAGGCACCGGATCGAGCCCACTTGTCCCCCCCGGGCCGCAGCGCGCCACGCGAAATAATGTCATCCAGCCGCCAGCCCAAAGCCCATGGCGGGCGACCGCCTCATAGCCATATTCCGAGCAAGTCGGGATGTGCCGGCAGGAGTTGCCGATGAATCCTGAAAGCGTCAGTTGATAAAGGCGAATGAGGCCCATGCCGAGGAGCCGGTCCGGTGTTTTGCGGAAAGGTCCGGCATAATTGCGTGACTTCATCGCCGTGTCGCCGCCTGGTGATGCATCGCGCCGTGTTCGCTTGGAGGGCGCAGCACCGCCCTCGTCTTCATCGTCGTCCTGCATGAGACAGAATTGGCACATCGTCAGCGCCTGCTCAGACGGCTTCAGCCGTTTTGGCATTTCCGCCTTGACGCGCCGCCTCGATCTGCCCGATCGCGTCGACAACGGCATCGAACGTCAGCATGGTCGAAGCGTGACGGGCCTTGTAATCCCTGACCGGCTTTAGATAGCGCATATCTTCGAAACGCCCGTCAGGCCCCTCGCCGTCGGCCTTGAGCATGGCGAGCATATCCTCCCGAGCCTTGCGCACCTCATCGGCGGTAGCACCGACGACATGAAGCGCCATGATCGAGGATGACGCCTGGCCGAGCGCACAGGCCTTGACGTCATGGGCAAAATCGGTCACCACATCGCCGTCCATTTTCAGCCAGATTTTTACGCGAGAACCGCACAGTCTGGAGTGGGCCTGGGCACTGGCATCCGCGTCAGGAAGACTGCCGATGCGGCCGATATTGCCGGCAAACTCTAGGATTTTGCTGTTGTAGATGTCGTCCATCACAGATTTTGCTCCGATGCACCTGTTCGTGTTTCGTAACAAAAAACACAGCGTGTCCGTTTAGGACACTTTCACAGGGACAATGCCATACTATATGTATGTCGTTCGAAGACCATCGAAATGCAATGGTCTTCTGTAAGTTTGATGGGAAACCGTGCAGGACGGCAGGCTTATCCGCCAGCCAGAACGCCCCGGAGCCCGCCAAAGGTACAAAATCTCCGTACCTCGGGGAATGCCAGTGGCGAGTCCGACAAAATGATATCCGCACAGCGGATCAGGAGAACCACAGGTAATGGACGCCATTGTAAAGAATTTTCCGCAAGTCACTGATTCCGAACGTCCGTCGCAGCAGGAAGCTGAAGACGCAATCCGCGTTCTCCTTCGCTGGGCCGGCGATGATCCGCGTCGCGAAGGCCTGCTCGATACGCCTGCGCGCGTTGCCAAGGCCTATCGGGAGCTGTTCGGCGGCTACGAGCTGAATCCCGAGGATGTGCTCGGCCGCACTTTTGAAGAAGTCTCGGGCTACGACGATATCGTTCTAGAGCGGGACGTCCCTTTCTACTCGCATTGCGAACATCATATGGTGCCGATCATCGGCAAGGCGCACGTCGCCTATCTGCCAAGCGGTCGTGTCCTCGGCCTGTCGAAAATCGCGCGTGTCGTCGATATTTTTGCGCGCCGGCTGCAGACGCAGGAAGCCATGACGGCCCAAATCGCCAATGCGATCGACGAGTCGCTGCGTCCGCGCGGCGTTGCCGTGATGATCGACGCCGAACATATGTGCATGTCCATGCGCGGCATAAAGAAGCAGGGCTCCTCGACGCTGACGATGACCTTCACGGGTGCCTTCAAGGCCGATCCGGCCGAGCAGGCTCGTTTCATGTCCTTGGTCCGGGGTCGCTGACCGGGCTTCAACGAAAGAGCGGGAAATGAACCTGATTTTCAATGCTCCCTCCGAAGATAAATCCGAGTTGGAGGATGCAGGCGATTTCACGCCCCGTTTCGACGATCGCGGCCTGATCACCGCGATCGTGACGGATGCACATGATGGCGAGTTGCTGATGGTCGCGCACATGAATGCCGAGGCGCTCGCGCTGACGATCAAGACCGGCACGGCCCACTACTTCAGCCGCTCGCGCGGTAAGATCTGGAAAAAAGGCGAAACCTCCGGAAACCTTCAGACGGTGAAGGAAATCCGAACGGATTGCGATCAGGATGCAATCTGGCTGAAAGTGGAGGTCGCCGGACATGATGCGACGTGCCATACTGGCCGCCGTTCCTGCTTCTATCGAACAGTCGAGCTCGAAGATGGGAAGCCGGTGCTGAGTGTGGCCGACGATCACCTGCATTTCAATCCGGAAGAAGTCTACAAACAGTAGATCTATCGGTGATGGTGTTTCAGCAAGCCACAACCAGTATACGATTTGGAAACGAAAAAGGGACAGTATTTTAGCCGAGGCACACGGAGCCTTGGAGGAGGCGTAAAAATGCTGAATTGGGGGTTGAATCGTCATATCGGCGGACAGAGCTCGCCCGGTTCAGGCCTTACGCAGGATACGTCTACCCCGCTTCTCCCTCCCGCTCCTCCTAAAAAAGTGAAGATTGCTTTGGCGCTCGGCGGTGGTGCTGCGCGTGGTTGGGCGCATATCGGTGTTTTGCGCGCACTCGACGAAGCCGGCATTGCAGTCGGCATGATTGCCGGTACGTCGATCGGCGCCCTCGTCGGTGGCTGCTATCTTGCCGGCAAGCTTGACGAACTCGAGGCTTTCGCGCGCTCGCTGACCATGCGGCGTATCGCCAGCCTGCTCGACCTAACCATCGGCGGAAGCGGATTGTTCGGCGGCATGCGGCTCACCAAGCGCATGCAGGAGCATCTGGAAGGATTTTCCATCGAAGATCTCGACCGTCCCTTCGTCGCCGTCGCGTCGGAGTTGAACACAGGCCATGAAGTCTGGATTGCCAACGGCTCTCTCATCACTGCACTGCGGGCATCATATGCCCTGCCCGGCATCTTCGAGCCGGTGCGCTCCAATGGCCGTACGCTGGTCGATGGCGCCCTGGTCAATCCGGTGCCGGTTTCGGTCTGCCGAACTTATGAACAGCCGTTGGTGGTTGCGGTAAACCTGCACTACGATCTCTATGGCCGGTCCGCGGTGGTCAAGCACAATGTCGGCTCACCCAACGGCGATCTGCTGCGCCGCGAGGATGCGCCCGCCATGAAACTCGGCATGACGGGTGTTATGGTGCAGGCTTTCAACATAATACAGGATAGAATTGCGCGCGCACGCCTTGCCGGCGACCCGCCCGATCTGGCACTGCATCCGCGCCTCAGCGATATCGGCCTTTCGGAATTTCATCGTGCTGGCGAAGCAATAGAACGCGGCTACGAGGAAGCATCGGCAAGATTGACAGAAATCCGGCGCATGCAAGAAGCCTACGCGCGTTAAGCCTTGAAAAACCGGTAGCTCAGTAGACCTTTCTGCCGGCGAGACGCTCCGCTAACGCTGCGCAATCGGCGCTTTGCTCGGAATTCAGGCCGTTGCTTACCGTAGGCGATCCACCGCGCCGATTGCTTCGATCACACCGAACTGCTTCTTACCCGGCGATATAGGCCTTGATCTGCTCGGCCTCGAGTTCGATCTCGCGGATGCGCCATTTGACAACGTCGCCGATGGAGATGATGCCGGAAAGCTTGCCCTTCTCCTCGACGGGAACGTGGCGGAAGCGGCGCATCGTCATCAGTTCCATCAACTCGTCGGTGGTCGTATCTTCCTTGCAGCGATGCACCTTGGCCGTCATCATCGATGCAATCGGTTTGTCGAGGCATTCCTGCCCCTGCTTGGCAACGGCATTGACCACATCCCGCTCTGTGAAGATGCCGGAAATCTTGCCGCCCGGTCCGACGACCACGATGGCGCCGATGCGATTCTCGTTGAGAATTTTCGCGGCCTCGGCAACGGTCGTATTGCCGCCCGTCGTCACGACGTCGCGGCCCTTGGCTTCAAGTATGGCCTTTACGGAAACTGACATTCGATCCTCCCATCTCGAAAGCATGATGAACACCTGAAGCGTCCGATATGTTCCGAAATTACCCCCGGAGCTCAAACCGGCGCCTTGCCCGTCGGTCGGTCGATCTCCTCATCCAACGATCGACGGATAGCAATGGTGCGCCTGTGTCAGTCAGAAAGCAACAGCTCATTCATCGAGTGGTAAAGCTTCCTGAGCTTCCACGGGCGGCTGCCGGTCGAAGGGTGCAAAAAGCAGGAATCCGAACAGGAATCCGCCAATATGAGCATCCCAGGCCACCGGCTGCGAGCTATCGCCCGCAAGATTGATGCCGAAGGCTACGAGTGCATTACCGGCGACCCACATGACGATATAGGCGACGACGGTACGGCTTCGAAGCGACTCCAACGTGCTGAGGCGCGGATTGAGATGCGCCTGTCGCATGGAAACTCTGCGACCGTCCATGGCTGGAAACGCAAAGCGGCAAGCTGCCCCCATCAACGCCGACACGACTCCGGACGCACCGATCAAAAGCGTCTGGTCTCCCCAATAGAGCGCCGCATGCAGGAAGGCGGAAGCGGCGGACGAAAAAATCCAGAAAATCACATAGCGCAGCGCACCGATGCGTCGCGCCACGGGCGCGGCAAAGACCATCAGCCAGAGACTGTTGAAGACGATATGCTCGATCCCCCCATGCAGCAGCGAATAGGTGACCGGCGTCCAAAGCCATTCCAGCCCCTGCTGTGACAAGGGAAAAGCATAGCGGGCCGGGATAAAGCTGAAGGCGAAATAAATCCAGTTCAGCGTATCGTCCGACCACGAGGGCAGGTTCATGACCGCGAAGATGACGATCAGAACAGCAAGGCTCGCCAGAATCGCGGGAGGCAGGTTGAAGGCGGGCACATGCTGCTGCGGCCGCGGATTTTCCGGCTCTGGGCGCGGCAGCTGTTCATCGTCCATGTCTTGCTCGGCTTATCGATAGAGCAATTCCAGGAAAAGTGCGAAGCGGTTTTCCGTCCGGAATTGCGTAAAACAAAGGGATGGAGCGTTTTCGCTATTCGAAGAAAAGCGGAAAGGTTCCGGAAGTCTTCGACACATACCGCAGCAAAAATCAAAAAAAAAGCCGCCCGCAATATGGGGCGGCGCACCGGGATGCTCCTCTCCGGATTGGACCTCGCTGGTCCCTCCGGCGCCCGGGAAATTCGTGCTGAAGGTCACTTGGTGAAGTGATGAACAAAGCCTTACACCGACCATCGGGTGGAGCAAGCGAAACCCCCTGTTAACCCTAACGGCCCGGCTCTGGCATGGAATTCGCAACGGTGGAGTCGAGGGCAATGAATGCCTTTGTATTTGAAATGAAATGGGACACGGACGCATTATGCGCCAGAAGACGAGCATCGATATATTTACCTATTGGGAGCATATACGCGGCAACGCTGATGCCCCCTTGCGCAATTTGATACAACCGTCGGCGATCGGACATATTCTTCCCGAGCTGTTCATCTTGGAAAACACGGCCGACGACAATCCCCGCTTCCGTCTGGCCGGTACGGCGATCTGCAACCTCATGGGGCGCGAGATTCGCGGCGAGGATTTCGCGGCGCTCTGGGCTGGCAGTCAGCAGGACGATCCGGTGCACATCGCCGCCGGCGTGATGAGGCACGTGGTTCCCGCATCGATCCATGCGACGGGATATTGCATTAGTGGCCGCAGCATGACCTTCGAGCTGATATTGCTGCCGGTTCGCACATCGAGCGACACTTGCGACAGACTGCTCGGCTGCCTGACGCCTACCGTTTACACGACATGGCTCGGCAATGAGCGCCTGGAATTTCTGGCGCTGGACCGCAGCCGCCTGCTTCGCGACCGCCCCGTCCGGCTCGTGAATGCGCCGCCCCATCCCGATCCAACAGATCTCCTGCCGCATCAGGGAAGCACCAGCCTGGGCGAATGGATGCGTCGAAAGTTAATTCAAGCAAAAAATGGGCGCGAGAGAGCTGGAATTGACCCAGCTCGGAACAAAATCGACGATCATCTCTAAGCCATGCCTTGGGAAAGACAACCTTACTTTAAGGAGTTGCGGCTAATAGTTGGAGGAGACGCAATAGGGTTCAAGACGCTTCATGCACTCATTCCAGCCGGCCCATGCGACGCGGCCCAACCAAATGACAGGCAATGCTGTTCGCAATGATCAGCGGACCTTTCAACGGGTTCCGATCAATATGCAAGGTCGCCTGATGCTGGCTAACTACGAGGAGTTCGAGTGCCTAGTCACCGAGATGTCGCCGGGCGACCTTCATGTCACCTGCCTGGGACGTCCGCGCGCCGACGAGCGCGTCGTCGCCTATATCGATCACCTTGGCCGCGTCGAGGGCAATGTCGTTGCCGTCGATGGCCGCGGCTTCACCATGTCGATCAATGCGACCGAGCGGAAACGCGAAAAGCTTGCCGCCCAACTGACCTGGCTTGCCAACAAGCACGAACTTGGCCTGGCGGAAGATCGCCGCCACGATCGCCTGACGCCGCGCAACACCCGCTGCGAGCTTACGCTCGACGACGGTACGCAATATGTCTGCCGCATCATGGACCTCTCGCTCTCGGGTGCCGCGGTCGATGTCGAAATACGCCCCACGATCGGGACGCCGGTGCGCCTCGGCAATATGCGTGGCCGCGTCGTTCGCCATTTCATGGAGGGCGTGGCGATCGAATTCCTTTCGCTGCAGTCGCGCGAGAACCTGCGCGAATTTCTCTGATATTGTCATCCTCCTGTCACGCGGCGTCGCGAAAAAGCGACGCCTGTCTTCTTCTCAACGCGTGACGGCAAATGCTTTACCCGGACACAATTCCTTTTGACGAAGGCCTGCTTGAGGTCGGTGATGGCCAGCGGATTCATTGGACGCAATCAGGCAACCGCCAAGGCAGGCCGGTCCTTATCCTGCACGGCGGTCCCGGGTCAGGAAGTTCCGCTGGAACGCGACGTTATTTTGACCCGCATTATTATCGAATCATTCAGTTCGATCAGCGCGGCTGCGGTGGCAGCCTTCCGCATGCGTCGGAACCGGCGATCGATCTCTCGGCCAACACGACATGGCATACGATTGCCGATATCGAGCAATTGCGGTTGCACCTCGGCGTTCAAAGCTGGATCGTATTCGGCAATTCCTGGGGCTGCACACTTGCGCTCGTCTATGCCGAAACCCATGCGCAACGAGTGGAAGGCTTGCTCCTCGTCGGCATTACCATGACGAGACGATCGGAAATCGATTGGCTCTATCAAGGTCTCGGTCGCTTCTTTCCGGAGCAATGGGCACGCTTTCGCGCTGCCGTGCCCGAAGAGGATTGCGATGGTGATCTCGTCGCTGCCTACTATCGCCTCCTACTTGACCCAGATCCCGAAATCCACGTGAGAGCTGCAAGAGACTGGCACGAATGGGAGGGCGCCTCGATCCTGATCGATCCGCGCAATACCCTTCCGTCTCGGTGGTCCGATCCTCGCTATCTGACGGCCCGTGCCCGGATCATCACCCACTACTTCCACCATCTCGGCTGGCTCGAGGAACGGCAGATCCTGCGCGACATCCATCGGCTCGCCGGTATCCCCTGCACGATGATTCAGGGCCGGATGGATCTCGAGGCGCCGCTGGTAACCGCCTGGGAATTGTCGCAAGCATGGCCAGAGGCGGAACTGGTGGTCGTTGCGAACGCGGCCCACTCGCCGGCTGTTGTGGAGATGGCTGCCGCGATCATTCGCACAACCGACGGGCTTCGCCGCGACGGCCGAGAATAAAAATCAAAATATTTTTTTAGCCAGCTTTCCCAAAATGGGACAGATCGAGGTTCTTGCGGTCATTTCCAGTACTCGGTAGGCCTATCGCGAGGTGGGCTCTGTGTCCATACAACACGGTTTCTGCCCAAATTTGCGCCCGGACGTTAACGATTCTCATTGTCGAAAACCGTTCCGAAACAGCTGGATATCAAACTCTCGCTTCGCTGCACTTCATACCAAAATTCCTCAAATTTTAATCGAATTTGCCGCGAACTTGAATCAAGTTTTCTGCGTGTTTTATGAGAGTTTTCTCCAGATTTGATTCAACTAAGCCATTAATTTAACTGTGCAATTTTGCGTCAGATAAAATCACGCGTGTCATTCTGATCCCAATAAGAACAGGGACAGGGACATGAACTTTCAAATCGTACTTCGCGGGCTTGCCGCTTTGGCGCTTTCCACTCTTGGCTTCTTCGGTCTTGCTCAGGCAGCACCCGCCAACATGACGATAACAGGCGACGCCGCTCCTCCGATCGGTCACTATGAGTTCTGTCAGGAGAACCCGCGGGAATGCGCCTATGCCGGCGGTGACGCAGGCCCGATGATCCTGAACCAGGATAGCTGGAAGACGATCCTGAAGATCAATTACACGGTCAATACGACCATCAAGCCCATGACCGATATGGAGCTTTACGGCGTCGAGGAAAAGTGGGCGATCCCGACCACCGCCGGCGACTGCGAAGATTTTGCGCTTCTGAAGCGCAAGCAGCTCATCGATGCCGGCTTCTCGCCTTCCGATCTGCTCATGACCGTTGTGCTGCAGCCGAACGGCGAAGGTCATGCCGTGCTGACGGTACGCACGGATCGCGGCGATTTCATTCTCGATAACATGCGCAACAAGGTGAAGCTCTGGTCCGAGACCGAATATACCTTCCTCAAGCGCCAGTCCGCCGACCACCCGGCTCGCTGGGTCAAGATCCAGGATGGCCGCGCCGTCGCGGTCGGCAGCTTGAAATAAGCGTTCTTCACACAGGATCATCGGCGACCTAGCGTCGATGGTCAAAGTCAGAGGCCCGGTCTCGTCCCCTGATTTCTGTCCAGGCCGGTGCCTCTGAGCCGTTCCCACTGTCCCAGGGAACGGCTCTTTTTCCTTTGGTAACTAGGCCCCAAAACCAAGGCTGAAAATACCCCGAGAATTTAAGTGCGCCATTAGCATGGGTTGCGACACATATTTAACCGTCGGTTAACCATCGTGGCGCCAATCATCATTTCCAACGAGACTCAAAAAGTCAGGCGCCGCGAGGCTTTGCCGTCGATGATGGCGACCTGAGCGGAAGGAAATGAAGGCAAGAGTATGGCTCCTCCTCTGTCATCCGCCGCAATGATCGAAGAAAGACCGCTAATATCGAGCGGCTTTGTCTATCGGCTCACGACCGGTGTTGCCGTTCTGGCAGCCTTGACCGTCGCCATATCCGTTGGTGGACACTGGCTTGGTGAGAAAATTTCGCTTGCAGGGCATACGACGGAAACCAAGCCTATCTCTGTCACGATCGGCGACGATACAATGCGTCTGGCTGCAAACACCATTCGC
Source organism: Rhizobium pantanalense (assembly GCF_030182525.1). NCBI lineage: Bacteria > Pseudomonadati > Pseudomonadota > Alphaproteobacteria > Hyphomicrobiales > Rhizobiaceae > Rhizobium > Rhizobium pantanalense. The sequence goes on from NZ_JAQJCH010000005.1 coordinate 345,737, forward strand.
TTTCCGAGCGAGCGTTCGGACGGTACGGCCGAACGCGTCGATCTTTATCTGACCTGGCCGCAGATGCAGGGCTATAGCGAAGCCGATCGCATGCGTTTCGACGATATCTCGCAATCGTCCTCACTGATCTTCCTGCAAATCAGCCAGAGCACGATGTCCCACGACATGTCCGGCCGGCTCGGTCCGATCTATTCGCAACTGATGGATGGGGTGGCCTATGCCGGCCCCTTCGGCCTGACCGCGCATCGGCTTCGTGCGGATGCCGGCTACAACGACGAAATCCTTCTGACGGCGCCGCGGCCTGACGAGACCGATTATGTCGTGCGCTGTCTCCTGCCCTCCTCGCCCACGCTGGCAACCAGCGGCGATTGTCAGAGAGACATCAAGGTCGGTAAGGACTTGAGCGTTCTCTATCGCTTTTCCAGCAATCAGCTGGGTGACTGGCGCGCCATGGATGCCGCCGTCCAGAACTTCGTCAAAACGCGTCTTGTGGATAATGCCGTACCTGCGACGACAGCTGTGGGCGGCCGCTAAAATGGCGCAGAAACCTGAAACCAACTGTTCATCATAAACCGATTGGTAACGCTAAGCCTCTACATTCGAACGGAATGGCCGTTCATGGAGGCGGCGGCCGGATAATCGAGTATGTAAATGCAAGCAGAGAGTGATTTAGTGTCCAGATCCATTCTTTCCGTTTCGTCGTCTCAAACCGGTAAGATTCTGGCGAGAGCGCTTCTTGGTTTTTCGATCGCAACGGCGACGGTCGCGGTGACTGTCATTGACGCGAGCGCGGCCGGTCCGAAATATGCGGGCATCGTCATCGATGCCAATACCGGCAATGTTCTCTACAGTGAAAACGCCGACACGCTGCACTATCCGGCCTCGCTGACCAAGATGATGACGGTCTATCTGACCTTCGAAGCTCTCGAAGCTGGCCGCATCACCCTCGATACCCCCGTCGTGTTTTCGAAGAACGCTGCAGCACAGGCTCCCACCAAGCTCGGTATTGGCGCCGGCCGCTCCGTGACTGTTCGCGAGGCGATTCTCGGCATCGTCACGAAGTCTGCCAATGACGCCGCAATGGCGCTTGGCGAAATGCTTGGCGGTTCGGAGGAAGGCTTTGCCCGGATGATGAACGACAAGGCGCGGGCACTCGGCATGACGCGCACGACCTATCGTAACCCGAACGGCCTGCCGAACACAGCGCAGATGACGACGGCGCGCGATCAGGCCCGCCTTGGCATCGCCTTGCGCGAGCATTTCCCGGAATATTACGGTTTCTTCTCCGAAACGAGCTTCCGGCTGGGCAATCGCACGATCCTCGGTCACAATCGCCTGGTGGGCTCCGTGCGTGGCGTCGACGGCATCAAGACCGGTTACACGCGTGCCGCCGGCTATAATCTCGCAACCTCCGTGAAAGTCGATGGTCGCTCCATCGTCGGTGTCGTCCTTGGCGGCGCTTCGACGCCGGCTCGTGACAACCAGATGCGCAAGCTGATCGCTGACTATCTGCCTAAGGCATCGACAAAGCATATTGATTCCAATGTGATCGCACAGGTCCCGGCCGCAACGCCCAATGTGCAGGCAGCCAGCGCACGCATGGCGGATATCAGCCGCGCAAAGATCAAGAATGACGGGACGACCGAAGTCGCCGATTCCAATCCTTCCAGTGCGTCGGCCTTCGCAGCGGTAACGCGGCAATCTTCCTCCTCCAATCCACTGCTTTCGGCGAAACCGGAGTCCGTGAAGCGGCCAGCCTATGACGAAACGGCCTCCGCCGGATCGTCGGACAATGCCGATGAGGATGAGATCGATACCGTAACGACTGCATCAACCTCCAAGAGCGATACGAAGCTCGCAAAGCTGCAGCGGACCGAAAAGACAGAGAAGGTTGCAAAAGCAACCAAAGCCGAGCGCGGGCCGACTGGCTGGGTCGTGCAGATCGGCGTTTCCTCCAGTAAGGATGGCGCAACCGACCTGCTTGATACGGCTAAGACGAAGGGTGGCAAGGCGCTGCGCTCGGCCAAGCCCTATGCAGTCGCCTTCGATGGCGGTTACCGCGCCCGTTTTGGCGGTTTCGAAGATCAGAGCGAAGCAGTGAATGTGTGCAAGGTGCTCAAGCGAGCCGGCGTCAAGTGCTGGGCGAGCATGGAATAGGAATGTGGCCGGTGTTTTCGCGCCGCATGATCTGAAGATTGGTCGGGCTTTCTGTTGCGCCCGATCCTCCGGTTCCGAATGTCAAACGGGCCGGCCCTGAGTTTGTAACGTGTACGGGGTTTTGAAATGGCAATGAACGAGAACTTTCCCGGTTTCTCGCTCGACGGCGGGGGCAAGATGAAACAGAAGGGCTTTGCTCTTCATCCGCTGCATGAGGCGGCGATGCGGCTGGCAGACCTGGGTCTTAGCCGTTCGCGTTCGCGTAACAAGACGAAAGATTTGATCGGCATCCTGCTTTGCCATGGCGCGCGCGCCTGGCGTTACTCGCAGCCGGAAGCACATATTCATCTGCACATCACCGCTCCGACCGGCCGTGCGCCGATCATGATGCGACTGCGTTAAAGCAATCCGAGTTCGGAAAGTTCCCGCCGTAGATCGGCGGGCAATTCGGCTGCCGCGCCGAGACTGTCGAGATCGCGCGGCACATCGTCTTGCAGCAGGTACCGCCAGCCCTGAAATGGCCGCTTCGGCTGCCCTGTCGTCTCGACAACGCTCGGGTCTAGAATAAGCCGGCAGCGCTGAATACCATCAGCGTCGGTGAAGGTCTCGATGCCAAGCAATTTCTGCCGCGCCTGCACCTGCCCCTTGATCACCCAATAAAGCGAGCCGCCATCCAGCAGCTCGTCTATCCGTTTCGGCACCATGCGCGTCGTATGGGTCGTGTGCGGCTCCAGCCCGGCGGCAATGGCGTTCATCGCCCGCTCGGAGACCCATTCGCGCAGATCATCCAGCGAATCCGCGCCGACGCACAATTTGATGAGATGCAAAGCCATAATGCCGTTGAAGTCCTTTTGACCGGCAGCGTCAAGCTTTTAGATCAGGCGTCCACACTCAGCACTCCACGACATTGACGGCCAGGCCGCCCGTGGAGGTTTCCTTGTATTTCTCGCTCATATCATGACCCGTCTGGCGCATGGTTTCGATGCAGGCGTCGAGCGGTACGAAATGCTGGCCGTCGCCCTTGATCGCAAGCGAAGCGGCGGTAACCGCCTTGACCGCGCCGAGAGCATTTCGCTCGATGCATGGCACCTGGACCAGGCCGGCGATCGGGTCACAGGTCATGCCGAGATGATGTTCAAGTGCGATTTCCGCGGCATTCTCGATCTGCTCCGGCGTCGCTCCCATGACAGCGGCAAGTCCCGCAGCCGCCATCGCGGCCGCCGAGCCCACCTCGCCCTGACAGCCGACCTCGGCGCCCGAGATCGAGGCATTGTGCTTGATGATGCCGCCGACGGCGGCGGCCGTCAGAAGATAGTTGCGAATGCCATCCTGATCCCAATCCTCGTGAAAATGCTGATAATAGCGGATCGTTGCCGGGATGACGCCGGCCGCTCCATTGGTCGGCGCGGTGACCACGCGGCCGCCGGCCGCATTCTCTTCATTGACGGCCATGGCGTAGACGCTCAGCCAGTCGTTGGCGAGCAGCGGATTGATGCGGTTACTGCGCCATTCTTCCTGCAGCTTGTCATGAATGGCGCGCGCACGCCGACGTACCTTCAGGCCGCCAGGCATGATGCCATCGACCTTGAGGCCGCGATCGATGCAGCTGCTCATGGCCGCCCAGATGCGGTCGAGGCCGGCATCCAGCTCTTCGGCGCTCATATGCGTCTCTTCATTGGCGCGTTTCATCTGCGCAATCGAAAGACCGGAACGCTCGGACATTTCGAGCATCTGCTTGGCGCTGGCGAAGGGGAACGGAACACGCTCGCCGGCCGGGGCAGGCTTTTTTCGGTCGGCCTTCATCTGCTCCAGCTCTGTATCGGTGACGACGAAGCCACCGCCGACGGAATAATAGATGCGCTTGACCAGCAGACGCTCGTCCTTGTCGAAGGCGGAGAAACTCATGCCGTTGGCATGACCGGGCAGCGGCACCTTCTTGTCGAAGATGAGATCTGTCTTCGGCTGGAATCGATAGGCCGGATGGCCTGGCGGCGTGATGCGCCCGCTGCGCTCCACCTCGTCGACAATGGCATCCATATGATCGGGATCGACGCTATCAGGCTTCTCGCCCATCAGGCCGAGAATAACCGCTCTGCCTGTGCCGTGGCCAATGCCTGTGTGGGCGAGCGAGCCATGCAGGCTGACCTTGATCGACTCGACATGCACATTCGAAGACGGACGCGGCCATTCGTTCGAAAGAACGAGGTCGAGGAAGCGATTCGCGGCCGACATCGGCCCCATCGTGTGCGAGCTGGACGGTCCCACACCGATCTTGAACACATCGAAAACTGAGAGAAACATTGACCTTTGGTGCCTCCAGGCAAATCGATTTCCGGCAAGGCTACGCTATCGGGGCAAGCTTGCACGGCGATTGGCCGACATCGGATTTCATGGCAGCGACATTACATATAGGCATTCGAGGAAGCAAACAGAAGGCCATTGCGCGCGCCACACGCTGCGCTACAGTCCACATCGGATTGATCTGGAGAATCTCCCTTTATGACGACTGCCGACTATGTCGCCCTCGCCCTTTTCATCTTTCTCTGGGTCGCGCTGAACTGGATCACCAGCAGCGCCAGCTTCTTCAATCGCATCAGCCTGACTCGGGCAATGAATGATCGTCGCCGCGAATGGATCTACAACTCGCTTCGCCGCGACCTGAAAATGATCGACACGCAGATCCTCTCAGGCCTGCAGAACGGCACCGGCTTCTTTGCCTCCACATCGATCTTCGCCATCGGCAGCTGCTTTGCGCTTCTTGGGGCCACCGATAAGATCAACGCCTTCTTCTCGGATATGCCCTTCATTCTCAATGGTGGTCGCACAGCCTTCGAAATCAAGGTGGCCGGGCTTGCCTGCCTCTTCGGCTATGCCTTTTTCAAGTTCGGCTGGGCTTACCGCCTGTTCAACTATTGCACCATTCTCTTCGGTTCGCTGCCGATGCGCGAGGACGTCCTTCTCGATCCCGCGGGTGCGGAAAGAGCGGCCGAGCGCGTGGTACGCATGAACATTATCGCGGCGCGCAATTTCAACGCCGGCCTCAGGGCGATTTTCCTGTCCATCGGCTATCTCGGTTGGTTCCTGAGCCCTTACGTTTTCATGGTCACGACCATGTTCATCATCATTGTGCTGGTTCGCCGGCAGTTTTTTTCCGATGCCCGTCTGGCCATTATGGATAGCGATGTGCCATGACATGCCCGCGTCGTCTGAAGCGGCGCTGTGATCTGAGTTCATGCCTGGAAGGACCCGCCAATGGTCGCTATCGCCGAGAGTGCCGATGCACCGCAAAAGACGCCCCGCATCGGCATTCTGGACACGGCGCGCGGCATCGCGCTCCTGGCCATGGCAAGCTATCACTGCACCTGGGATTTCGAGTTTTTCGGCTATCTCGATTCCGGCACGGCGGAAACAGGCTGGCTGAAGCTTTACGCCCGCGCGATCGCCAGCACCTTCCTGTTCCTGGCAGGAGTCAGCCTTGTGCTTGCCAATACGCCGCAGATTCGCTGGCGCTCCTACTGGCGACGACTGGGCATGATTGTGGCGGCCGCCGCTGCCATCTCCCTCGTCACCTTCATCGGCATGCGCGACGAATGGATATTCTTCGGCATCCTGCACAGCATCGCGGCGGCGAGCCTCATCGGGCTCTTATTCTTGCGTCTGCCGGCATTAGCCACGCTTCTTGTCGCGATCCTGCTTGCCGTTGGCATTGTCGTCGACAATGTCATTGCGCCTCTATCGCTGCATTCGACATTTTTCGACGTGCCCTGGCTCTGGTGGGTGGGGCTTTCGGAAAACATCCAGCGCTCGAATGACTATGTGCCGCTTTTCCCATGGCTGACGCCATTCCTGTTAGGCCTCGGCGTAGCGCAATTGGGGACATCTCTTGGCTGGCTTAAATGGCTGGCAATATTCGGCCCCGGCCGCAATCTCATTGCCCGCGCCGGTCGGCACAGCCTGATCTTTTATCTGCTTCACCAGCCGCTGCTGTTCGGCCTTGTCTATCTTTTGTCACTGGTCGCACCGACTCCGCCGCAGGACGCGAGCGTCGGCTATATCAGGCAATGCGTGGCCTCCTGCACCCGGTCGGGCAGCGAATCCATGTGCCGCAGCTTCTGCCAATGCACACTCGATAAATTACAAGCCCAGAATCTTTTTAAACCATTGGAATCTGGAGCAATCAAAGCAGATAGCGATGAACGTGTAAGCCGAATCGCGATACAATGTACGGATGAAGCGCAATGACAGGGTTATTCTATGAATGCCTATCGTTCGAAGTCGCTGAGTTTTCCGTGGCCGCCGCTGCTCTATAGCCTCGCCGTCATGGCGGCGCTGTATCTGCAGCGGATGTATCCCTTGCCTTTGCCCTTCGTCTGGGCACTGGTTTCATGGGTGGTTGGCGCGTTGTTGACCGCCTTTGCGGTAACTCTCAATGTGTGGGCGGTCAAAACGCTGCTGGAACGCCGCACGACCGTTCTGACCCAGCGCTGCAGCGCGCATCTCGTGACCTCGGGCCCCTTTCGCTTCACCCGCAATCCGACTTATCTCGGCTATACCTTGCTGACCGCGGGCCTCGGCCTGCTGATCGGCAACCTCTGGTTCCTGGCGATGGCGGCCATAGCGGCTGCCTTGACGACATTGCTCGTCATCCGTTGTGAAGAGATGCATCTCCTCTCGCGATTCGGCTGCGAATTCGAATTTTACTGCAAGCGCACGCGGCGCTGGCTTTGATGATCGGCAAACATTTTGCGGATCAGGTGCCGACACCGATTTCAGCCAGACGGCCGAGGCAGGCTTCCTCGACATTGTCGAGTTCGCTCAGCGTATCGTCGATATCCTTGCGCTTCTGACGCAACTCGTCGCGTTTTTCGTCGACGCGCTTCATCAGCAGCTTCAGCTGGCCGATTTCACCCGGAGGCTCTTTGTAGACCTGAATGATCTCGCGAATTTCGGCGATCGTGAAGCCGATGCGGCGGCCGCGCAGAATTTCCATGATGAGACGCCGGTCGGCCGGGCGAAACAGGCGCGTTCGGCCCCTGCGCTCAGGGTGGATGAGGCCTTCGTCCTCATAGAACCTCAATGTCCGGGTCGAAACCCCGAATTCCCGAGTGAGCTCCGTTATGCTATAGTATCCGTCGACCAAGAATCCGCCCCTATCTGCTGCCCATGATAATATTGACTTTTACGTAATAGTCAATTTTTACGGGTTGCCGCCGTTTCATACCCGCCAGTGCAGGACAAAACACAGGCTCATTAGGCCTGAGAGGACGAAATTCCCGTAAATTCGATGATCATAAAGACAGCAGACGCCTCGGCGATGCGATGCGCGAATCAATGCGAGGGGAAGTACGAAATGGTGGAATACGGCGATTGTATCTTCAACAATGGCAGAGGTCATTCGGCTCGAAGGCGTTGAGCTCGCTCGACGCCCCTAATAGGGTTCGCTTGAAATCGATATAAAAACAAGTGGATGATGGAAAAAGCTCATAGGGAAAGCGCTGCCATCGAGGCGGTAGCATTGCCATCATCTTCCCCTTATCCTAGCAGCCACCTACCCATGTCCTCCGTCCCACAAGAGTGCCGTGTCCGCCCGCCCCATCATCCGCTTTCCTGATCCGCTATTACGAACCGCCTGCGCTGCTGTCACCGCCTTCGACGACGATCTGCGAGCGCTCGTCAACGACCTGCTGGATACGATGCGGGCTGCGCCCGGCGTTGGCATCGCCGGCCCGCATATCGGCGTCCTTAAGCGCGTCGTCGTGATCGAACTCAGCCGCGAGGATGGCGTGCGTACCTATATCAATCCGGAAATCCTATGGACGTCGCCGGAAACCATGCGGCATACGGAAGGCAGCGTTTCCATGCCCGGAGTGACGGAAGAGATCGTCAGGCCGAAATCGATCCGCTTTCGCTATCGGGATATCGCCGGCGAGTACCATGAAGCAGAGGCGCACGACTTTCTGGCCATCTGCATCCAACACGAGATCGACCAGCTGGACGGCATTTTCTGGCTGCAGCGGCTTTCCAAGCTCAAGCGCGACCGGCTTGTCAAAAAATGGGAAAAGATGCGAGCTTGATGTCATGAAAGGAAACGGGCGCCCAAAGGCGCCCGCTCGGTAATCGCTTGGCTTCGCAATCAGCCCTTGAGCTTGGAATTGCAGAGGCTGTAATAGCCGCCGCCCTTCTGGATCCACTTCAGGCCGCCGAGCGAATTGCTGGCCTTGGCGGCGTTATATGCGTCGACGCAGGTGTGGAAGCGGCCCTTGCCGGGCGTCTCGGTAGCATATTTGGGATCAACTTTTGCCGGGAAGGTTACGCCAGCCGGAGCAGCCGTCGTCGGCTTTGCCGGTTCGGCTGCCGGCGGCTTCGTCGCGTCGGGCTCGCTGGCATCGACCTTGGCTGCCGCGGTGGTCTTCGCCGGCTTGGCAGGCGTCGTAGCCGCTGGTGCGGTGGTTGCGGGAGCGGTGGTCGTAGTGGCGCTGGCGTCCGCACTGCACTGCGTTGCGCGGAAGTCATTCCACTTCTGGCCGTTCAAGGTACCAGCGGTCTTGGCCGCCTGGTATTTGGCGCTGCACTCTTTCATGGTTAGCGCAGAAGCTGAAGAAGCGAGGCCCATCGAGCCTACAACTGTGAGAGACGCAAGAGACATCAACAGGATGGCACGACTTGTCATTGGCATATCCTCCGCTCTATGACGAATGTCGAAACTATTAATCGTATCGTCCATATCGATTGTCAATCGACGCGCGATCTGGGGGCGACGGAAGACACCATATGCGGACGAACATGAACGCAAACTGTACAAAAATAGCCATCAAAAAGAGTGGTTTGGCGGAATTGACAATCCTTGATGGCGGTTCGCCGGCGCGCTGAGCTCAGCCGGAGGTAGAAAGAGACCGCAGCCTCGATCTGGCACATTGGCAGGCATGATTCTGCTATTCGCAGGTCAGCGATGCGCTTGGGCTGCAATAGCACTCATAACGGGGAGCCGGGCAGGTTGCGGTCGCGAGACTGAAATCCTGGCAATTGCATTGGACGTGAAACTGTTGATCTGCCGTTGCAGATGTCGCGCTGTAGATCGAAAAGCCGGTGCCGATATCGGCCGGACGAGACCGACGCTGAAGGAATAGGTCGAAGCGGCGCTTTGCGGCGGCGAGTTGTCCTGCTGAGCCGACGCCATGAATGGAAGGCAAAGCACACTGAAGATGGCAAGCAATAGCCTTGAAGACGATTTGGCCATATCGCGCGTTCACCTTTCCTATTGGCACATCAGATAAGCGTGCGGAACGCAGGTGCATGCGTAAGATTGGGTCGGGCACGTCATGTCCTGCAATGTCCGGTCGTCGCAATTGCACGTTACGAAATAGGACGAATTGTTCGGCATCTTCAGAATGCTCGAGGTGGAATAGCCGCTGCCAAGATCCGCGCGTCGATAGCTGAAGCTCGAAGCCGAATTCTGAGCATTCTGGTTGCTGCCGGCGGTCTGCGCCATGACCGGCAGGACGGACACGGTAAGGAGGAGCAACGCCTTTAAGCCTGTCTTCCAATAACGGGTCACGCCAAAAACGGCTCTCATGTCCTTACTCCATTCTGCAGTTTTGTTTGGGAATGAACTCTAATTTCGGAATGTTTCTTCCGTTTCTCCGTGTGTTGCGAAACCTTTCCCATCCGCAATTTCCAGCCATGAGATGAACGGAACGACGCCGGTGCAGCGTCTCGGCACAATGGGTTGGGAAAACCCTTGTGGCTTGCATCCGACTCCTGACCGACGATATCACCACCGCTCGGAGGGAAAAAGTCGTTAGGACCCTATCAAAGACTGAAGGCGATCACGGTTTCGCGAGGAATGGAGCGATTGCGGGACAGATACAACCTATCCTGAAACTGGGACCTTGAAGTGCAGACGCATCGCCCTATTTTCATTAGGGCAGTTCCCCTCTCTGTGCCCTGGATGCTCTCCCTTCCAGGGCATTTTTCTTTCAGGGCACTTTCCTGTCGACGGGGTATGCGGTGAAAACGGACCTTCGCACCAAATGATTCGCAACGGCTCCCAAATGGGGGTAAGCTCTCCTCACCGTTGGCTACCGAACCCGTAGGCGCCATCGGCTGAGAGAGATGACGCGCTCTCGCCTGCAGAGGTCAAGGAGTTACCCGCATGACCTCGCATGATAATCACGACAATATATTGAGCGATCAGAAACTGCATGATCTTCTCAAGGCAGAAGACAAAATAGATCTTTTGGAAAAATCGACACGGCGCGCTTTGGATGAATTGGAAGTGCCCGTGGCAGAGGATGCCGAACAGCTTCCCTTGTGAGCGATGGCGGCTTTTTCGCGGTAGATCGGACAGGTCGTTTGACCTGTCCTGCTTAGCGCCAGAATTCCGCGCAGCGTCCTGGATCGCCTTCCGGCGATCACCGATTGGCTTCACGCGTCATTGATCGTTTCGCCGAAGACTTGTTCGAACGCCTCACGGAGGCGGATATCGACATCCGCCATCATGACCGGCAAGCCGAGATCGACGAGGCTGGTGACGCCATAAGCCGAGATTCCGCAAGGAATGATGCCGGTGAAGTGCCCGAGATCGGGGTCGACGTTCAGCGAAAGGCCATGAAACGTCACCCATTTGCGCACGCGGATGCCGAGGGCTGCAATTTTGTCCTCCGCCACGGTGCCGTCAGCCAGAGTGGGCTTTTCCGGACGCCTGACCCAGACGCCAACCCGATCTTCGTGTCTCTCGCCGCGCACATTCATCGAATCAAGCGTGCGAATGATGACCTCCTCGAGCGCGCCGACGAAGGCGCGGATATCCTGCTGCCGACACTTCAGGTCCAGCATGACATAGGCCACGCGCTGACCTGGCCCGTGATAGGTATATTCGCCGCCGCGTCCGGTCGCAAAGACCGGGAATCGATCCGGCTCGATCAGATCGGCAGCATTGGCGCTGGTGCCCGCGGTATAGAGTGGCGGATGCTCGACCAGCCATACGAGTTCAGGCGCCCGCCCCTCGGCAATCGCGGCCACTTCCGCCTCCATCGTGCCCACGGCCTCTTCATATGGCACGAGGCCGTCGCTGATCCGCCAGCGGACGGGCGGAGTGCCTTGAACGGGAAACATTTGATAAGAAAGTTCGGTGCGAAGCATATGGCAGTCCTTTGCGCGCCGCGCCGGCCGCATATGTGGAAAACCTGCGTGCCGACGGGTTGTCCACATATGGCGCTATTCGGGCGGGAATTCAAACAGGTAAGGCGTTTCCGCCGCATCCGGACCAGCTCGATCGGGCGAGCTGTGAAGGAATTTAAAAAAACTGACATATCGCTCTTGTGCCCCCCGAATGCTTTTGCTACATGCAGCCGCGCCGGAGCAATCTGGCCTACCACGATGCGGTCGTGGCGGAATTGGTAGACGCGCAGCGTTGAGGTCGCTGTGGGGCAACCCGTGGAAGTTCGAGTCTTCTCGACCGCACCAAAAACCCGGCTTTGGCCGGGTTTTTTGTTTTTGAAACAATACCTAGCCAACACTTGTTTCAGCATGACATTATCTGACATGCCACGTCCGCCCGCTGACGACATGTGAACCGATCAAAGCGTCGGGAATATGCGATGCTGCCCCGTTACCCAAACAAGTTGCTCACGAAATTATGCCAAGAGGTAGTTCACCTACCCTGATGGGCCGGAACAGCGTCGTATTTCCATGGTCACTTGACTTCGCGCCCCTCTCTGGCACCGTGAACTTCTTCAGACATGTGGGGAAGATGGATGACGCCGGAACGCTTTTCAGAATGCCTTTTGCATATACGCTGGACGCCCATCAATCTGGCGAGCGCTCTGCAATGCGACCTGTCATGGGTAGAGGCGCTGGAAGCTGGAAATGCCAAAGTCCCGGAAGGATTGGCGGAATGGCTGGAAACCCTGGCGCAATGCCATGAGAAAGCCGGCGTTCCAACCACCTATCGTGGCCGCGGACACGAGTGAGATTGAGGGATACGAGCCGGGAAAACGAATGACAGCTCGAAACAGCGGATAACTCATTCCAACGGAGGGATTGGAGATGAATGATGATTTTCGCTTGAAGCTTATCAAAATCAGAGGCGAAAAGATCGCCCATCGCAATGAACTGCTGGCGATGAAGATGCAGGACGCAGATACAAAAGGGGCTGGCCAGGATATCGATCTTGACGGCATGATCGCCCGCGAACAGCTCGCAATCGATAATCTCGACGATACCATTGCCCGTCTCAGCTAGGGCAATTCCAGGAAAAGTGCGTAGCGGTTTTCCGTCCGGAATTGCAAGAAAACAAAGAGATAGAGCGGTTCGGGGATTCCATTAAAAGCTGAACCGCTCAAGAGAAGTTAAGCGCAACGCCATGAACGTTAAAGGGCGCCACGCTCAATGCGCCACATCCTTGCTGAGATTGCGTAGCCTGATCTGATGGTCGAGGCGTTCGAGCTGGTTTGTCGTCGTCTCGATCAGCCGACCGATCTCCTGATAGGCCGTCCGCAGCCGCGAAAGCTCGTTCCTGACGGCTTCCAGGGCGCGCTCATCGCTGTCCTCTCCGGGTCCATCACCCGATCCGGTCATCAACCATGCCTGAGAAACATCGAAAAGAGCCGACATCTTCGCCAGCGCGGAGGGATTGGGTTCGGCGCGATCGGATTCCCACGCGAGCATGGTCTCCTCGCTGACGCCAAGCTGTCCGGCCAGCGTTTCGAGACTAATTCCCGCGGCATCGCGCGCCATGGACAAGCGCCCTCCAAGCGTATCTCCGCCTTCATCCGAAAAAACGGTCGTCTCTTGTTCTGGTTTGAACATCGGTGCGATCCCTTTCCTGGTTGCGCCGGCAATTTTGTGCCGCGCATTCATGTTTTAGCTGTTTCCAAAGCTCCAGATAGGTCTAAGGGCGTCATCTCGCCATGGCGATCTGTCCCAATTGGAAAAGTCTGACACTTTCCGCTGGCTGTCCGCCAGACTTGCAGCTCACGCCTGATCGCGCCTTGATTGCATGCTTTTCCTGTGTTTGATGTTCGTGCATGTCCGTTTCTTCCGCCGTTTCCACACAGCAAAATCCGCTTAGAGGCATGACGATCATGGCAAGCGCCATGATCCTGTTGCCGACGATGGATGCGATCGCCAAATACATGGCGAGCTTCGAAGGCATGTCGCCGGGCCAGGTGACCTTCTATCGCTTCTTCTTCCAGCTTGTCTGCATGCTGCCGCTGCTGGCGACGGGGGCCGGACGGTCGGCCTTTTCGGCAAAGCGCCCCTGGATGAACCTGCTGCGGGGCGCGCTGCACGGCGCTGCCAGTCTGCTCTTCTTCGCAGCGGTCAAATACATGCCGCTTGCCGATGTCTTCGCCATCTATTTCGTCGAACCGTTCATGCTGACGGCGCTTTCCGCCTTGTTTCTTGGCGATAAAGTCGGCTGGCGGCGATGGCTGGCGATCGTTATCGGCTTCAGCTGCGCGATGATCGTCATTCAGCCGAGTTTTGCGATATTCGGATTGAAGGCGCTGCTGCCGGTCGCCTGTGCATTTCTCTATGCGCTGTATCTTTTCATGAACCGCGCCGTCGGCGAGGCGGACTCGCCGCTGACGATGCAGATCATGGCGGGTCTTGGCGGCACTATGTTCATGGCCGTAGCTCTGTTTGCCGGCTCCTCTGCCGGTATTGTGGATTTTGAGCCGTCCCTGCCCGGCTCGATGCTGGGACTGGCGCTTCTGCTGATTCTCGGTTCGATATCGGGCTACGCGCATATGCTCGTCGTCAGAGCCTTCCGGCTGGCGCCCTTGTCCCTGCTCGCTCCATTCCAATATTTCGAGATCATTTCCGCCACCGTCCTCGGCTACGCGATCTTCGGCGATTTCCCCAATCTTTCCAAATGGATCGGCATATCAATCATCGTCGGCTCCGGCCTCTTCATCATCTGGCGGGAACGCGTTCAATCGAGATTGGAAAAAACCGCGTGAGCGCAGACATCTTGCGCATGGACCGGGCACGCAATTTATGGATAAAACACTGACTGAATAGAGTATTTGGGCGGAGATTGCATGTTCAAGAAAATCCTGATCGCCAATCGCGGCGAGATCGCCTGCCGCGTCATCAAGACCGCGCGACGAATGGGCATCCTCACGGTCGCCGTCTACTCGGATGCGGATCGGGACGCATTGCATGTCGAAATGGCCGATGAATCCGTGCATATCGGCCCAGCTCCCGCAGCCGAAAGCTATCTCGTCGCTGACAAGATCATCGCTGCCTGCAAGGAGACCGGAGCCGAGGCAGTTCATCCGGGTTATGGCTTCCTGTCCGAGCGCGCCTCCTTCTGTGCGGCGCTGGAGAAGGAAGGTATCGTTTTCATCGGCCCGAAGCCAAAGGCGATCGAAGCCATGGGCGACAAGATCGAATCGAAAAAATTCGCCAATGCCGCCAAGGTCTCCACGGTTCCGGGCTATCTCGGCATCATCGATGATGCCGATCATGCCGAAAGGATCGCTGCCGAGATCGGCTATCCCGTCATGATCAAGGCATCCGCCGGCGGCGGCGGCAAAGGTATGCGCATCGCCTGGAGCAAGGATGAGGTGCGCGATGGTTTCGAGCGCGCCCGTTCGGAGGCGAAAAGCTCTTTCGGCGACGACCGCGTCTTCATCGAGAAATTCGTCGTCGATCCCAGGCACATCGAGATCCAGGTGTTGGCCGACGCTCACGGAAATGTCGTCTATCTCGGCGAGCGCGAATGCTCAATCCAGCGCCGGAACCAGAAGGTCGTCGAAGAAGCTCCCTCGCCGTTCCTTGATGAAGCAACGCGCAAGGCCATGGGCGAGCAATCCGTGGCGCTCGCCAAGGCCGTCGATTATCAAAGCGCCGGCACGGTCGAATTCATCGTCGATCGCGACAAAAACTTCTATTTCCTCGAAATGAATACCCGCCTGCAGGTCGAGCATCCGGTAACAGAGCTGGTGACCGGCGTCGATCTCGTCGAGCAGATGATCCGCGTTGCAGCGGGCGAAAAACTGCCGTTCAAGCAGGCGGATATCAAGCTCAACGGTTGGGCGATCGAAAGCCGCTTGTATGCGGAGGATCCCTATCGCAACTTCCTGCCCTCGATCGGCCGTCTGACGCGCTATCGTCCGCCGCGCGAAGGCAAGACGGAGACATCGGTCGTGCGCAACGACACCGGCGTCTTCGAGGGCGCGGAAATCTCTATGTATTACGATCCGATGATCGCCAAGCTCTGCACCTGGGCTCCGACGAGGCTGGAGGCAATCGAAGCGATGGGCGAAGCTTTGGATGGTTTTGTCGTCGATGGCATCGAGCACAATATGCCGTTCCTCTCGGCTCTGATGAAGCATCCGCGCTGGCGCGAAGGCCGCCTCTCCACGGGCTTCATTGCCGAAGAATATCCCGATGGCTTCGCGCCGGTGACGCCGGACGAGGAGCAAACCGCTTTGCTGTCGGCAATCGCCCTTTCCTGCAGCCTGATCGAATCCAACCGCCGCGAACGCTGTGCCGACCGGCTGCGTCCAGCCGCCGCGCCACTGCGGGAGAGCTGGGTCGTCAAGCTTGGTGCCGCCTATCTGCCTGTGACATTGCTTGAAGGCGTGGTGATCATTCCCTTCGAGATGGACATGCAGATCGGCGCCCAAACCGTAACTGTCGCAACCGACTGGCGTCCCGGCGATCCGGTATGGGCTGGCACGGTCGGCGGCCGCAAGCTGACAGCCCAGATCCGCACCGTGCTCAATGGTCTGCGCATCGATTGGCAGGGTATTTCCGTCCGGACCAGGGTGTTCACGCCGCGTCAGGCTGAACTCGACAAGCTGATGCCGGTCAAATTGCCGCCGGATACCTCGAAGCTGCTGCTCTGCCCCATGCCGGGCCTGGTCGTGGCGATTGCTGTTGCTGAGGGACAGGAGGTCAAGGCAGGCGAAACACTGGCCATTGTCGAAGCGATGAAGATGGAAAATGTCCTGCGCGCCGAACGCGATCTGGTCATCGGCAAGATCAACGCCAAGCCGGGCGAAAGCCTCGCCGTCGACGCCGTGATCATGGAATTCGCCTGACCGAGAAGCTTCGCCATCGCGTCCATATGGAAAAAGCTGTGTGGCGATTGCTCGGCCAAAACATGATAATTGCGACGCTAAGTGTCTGATTTTGGCTTGAGCCGCCCCGTGCGCCCATGCCAATGTCGCGCGGACCAAATCATAGCAGGAAGGGACGAGATCATGGACGTAAGAGCAGCGGTCGCGGTTGCGGCAGGCAAGCCGCTTGAGGTGATGACGGTTCAGCTGGAGGGGCCAAGAGCCGGCGAAGTGCTGATCGAG
>NZ_JAQJCH010000041.1:0-780 GCF_030182525.1 Rhizobium pantanalense
AAAGAACATCACGGACAGGGCGACGAATGCGACGATGGTGGTCGACCAGATGATCTGCCTGTTGAGGCTGTTGCTAACCGAAATCGCCAAGGCGGTAACCCACTCCCCGAACGCCGTTGAGGAGATCGCCGACACCGGCGGCATCGAGCTTCTTGCGAAGCTTGCTCATGTGACTGTCCACGGTGCGGTCGAGCGCATCGCCTTCGGGAAGACAGGCATCGACGATCTCGCTGCGCTCGAAGGCCCTGTTCGGGAAACCAGCCATATATTCGAGGATGCGGAATTCGGTGCGGGTCAGGTTCAACGGAATGCGGGCTTCGCCGTCCTCCACCACTGCCATGTGCGCGATCGGATCGATTGCAAGCCTGCCGACCCTCAGCACCTTATTCGCAGCACTTCCGGTCGCCCGTCGCAAGACGGCCCTCGCCCGGGCGACCACCTCGACAGGGTTGAACGGCTTGACCACATAATCGTCGGCGCCGGAGCGCAGCCCATGCAGCTTGTCGAGGTCGTCGGCGAGTGCCGTGACCATGATAACCGGCGTATTGCCCCTTTGGCGGATGGTGGCAAGCACCGTGTGGCCGTCAAGTTTCGGCAGTTTCACATCGAGGACCACAAGATCGGGCCGCAGCCTCTGATGATGGGAAAGCCCGATCTCGCCATCCGAGGCCGTCAGCACACGAAATCCCTCGCGCTCAAAATAGCGTTCGAGAATATCGGAGATTTCCGGCTCGTCTTCCACGATCAATATCAGTGCATTTTCCATCCAAGGCTCCTTTA
>NZ_JAQJCH010000042.1:0-713 GCF_030182525.1 Rhizobium pantanalense
CAATAGAACCCGCTAATCGTGAAGAGGCGGGTTTTTTTGTGTCAAAAATTCTCTATTCATCAGCCCACTAATTGCTCTTCAATATGATGATCGTGTTAGAATAGGCGCAACGGCAGACCTAACCAGTTTGCGAGCCTAACCAGCTCATGCACCGTTAGCAAATAACCTTAATTTTCTTCACGGACCGCAAGGTCAAGGTGCCAAAATGTGTAATGAAATCTCGATCCCTCATCAGGGGGATGTCAGCTATACCTCCTTCACGTTCCGCAAGGTTCTGTCCGCTATTTTTCGTGGCGTGGGGGTGAATCATGACTAAAGTAACTGTCGATTATCCTTCTTCCATCTCCCGCCGTAAGCTTTCAAATCTGTTCAATCACTCTCCGTTTATGCTGTCTCTTATCCATGACATGTGTGACTCTCAAGCTATTGTTTTTGCGGCCATGTGTGAAGGTAAGTGCGTTACAAGCGCGGGGAATCGGATTGAAGCAGACTACGAAGTAACTAAGCTAGCGGCTGTCATTGATGTTCTGGAAAATAAGTTTTACCTGCCTGTATCGCGCGTGAAAATTCCTACCGCGTCGGATACTGGCGGTGGAACCATCCAAGCTAAGTATCTTATTACGGAAAATGATATGCAGCTGTTGTTGGAAGACCCGGAATCAGTGGTTTTGATGAGGGAACGATTGGCTCTTTCTAAACTAAAGAGTCGAGAT
>NZ_JAQJCH010000043.1:0-656 GCF_030182525.1 Rhizobium pantanalense
CAGCTGTCTCAAGGTGCCACCGAACAGGCCTCTTCTGCCGAAGAAGCTTCCGCCTCGATGGAAGAGATGGCCGCCAACATCAAGCAGAATGCCGATAACGCTGCCCAGACGGAAAAGATCGCCCGCCAGTCCGCCAAGGATGCCGAGATCAGCGGCCAGGCCGTCGACCGCGCCGTCAACGCCATGCGCACCATCGCCGAGAAGATCTCCATCGTGCAGGAGATCGCTCGTCAGACCGACCTGCTCGCCCTCAATGCCGCCGTCGAGGCCGCACGCGCCGGCGAGCACGGCCGCGGCTTTGCCGTCGTCGCCTCCGAAGTGCGCAAGCTGGCGGAACGCAGCCAGGCAGCGGCCGCCGAGATCTCCAGCCTGTCCGGCGAGACCGTCACGGTCGCGACCGAAGCCGGCGACATGCTCTCGCGTCTCGTTCCCGATATCCGCAAGACCGCCGAACTGGTCGCCGAAATCTCGGCTGCCTGCCGCGAGCAGGATATCGGCGCATCGCAGATCAACGAGGCGATCCAGCAGCTCGACAAGGTGACGCAGCAGAATGCCGGTGCATCGGAAGAAATGTCGGCAACGTCGGAGGAGCTCGCCGCCCAGGCGGAGGAGCTGCAGGCCTCCATCGCCTTTTTCAAGGTCGATCAGGCCAATGC
>NZ_JAQJCH010000044.1:0-654 GCF_030182525.1 Rhizobium pantanalense
AAAAACACCGAGGATCTCGAAGAAGCAAAGAAAAATTCAAGGTTTACACAGGTATCCCCAAAAGGTTGGGAACGTGTTCGAGAGCTGCTGAAGGATAGCCAAGGCATATCAGCACTGAAGCTGTACTCATTTTTAGCGGAGCATATCGATCCTACGTGTGGCGCTGTCGTTGCGGATCAGCAATTCCTAGCTGAAAAACTTGGAGTTAGCAGAAGCACAATTATTCGGTGGCTCAATTACTTAGAATCAAAAAATGCATTAGTTAGAATCCCCGTTGCTGGTAAGGTTTGTGCGTATGCCCTCGATCCACATGAAGTCTGGAAGGGATACAACACTACGAAAAACCATGCAGCGTTTGTCACTAAAACACTGGTCAACAAAGACGGTGATATTCAGCGCCGAATCATGGCCATGTTTTCAAATTGAGCTAGCGGCAGGCGGACAATCAGGGGCTACGTGTTAACGTTCTGACCATGATTGTCTATCCTGCATTGCTCCATTGCCAACCATAAAGTCGCTGTCGATCCTTGCAAATTCAACACGACCAAATGCATATTCATCCTGAGTTCAAAACTCAAACGTAAGTGATAGGTAGTTATTTTCACCCTCCCTGCTCAATTTCCGCAGGGAGAATTTTTATCCTTGCTGTCACGG
>NZ_JAQJCH010000045.1:0-605 GCF_030182525.1 Rhizobium pantanalense
CCGAAGGCCGTGCCCATCCACGAGCGGCCCGTCACCAGCTGGAACGGACGCGTCGAGATCTCCTGGCCGGCGCCGGCAACGCCGATGACGACGGATTTGCCCCAGCCGCGATGCGAGGCTTCGAGAGCCTGACGCATCACCTTGGTATTGCCGGTGCAGTCGAAGGTATAGTCGGCGCCGCCGATCTGGTCGGCCCCGCGCTTCGTCATGTTGACGAGATAGGGCACGATGTCGTCGCCGACCTCCTTCGGATTGACGAAATGCGTCATGCCGAAGCGCTCGCCCCAGGCCTTCTTGTCATTGTTGAGATCGACACCGATGATCATGTCGGCACCGGCAAGCCGCAAGCCCTGGATGACGTTCAAACCGATGCCGCCGAGGCCGAAGACGATTGCCGTTGCGCCCATCTCCACCTTGGCGGTGTTGATGACCGCACCGATGCCTGTCGTCACACCGCAGCCGATGTAGCAGATCTTGTCGAAGGGGGCGTCGGGATTGACCTTGGCAACGGCAATCTCCGGCAGCACGGTATAATTGGCGAAGGTCGAGCAGCCCATATAGTGATGGATCTTGTCCTTGCCGATCGAGAAGCGCGAGGTGCCATC
>NZ_JAQJCH010000046.1:0-551 GCF_030182525.1 Rhizobium pantanalense
CATGGGGACTGACCCCATAAGATGAGACAAATAAAAACACCTTCAAGTTTGAATACGGATGATTGTTATCCGAAATTAGACTTGGAGGTGTTTTTTCTATGGGGACAAGAGTGAGTTATCCGCTTGAAGTGAAACAGAAGGCTGTAGAAATGAGATTGGCAGGCGTACCTATGAAAGAGATCATGCAGGAGTTGAATATCAAAAATAATACGCAGATTAAGACATGGGTCAGATGGTATAAGGCTGGTGATACACATCGATTTGAACAGCCTGTTGGTAAGCAATACACTTATGGAAAAGGTCCGGAGTATTCTTCCGAATTAGAGAAACTGCAGGCAGAGAATCGATATCTGAGACAACAGAATGAAGTGTTAAAAAAGTACAACGAATTGGAAAGGAAGTTGATAGCCAAACGTCAGTCGAACTTGTAGAAGAATTGCACAGCACAATGACCGTGCAGGATATCTGTATTCATTTAGGTATCTCTCGCTCGTCTTATTATCGTTGGAAGAAGAATCTGAAGAAAGATCATCCCAAGCGCCATTTAGAAA
>NZ_JAQJCH010000047.1:0-538 GCF_030182525.1 Rhizobium pantanalense
CGGGGTGAAGCTGATCGGGGCGACGGCGCATTATGTGACGGCCGATCTCGACGAAGGTCCGATCATCGAGCAGGACACGGCGCGCATCACCCATGCGCAGTCGGCCGAGGACTATGTCTCGATCGGCCGCGATGTGGAGAGCCAGGTACTGGCGCGCGCCATCCATGCGCATATCCACTATCGCACCTTCTTGAACGGCAACCGCACCGTCGTCTTCCCGGCAAGCCCGGGCTCCTATGCCTCCGAGCGCATGGGGTGAGTGATGGCACTCGCAACCGTGATCGATGGGAAACGAGCAGCAGCTTCGGTGATCGAGGCTGTGAAGGCTGCAGCGGCTGGACTTGAGGCGGAGGCCGGTGTGAAGACCGGGCTTGCGGTCATCATCGTCGGCGACGATCCGGCCAGCCACGCCTATGTGAACTCCAAGAGCAAGATGGCGAAGGAATGCGGCTTCAAGTCGGTCCAGCACACGCTGCCGGCGGAGACGACGCAGGAAGAGCTGGCAAGGCTGGTTTCCTCCCTGAATGACGATGCCTCC
>NZ_JAQJCH010000048.1:0-529 GCF_030182525.1 Rhizobium pantanalense
AATTGGTTGCGGGGGCAGGATTTGAACCTGCGGCCTTCAGGTTATGAGCCTGACGAGCTACCGGGCTGCTCCACCCCGCGCCAGCGCAAATCGCGGAGCGATTTGTCGCGAGTAGCAAGCCTTGGGCTTGCGTCATCCACGTAAACCGCAGAGCGGTTTATCGTGTGTTAGGTGGGCACCTTTTGGAGCGCACCTGCTTTCGAGATGCCTGTTATTCCAGGTTCTCGAAGAAGAAGTCGTTATCAGAAGCGACAAAGGCCGCGTTAGCGGCCTATTGTAACACGGCCTGGCCGTATTTCAGAGTGTGACGAGAAGATTTTGTGCGGCATAAATTGCTGAGCAATTTAGCGAGGCATAAATCGATTTCATCGATTTAGCGTGAAGTTGCGATTAGCAGACCTGGCAGCGACCTACTCTCCCGCGTCTTAAGACGAAGTACCATGGGCGCAGGGGCGTTTCACGGCCGTGTTCGGAAAGGGAACGGGTGCAGCCACCCCGCCATAACCACCAGGTCGGCAAAGCGCAACTT
>NZ_JAQJCH010000049.1:0-522 GCF_030182525.1 Rhizobium pantanalense
GGTCGGAACAGGAGAGCGCACGAGGGAGCTTCCAGGGGGAAACGCCTGGTATCTTTATAGTCCTGTCGGGTTTCGCCACCTCTGACTTGAGCGTCGATTTTTATGATGCTCGTCAGGGGGGCGGAGCCTATGGAAAAACGCCAACGGCGCAGCTTTTTCCGGGTTCTCGTTTTTTGCTCACATGTTTCTTTTGGCTTTATCCCCTGATTCTGTGGATAACCGCATCTCCGCTTTTGAGTGAGCAGACACCGCTCGCCGCAGCCGAACGACCGAGCGTAGCGAGTCAGTGAGCGAGGAAGCGGAATATCGCTAGGCTTATCTTCGGCACCGTACACGCTATAGCTGCATTTCTTAATACGATGCAGGATAGGGCGAACGCCGCAAAATGACGTCACCTAACGTTCTAAAGTAGCGGACAGGAAATGTTTTGTGTCCACCGCCATACTGGCTTATTCACAAAACAGCGGGAAAAGATGTGTCTTTGGAGTACCGCCCGAACTCCAAAACGCTATGATCAGGCTC
>NZ_JAQJCH010000050.1:0-518 GCF_030182525.1 Rhizobium pantanalense
GGTACGTCGTTCTGTCCATCTCCGAAGACAAAAATACCCTGTCGAACGGCGTTCAGTCGTTGCTGCAATTGATCGACAGTCAAGTTGCTCACTTCCACCTCGCCTCCGGTCGCCGCCCCGGCAGCGCGTGCGGCCTCCACCATCCGCTGGGTGAGTATCCCCTTGGATTCCAGGTCCTTCCGGCGATCGAGATCGACTTGGGCGGCGAGATCTTGCGCTTGCGAAACCTCGACCCTCTTGCGCAAGATCTCCACTTCGCGCTCAAGGTTCGAAATCGTAGCCTGCTTGAAGATTTCCAGACGCTTTCCCAGCTGATCACGAAGCTGCGTGAGGTCGTCGCGTTCCTTTTTCAAAGCTGTGACACGATCAAGGGCGGTATTGCGCTCGGCCTCAAGGGACGCCAGAACCGCGCGGTTCACGCGAGGATTACTGATTTCGACGAGATTGTCGCCGGCTTTGACAGGAACGCCAACCTTTGCTGGTTCCCCCGAAATCACACCATCGATGGGAGCATTGAG